>NZ_DASVTX010000288.1:0-31782 GCF_036387355.1 Longimicrobium sp.
GACTGGGGGCAGGACACGCTGGCGGCCCGCGTCGGCGAAAGCCGCTACCCCTGGCTGGCGGCCAACCTGTTCGTCGCGGGGACGCGCACGCACCCGGCGTGGGTGCGGCCGTGGACGATGGTGCAGCGCGGGGGAGTGCGCATTGCCGTCATTGGCGTGGCGCTGCGGACCACGCCGGAGGTGGTGCTGGTGGGGCGCACGGCGGGGCTGGAGTACGGCCCCGAGGCGCCCGCCATCAACGAGGCCGCCCGGGCGGCGCGCGCGGCCGGGGCGGACTTCGTGGTCGTCACCGCGCACGTGGGTGCACTGTGCGAGCAGCCCGGGCGCGCGCCGGAGGAGCTCTCCACCGGCTGCAGCGGCGAACTGCTGGAGGTGGCGAGGGCCATCACCGAGCCGGTGGACCTGATCGTGGGCGGCCACAGCCACGCGCGGGTGATGACGACGGAAAACGGTATTCCCATCGCCGAGGCGTCGTCGTACACGCGGGCCTACAGCATCACGGACCTGGAAAAGCGGGACGGACGCGCGGCGGTGGTCGCGCGCGCCATCCGCACGCCGTACGCGGACGAGGTCACGCCCGACACGCAGGTGGCGCGCATCGTGGCCGCGTTCGAGCGCGAGGCGCGCCCGCTCACGGAGCGCCCCATCGCCCGGCTGGGGTCGGAACTGGACCGCGAGGGGGGCGAGTTTGCGCTGGGCAACCTGATGGCGGACGCGTTCCGCGTTCAGACGGGGGCGCAGGCCTCCATCATCAACAACGGATCCATCCGCGCGGAACTTCCCGCGGGGACGGTGACGTGGGGCCACTTCTTTGAGCTGCAGCCCTTTGCCAACGCGCTCGTGACGACGGAAGTCACCGGCGCGCAGCTTCGCGCGGCGCTGGAGAACGCCGTGTCCGGCGGCCGCGTGGACGCACACGTTTCCGGAATGACGGTCACGTGGGATTCCACCGCGCCATCCGGCTCGCGCATCCGCGAGATCCGGCTGTCGTCCGGACGCGTGGTGCGCGACACGGACCGCGTCACGCTGGGGCTGTCGGAGTTCGTGGCGACCGGCGGCGACCGCTACACCTCGCTGGCGGCGGGGCGCACCACGAGGACGGCGCTGATCGACCTGGACGCGCTGATCGCGTACGTGCAGTCGCTGCCGCAGCCCGTCGCCGCGCCGGCCGTGGGGCGCTGGCGAATCGTCCGCTGAGCTGCCCCGCTCGCGTCCGCAGGCGCGGCTGAACAGCCTTCCTCCGGTACCGCGGGGGCTGCACGGGGGTCGGGGACGGGGGAAAGACGGAGGGTTGGCGGGGCGCACGGGGGTGGATAGATTTTGCGGCGACATCCGTTCCTCCTCCGCTCGTGCGACATTCCATGAAGCTGCTTTCCGCCGCGGTTCTCGCCTCCGTCGTCCTTGCCCCGGCCGTGCGCGCCCAGGCCGCTCCCGGTCCGGCGCAGCGCTGCGCCGCCGTGCCCGACACCGCGCAGGTGCTCACGCCGGCGCAGGTGCGCGACCAGCGGGCGCTGAACGCCGAGCTGAACACCATGATCCGCGCCAGCGGGCAGACGGAGCCCGTGCTGGTGATGGTGGACCAGGACAGCACCCGCCGCGACATCCACGTTCTGGACGCCCTGGTGGACGAGGCGACGACGCGCGCCGTGACCGCCCGCGTGGAGCGGTACCTGACCGCCACGCCGCGGCGACGCACCTTTCAGTCGCTGCTGCGCCCGGGGATGGAGACGCCGGTGCTGGCGCCGCGCAAGCAGCGCTGCGTTCCCGAGTTGGACAACGTGAGCGAAATCAGCGAGATCACCTCGCGGCTCATGGTTTTGCACCCACTCCGGGCGCAGCAGGCGCAGGGAGCGGCCCGGCCCGTGGCCCTGCTGCGACTGGTCGTGAACCGTGAAGGTCTGGTTTCATGGGCTGCCGTGCTGCGCCCCACGGGCGATGCGTATCTGGATGCCAACGTCGAAGAGATCGCGGCGCGGATGAAGTTTCTTCCCGCCACGCTGGACGGCGTCGCGTTCGACTCGTTCGTCACCTATCCACTGCGCTTCTGAACCGCGGAGAGGAGGCGCGCACGACGGCGGCCGTGGCGCCACACCCCGGGACCCCTGGAAAGCGCGGCCGTCGTTGACGGCCCGCCCCCGATCGGGTACACTTGCGCGCCGCACGCACCGCGGCGCGCCCTTTGTTTCCGCCCGCTCCGCATCATGGATTCGCTGCAGGTTCTCGCCCCGCTCACCGCCCTGGTCGCCGGCTTTGCGCACGCGCTGGAGCCGGACCACATGGCCGCCGTCACAACCTTCGTGTCGCGCCGCCCGCGCCCGCTGCAGGCCGTGGGCTTTGGGGTGCGGTGGGGCATCGGCCACTCCGCCGCCATCCTGGTGGTGGGGTGCATCCTGATCGCCCTCGACATCCGCCTGCCGGACCTGCTGGCCCGCGGACTGGAATTCGGCGTGGGCGCCATGCTGCTGGGGCTGGGCGGATGGCTGCTGTGGAGCGTGCTGCACGACCGCGCGCACCGCATGGCCCACGCGGGTGCGCCGGCGGACGACGCGCACGCGCACGGCCACTCGCACCGGCACGGCTCGCTCTGGGTCGGGATGGCGCACGGGCTGTCGGGAACGGCGCCGCTGGTCGCGGCCGTTTCCGCCACGGCCGCGGGGTCGCCGCTGCAGGCCGCAGGCTACCTGTTCCTGTTCGGCGTGGGGACCACGGTGGCCATGGCGCTGTACGCCGTAGTGGCGGGGCTGGTGTTTGACCATGCGGGGCACCGCGGGCCGGCGCTGTCCGGCGCGCTGCGTGCGCTTACCGCGGTGGGAAGCGCCGGCATCGGCGTTCTGTGGATGGTGAACGCCGCCTTTCCGGCCTGACGCCGGATCGCGCGGAATGGCGGTACCCAACCTGACCAGCGGACACACGAGATGTCGGAAATGAATGAAGCCGGGGCGCAGCCCGCGGTGACCATCAAGGCCAAGAACAACGGACCGTTCCTGGTGGAAGGCCCCTTTCGCCTGATCGACGCGGACGGGCAGGAGTACAACCTGGAGCCCGGCAAGAAGTACAACCTGTGCCGCTGCGGCGCGTCGGTGAACAAGCCGTTCTGCGACGGCACGCACAGCAAGATCGGCTTTGCCGCCGCGGAGCGCGCCGTGCGCGAAGCCGAGGGCGGCGCGAGCTGATCCGCCCGTCGTCGACAAGACCATCGGCCGCCCGGCGCCCACACGGCGCCGGGCGGTTCGTGCGTTTGTGGCGAACTGCGTGCGCCGCCCGTTCGCCCTGCACCCATCCAGAGCGCCAGCACGAATCCTGCATCGTAAATATGCGCGGCAAAGGAGTCGATTCGTCTCCATCCCCCGCACATCCACATCCCCCCGATGGAGGGCACCATGAAGAAGCTGAAGCTGGCCGTGGAGCAACTCGACGTCGTCTCGTTCCGCCCGAGCGAAAAGGACGACCCGCGCCCGGGCACGGTGAACGCGCACATGAAGCCGCCCACGTACGAGTTCTGCACGTGGGAGTCGTACTGCCCGTGCTCCGGTTACTACTGGTGCAACGACTGACCCACGCACGCGGACGCAGATGCGCGGATCCGCCCGGCGCCACACGGTGCCGGGCGGTTCTGCATGCCGAGAACAGGACGTTTGCTTGACAGTGCCCGCGCCCGCGGGTAGCATCCGCCTCCCCGGAACCGCGGATGGATGCGCGGCGCTCGCTTGCCCTACAGGAGAACACATGTCCACCGGATCGCTGCCGATCGAAAGGCGCGGCTACGCGCACCCCGAGGCGCTCGTTTCCACCGAGTGGGTGGCCGCGCACATGACCGACGCCGACATCCGGCTGGTGGAAAGCAACGAAGACGTCCTGCTGTACGACATGGGGCACATTCCCGGCGCCGTTCGCCTGGACTGGCACGTGGACCTGCAGGACGAGTACATGCGCGACTACCTGAACGCGGAGGCGTTCGCCAGGCTCATGTCGGAAAAGGGGATCACGCCGGACACCACGGTGATCTTCTACGGCGACAAGAACAACTGGTGGGCCACGTACGCGCTCTGGGTGTTCCGCCTGTTCGGCCACGAGCGCGTGCGGGTGATGGACGGCGGGCGCAAGAAGTGGGTGGACGAGAACCGGGGGATGACGGACGAAGTGCCCTCGTATCCCGCCACGGAGTACCGGATGCCGGTGCGCGACGATTCCGCCATCCGCGCGTTCCGCGAAGACGTGCTGGCGCACGTGAAGCGGAAGGGGCAGATGATCGACGTGCGCTCGCCCGAGGAGTTCAGCGGCGAAAAGCTGCACATGCCGGACTACCCGCAGGAAGGCGCCATGCGCGGCGGCCACATTCCGGGCGCGCGCAACGTGCCCTGGGCGCGCGCGGTGAATCCCGACACGGGCGAGTTCCGCCCGGCGGAGGAGTTGCGCGCGCTGTACGAGGAAGGCGCCGGCCTGCGCCCGGGCGAGGATACCATCGCCTACTGCCGCATCGGCGAGCGCTCCAGCCACACGTGGTTTGCGCTGCGGTACCTGCTGGGGTACGAGAACGTGCGCAACTACGACGGCTCGTGGACGGAGTGGGGCAACGCGGTGCGCCTGCCCATCGAGCGGTAGGATTGCGGGATGGATGGAGGACGGGGCGGCATCCGGTTGCGGGTGCCGCCCCGTTTTCCGTTCTCGTCGAGAGCTTGGGACCCTCTCCCAGGCCTCCCCGTGCAAACTCCACGCGGAAAGGGGAGAACGGCAAATCACGGTGCGGTCGAGAGAGGGTCGTGCGGCGGGGCTGGGGCCCCCTCCCCCCAACCCCCTCCGCCCGCTCCGCGGGAGAGGGGGAGCCGTTCGGCGCGGTGCAGGGTTCGGCGTGGGGCCTCGGGCCTTGTCCGGCGGTTGAAACCGCGCCTCGAAAAACACGAAGTCCGCCTTCGCGCCGCCTGCGCTGACTGCATCCGCGGCTTCGGTGCGCATCCCGGTCGCGGCGTGCGGTACGAAGCTGTAACCTATTGCGTACCAAAGGACTTGTCATCCTGAGGAGGCGCCGGACGAACTTACCGCCGCGCCGACCCGTGGCGCCGACGAAGGATCTACTTTTCGCCCGTTCCAACCTCGCTGGACGCGCGAAAACGACGCCAGCGATATGTAATCGGTTGAAGCCTCGATCGTGGGCGCGTCAGCGGCCACGAGTCGGGGCTTACCGCTTCTCGAGCGGCGGATTCATCCCCTCAGGAGGGCTTCGGGCGGGAACGGCGCCGCGCTCCGCGCGGGCCCCTCCCCCGGCCCCTCCCCGTGCAAACTGCCGCACGGAGAGGGGAGAACTGCGGATCGGTGTGCTCCGGAGAGTGCAGGTGAAGTCCCCCCGTCTGTTGGGGGGGACTTTCCGTCGTTGTCGCGGCGAATTCATTCGCTCAGCCCTGCCCGCTCCCCGCGCCGGACGCCGACCCCGCGCAGGCACAGCCTCACAGCTAGTACCGTGAGGCTTTCAGCCGTTGTTGCGGCGGATTCATCCGCTCAGCCCGCACCGATCCATTCGTCCACCAGCCCTCCCCCAGTCCGTTTTGGGGGAGGGTGGGCCGGTGGTGCCGGCCCGGGTGGGGGCCGCCGTGGAACTCCGCCTCCTTCACCCGGCTCCCCCTCCAACCATCCCATCTGTTCCCAACGTGGCCGGGTCGGATCGCATCGCGCGGAATCGCTTGACGCGCTCCGCCCGCGCGGGTACACTCCGCCCCCGCATGAGCCTACCCGCATCCGAGCCCCCGCGCGAGTTCGAGGTCGTACGCGACCCGCTCTGGAACACCATTCGTCTGGACGCGGTGGCGCTCCGGATTATCGACACGCCCGAATTCCAGCGGCTGCGCCACATCCGGCAGCTGGGGCTGGCGTACCTGGTGTACCCCGGCGCCACGCACACCCGGTTCGACCACGCGCTCGGCGTGTACCACCTGGCCCGCATGGCGCTCGGCGTGCTGGGCGAGCGCGGCGAACTGGCGGGGGTGGATCCGGTGGACTGCCGCATCGTGCCGTACGCCGCGCTGCTGCACGACATCGGGCACTACCCGTTCTCGCACGCGCTGGAAGAACTGGGCGAGGAACTGGTGAGCGCCGACCACGAGGAGCTCGCCGGCCGCTTTCTGGACGCGGACGGCATCCGCGCCGCGCTCCTGGAACTGTCCCCCGACGCCCCGGCGCGCATCGCCGACCTGATCCGCGGCCGCTCCGCATCTCCGCTGCAGGGGCTGGTGTCGGGGAGCCTGGACCTGGACAAGCTTGAATACCTGCGCCGCGACGCGCGCTTCTGCGGCGTGCCGTACGGCGAGGTGGACGTGGACCGGCTACTGAACGCCATCACCCTGCTCCCCGAGCCGCGGACGGGGCGGGTAGAAATCGGCATCCACGAAAAAGGGCTGTCCGCGCTGGAATCGCTGCTCTTCTCCAAGTACCAGATGTTCCGCAACGTCTACTGGCACCACGCGGTCCGCTCGGCCACGGCGCTGTACAAGCGGCTGGTGCACGACGCGCTGCTGGGCGGCGTGGTGACGGCGGAAGAGCTGGTGGGGCAGTCCGACGAGCGGCTGATGACCATTCTGGAGCTGCGGGCCGAGGGGCGCGAGGACCCGGCCAGCCGGCGCGTGGCGGAGCGGTGGATCCCCGCCGTGCGCCGCCGCCGCCTTCCCAAGCGGGCCATGGAGGTTCCCGCGGACGAGCTGCGCGGCCTTCCCGGCGACGCCTGGATCGGCGCGCGTCCGGACCTGCGCGGCGCGCTGGAGGCGCGGCTGGCGTCGGAGCTGGGGCTGGACGAAGGGTGCGTGCTGGTGGACTATCCGGAAAAACCAAGGATGCTGGGGCTGAACCTGCTCCTGCTGCGCCGCGCAGGCGCCGTGCAGCGGCTTTCGGACCATGGCGGGCGCGCGGGGCTGCACCTGCCGCGCGTGTCGGACGACCTGTACCTGAGCGCCCGCGCCTTCCGCGTCTTTACCACCGAGCGGCGCGAAATTCCGGAGGACCGTTTGATCGCGCTCCTGTCCCTGCCCGAGGCGGAGGCGGCCGCGCGCCTCGCCGGCCCGGAGCCGCTGCTGTGAGCGACGCGGAGCGGCTGGCCGGCGCCGGTGCGCACCTGCTGCTGGCGGAAGACGATCCGTCCGCCGCACGGGTGCTGCGGATGATTCTGGAGCACTCCGGCTACCGCGTCACCGTGGCGCCCGACGGCGAAACGGCGCTGCGCATTCTGGACGAGCAGGGGCCGCCGGACCTGCTGCTGCTGGACTGGATGCTCCCCGGCATCAGCGGGCTGGAGGTGTGCCACTCCGCCCGCCAGCGGTGGGACGCGCTGCGCCTCCCCATCCTGATGGTGACGGCGCGGACGGACCCGGAAAGCATCTACGCCGCATTCGACGCCGGGGCCAGCGACTACGTGGGCAAGCCGTTCCGCGGCGCGGAGCTGCGGGCGCGCATCGAGTCGCACCTGCGCACGCAGCGGCTGTGGGCGGAGCGGCAGGAGATGGAAGAGCACCTGGCCGAGCGCGACAAGATCTTTACGCTCGGGCTGCTGGCCGGCGGCGTGGCGCACGACCTGAACAATCCGCTTGCCGTCATCAGCGGGCACGCGCAGGTGCTGCAGCGGCGCGTGCAGGACCCGCAAACGGCGGAGCACCTGGCCGAGATCCTGGCGGCGGTGGACCGGTGCGCGCACATCGTGGCCGACATGCTCAACTTTGCGCGGCGGCACCCGGCGGAGCGCATACCCGTGGACGTCGCGCAGGTGCTGCACGCCACGCTCGGGATGCGGACGCGCAAGCTGGCCACCGGCGGCGTGGACCTGCAGGTGGACGTGGCCGACGACCTGCCGATCATCAGCGGGGACGGGCACCAGCTTCAGCAGGTGTTCCTGAACATCCTCGTCAACGCGGAGCAGGCCGTGGGGGAGAGGGGCACGGTTCGCGTCACCGCGCGGGCGGTCCCGGCCTCCGCGGACGACCGCGACGTGGTGGTGGAGTTCTGGAACGACGGGCCGCGGATTCCGCCGGAACTGCTGCCGCGCATCTTCGACCCGCTTTTCACGACCAAGGCGGGCGAAGAGGGAACGGGGCTGGGCCTGTTCATCTGCCGGCGCATCGTGCGCGAGCACGGCGGCACGGTGGAGGCGCGCAGCAACGCGGAAGGCACCACCTTCACCGTCTGCATCCCCGCGCATCCCCCCGCCCCGCCAGCTCGGAGCTGAACCGATGCGCACCCTTTCCATTGCGCTGGCCGCCATCCTGCTCGCCGCGTGCGACCGGGCGAAAGCACCGGACGGCCGATCGACCACTGACAGCGTTCCGCCTTCTGTGAACCAGTCCGCGGGCGTGGATACGGCCATCGCGCCACCGCGGATGAGCACGCCCGTGTCGGATACCGGGCTGACGGTCGTGGTGCGGAGGGTGCAGCCGGGCGTCTACACGCTCGCAGGCCGCACCCGCTCCGCGGAGGTGCTGCAGCTTTCGGTGGAGGACGGGCACAACGTGCTGTACGGGCCCACGGAAGTCACCGTGGCCGGCGGCGCGTTCACGGCCGAGGCGCGGCTGGAGCCGACGGAGGCACGGACGGTGTTCGCGTACCTGGCCGACCTGGAGGGAACGCGGCAGTGGGTGGTTCCCATTCCGCTGGACAGCGCGGCGGTGCACTGGAGCGGCGGCGGCGAGGCGGCGCTGCCTGCTCCCGGAACGGATTGAGGGAGATGACGGATCTGGACGAAGCCCCGGACGACGGGCAGGGCGGCGCGGGGCGCGCGGCGCTGGAGGGGATCGTGGTGGTCCTGTGGCAGACGCAGGACTACGTGAACATCGCGGGCACCATCCGCGCGATGAAGAACTTCGGGCTGAGCCGCATCCGCCTGATTCAGCCGGAACTGTGGGACCCGTACCGCATCGAGGGGATCGCGCACGGCACACAGGACGTGGTGGCGCGCGCGGAGATCCACGATTCGCTGGAGAGCGCGCTGGGCGACTGCTCGTACGTGGTGGGAATGACGGCGCGCCCACGCCGGGCCAAGCGGGCCGTGGCGCGGCCGCGGGCCATCGCGCCGGAACTGCTGGCGCGCGGCGCGGCGGCTGCGGCGGGGGAGACCGGCCCCGTGGCGCTGCTGTTCGGGCGGGAAGACCACGGGCTGAGCAACGAGGCACTGGACCTGTGCCACCGCACCTGCATCATCCCCACCTCGCACCACGCGTCGCTGAACCTGGCGCAGGCGGTGCTGGTGATGGCGTACGAGATGTGGATGGCGGCCGAGGGCGCGGATCTGGAGTTCCGCCCGCCGCGCCGGGACGCCCCGCCGGCGGACATCGCCATGCTGGAGCGCCTGTTCCAGGATTCCGAGCGCGCGCTGTGGGCGGTGGACTTCTTCAAGAGCCGGCAGACGGAAAGCGTGATGCGGACCTTTCGCGAGCTGGTGCGCCGCGCGGACCCGGACCAGCGCGAAGCCGGCTTCCTTCGCGCCATGGCCATCGAAGTGGTCAAGTACGTCCGCCGCGTCGGAGGCCTGCCCCCCGAGGGCGAGCCGCGCGACTTCCGCACCGGCCTGGGCGAGGGCCCGCCAACGGAAACCTGATTGGGCTCTAACAGAGGCACAGAGACACGGAGAAAAAAACAGGGAGAAACAGGATCATCGAGCATTCCTGGCTTCGGTGGGGGTTCTCCTCCTCTGTGTCTCTGTGCCTCTGTTAGAGGATAGCCGTTTCCACAGCAACAGAAACACGAAAAGGCCGGAGCGTCGCCGCTCCGGCCTTTTCTCATCCCTCAGACAACGGCGTCAGCCGCGAATCGCAGCTTCTACCGCAGCAATCAGGCGCCGACGCGGGTCACGTTCTCGGCAGCCGGACCCTTCGGGCCATCGACGATGTCGAACTCCACCGTCTCGCCCTCGGTCAGCGACTTGAAGCCTTCCTGCTTGATGGCGGAGAAATGCACGAACAGGTCCCTGCCACCATCGCGCTCAATGAAGCCGAAGCCCTTGGCGTCATTGAACCACTTGACCTTCCCGGTCGAACGATCCATCTCCTACTCCTGCTGCTGCGGTGAGCATGTACGAGGCGCGGCTTATCCGCGCCGGTGTCCGGCGCCGGACCGTCCCGGCGCGCGGCGATCGTTCCCCGGACGGGGAACGCTATGTAGGCTCGGCGCATCCGCCAGTGCGGACGGCCGCGAATCCACTCGGTGAAGCTGGGAGTCTGGTCCTTCGGGAAACCGGATGGTGCGGGATTGACCGGGGACGTTCTGGGCTGCCAGCGGGGCCACGTGCGGAGGTTGTGCCGTGTTGCTGCGCCTAGATAAGAGGCGCGCCGAGCTTTGTCAAGAAAAATCGTCCAATCCACCCCGCATCGCTCCTCAGGGGACACGGGCCGGGAGCCGGATCTCCAGCCCGGACCCGCCGGGCGCCCGCGCGGGGCGGCTGCGCACCCCTCCGTTCAGCTGCCCCACCAGCCACGATACGATGCCCGGCCGCCACCCGTCGCTCGCGGACGGCCGCGGGTGCGGCGCAGGCGCGCTCCCCTCCGGCGCGGGCCCGTCGTCGCACACGGAAAGCAGGATCCCGGAAGTGTCCGCCGGGTCCACCGTCAATTCCACCAGCACGTGCCCGCGCGACCGCCGCGCCGCCCCCAGCAGCAGGTGCGTCGCCAGTCGCGAAAGAAAGCTTTCCCGCCCGCCCATGGTGGTCCCCGGCGGCAGGTCGCACACCAGCCGCACCTCCGCCGGCCCGCTGACGGGCACAAAGCGGCGTACGGCGCGCTCCACCGTGGCCCGCGGATCCCACGCCACCTCCGGCGACACCGCGGCGCCGCGCAGGGTGTCGATGGTGTCGCGCAGCATGGCGCCCAGCTCCGCGCTCGCCTCCACCGTGCGCTCCAGCTCCGCCACCGCGGGACGTCCCCGGCGCGCCTCGGCCGCGGCCAGCCGGGTGCGCTGCTCCAGCGCGTACGCCACGTCCGCCAGGTCGTGCAGCAGCTCCGCGGAAAGCTGGCCCAGCTGTTCCAGCCGGTCGCGCACGGCGGGTCCGGAGCGGCCGTCGCCGGCGGAAGGGGGATCGGGGATCATGGGCACCTCACGGTCGAACGAAATCAGGTGGCCGCGGCCAGGGCGGGTTCGCGCGGCGCGGGCGCGGCGGACGCGGGAACCATGCGCGGCTCCACGGCCGGCCCCGCCTCCGCGGCGCGAAAGCGGGCGGCCAGGGCGTCCAGCGTCCCCGCCGTACCCGCGGTGCGCTGCGTGGTTTCCGCCAGGTGCTCCATCGCGCGGCGCTGCTCGTCCGCGGCGGCGGCGCCCCGGCGGGCGCGCTCCAGCGAGGTGCCGGCGATGGCGCGCACGCGGGCCACGTCCGTGCGCAGCGCCGTCATGGATTCCGCCTGCCGGTCCACGTCCCCCGTAATGCGCTCGATGAAGTCCACCGTGCGCCCCAGCCCCGCCACGATGCTGCCGAGCGAATCGCGCCCGGCACCCGCCACTTCGCCCACCCCGCCGATGCGCGCGCCGCCCGCGTGCAGCCGCTCCCGCACCTCCGCCAGGGCATGCGCCGTCTGCTCCACCACGGCGGACACCTCCGCCGCGGAACTGGCGGACTGCGCGGCGAGCTGCCGCACTTCTCCCGCCACAACCGCGAATCCCCGCCCCTGCTCCCCCGCGCGCGCGGCCTCGATCGCGGCGTTCAGGGCGAGCAGGTTGGTCTGCTCCGCGATCTCCTGGATGGCGCTCACGAACCCGCTCACCCGCGCCCCGGCCGCCTCCAGCGCGTCCACCGCCAGTTCCAGCCGCCGGTAGTCGTCCCCAAAGCCCACCAGCAGCGAGCCGGCGCGCTCCACCCGCTCCGCGTGCGCCTCCGCTTCCACCCGCAGCCCGCGCGCGACCTCGGTGGACTGCGTGGCCTCCGCGCGCAGCGCTGAGCTCTCCGCCGCCAGCGCGTCCACCGCGCGCTCGCTGCCGCCCAGCAGCTCCATCTGCTGCGCCGCCTCGTCCGCCACCGCGGTGGCGTTGTCGCCGATCACCCGCGCGGCGGACTGCACTTCATCCACCGTGCCCGCAAGCACTTCGCTGAGCGAGGCGACCGCGCGGGCGTTCTCCTGGATCTGCCGCACCATCTCGCCCACGGTCTGCGACATGGCGTTCACGGAGACGGACAGGAATCCGATGTCGTCCAGGTGGCGGTCCGGAAGCCGGGTGGTAAAGTCGCCCTCCTGCGCGCGGGCCAGCGCCTGCCGCACGCGCCGCAGCCGCCGGGTGTAGGCGATGGGGCCCTGCATGGCCAGCCATCCGGTGCCCAGCAGAAAGAGCAGTTCCAGGACGATGACCCACGCTTCCGCTCCGCCCCGCCCCTCGAGCCCGAACCAGCGCCCGATCGCGTAGCCGATGGCGCCCTGAAGGAGCTGCATCCGTGCGGCGCGCGGCATTCCCAGCGCGTAGCCGCCGACGGCGAAGACGAGATAGGGAAGGATCAGGTAGCCGCGCTCGCCCAGAAAGGCGGCGAACACGGAGAGCACCAGCGTGTCCACGGCCTGCACGCCCCAGAACTGCCAGGGAGCAAAGCGGCCGCTGCGCTCCAGCCGCCAGACGATGGCATTCGCGGCCACGTTCACCGCGCTGAGGGCCAGCGCCTGGTTCAGGGTGATGGAAAGCGAGCCCGTCGCCTGCCCCACGGCCGCCATCCCCACGGCGAGCACCACGAGGAACCAGCGCATGCGGATGGCCTGCCGGTGCCGCTCGCGCATGACCGTCCAGCGCTCACGGGCAAACAGTTGGTCGAAGTCGGTGGAAGAGCTTTGCACGGGAGCGATCCTGCGGGGCGGGAACGGCGGGGAGCGCCCCGGGCGGGGCGCGGTACGGCTCCGTCATTCTCGCGCGGAGTGCGGGACGGTGTCAAGCATCCGCCGTCGTTTCTGCTGCCGTACGGCGGAGCAGACTCCACGCGTCGCGAACGTGCGCCTCCGTCGTGCGCAGGTTGCCGATGGCGAAGCGCAGCGCCAGCCGGCCCCGCACGCGCGTGTGGCTCAGGTACGCGCGCCCGCCGGCGTTCACGGCCGCCAGGATGCGCTCGTTGTGCGCGTCCGCCTGCGCGTCGTCCAGCCCGCGCGGCGCGTGGCGAAAGACGACCAGGCTCAGCGGCACCGGCGCCACCGTCTCCCACTCCGGCTCCGCGTCGATCCACTCCGCCAGCAGCCGCGCGAGGCGCACGTGCTCGCGAATGCGCGAGGCCATCCCTTCCGCGCCAAAGTAGCGCAGCGTCATCCACAGCTTCAGCGAGCGGAAGCGCTTGCCCAGCGCGGGCCCGTAGTCCATCAGGTTGGTGACGCCCTCGCCCTCCGGCGTCACCAGGTACTCGGGGACGAGGGAAAAGGCGCGGCGCACGATCTGCGGCCGGCGCGTGAACAGCACCGAGCAGTCGATGGGAACGAACATCCACTTGTGCGGATTCACCACGAGCGAGTCCGCGCGCTCCGCCCCGTCCAGCACGCCGCGAAGCTCCGGCACCAGCGCCGCCGATCCCCCGTACGCCGCGTCCACGTGCAGCCACACGCCCTGCCGCTCGCACACGTCCGCGATCTCACGCACCGGGTCGATGCTGCTCGTCGACGTCGTTCCCGTCGTGGCGATGACGGCAAGCGGGAGGATTCCCGCCGCGCGGTCCTCGGCGATGGCGCGCTCCAGCGCCGCGGGATCCATCCGGAAGCGGTCATCCGTCGGGATCTTGCGGGTTCCCGCGCGCCCGAGGCCCAGGGTGATCCCCGCCTTCTCGATGGACGAATGCACCTCTTCCGACGCGTAGACGCGCAGCCGGGGCAGGTCGCGCCCGCTCATCCCCTCCTCGCGCACGTCCAGCCCCGCCGCCTCGCGCGCCGCCGCGATGGCGATGAGCGTGCTGATGGAGGCGGTGTCCTGAATGGTGCCGTGGAAGCCCTCCGGCAGCCCCATCATCTGCCGCAGCCAGTCCAGGGTGCGCTCTTCCAGCTCCGTCTGCGCGGGGCCGGTGCGCCACAGCATGGCGTTGGTGTTCAGCGCGGCCGCCAGCATTTCGCCCAGAATCCCCGGGCCGCTCCCCGTGATGCTGAAGTACGCAAAGAAGTCCGGGTGATTCCAGTGCGTCACCCCGGGGATGATGACGTCCCGGAAGTCCCGCAGGATGTCGTCTACCGGTTCGCCCGCGTCTGGCGCGGAGGCCGGGAGCCGCGCCGCGACCTCGCCCGGGCGCACCTGCGCGAGGACGGGATACTCGCCGACGCCGGCCAGGTAGTCCGCCATCCAGTCCACCACCTGGTGCGCATGGCGGCGGAACTCCTCGGCCGGCATGTCACCGTATTCTCGCGTGCTGCTCATGCGTACGTGCTTTCGGTGATGATGACGAACTGCAATCTCTAACAGAGGCACGGAGACACAGAGGGAGAACGACGGAACAGCGGCTCGTTGCTGTCTCTTGTTCCTCCGCCCGATGTGAGCAGTCTTTTTCAGTCCGGCGATGCGGGATCGACAAGGACGACGATGATGTCGTTGACGTTGGTGCCCGTGGGGCCGGTGACGATCAGGTCGCCCGCCGCGCGCAGAAAGGGATACGCGTCGTTGCGGCGCAGCGCGTCGTCCGCGTCCAGCCCGGCCGCCTCGCCACGCGCCACCGTGCCGCCATCCGCAAAGCCGCCCGCCGCGTCCGTGGGGCCGTCCACGCCATCCGTCGCGGCGCTGGCCACCAGGATGCCGGATTCGCCGCTCAGTTCCAGGGCGGCGCCCAGCGCGAGCTCCTGGTTGCGCCCGCCGCGGCCGCCACCCTTTACCGCCACCGTCGTCTCTCCGCCCAGCAGGAGCGCGATGGGGCGCGGCGAACGTTCCGCTCTCGTTTCCAGCCCCAGGCGCGCCACCTGCTCGCCCACGGAGCGCGCGTCGCCCTCCACGTCATCCGCCACCACGCGCGCATCCCAGCCCAGGCGCGCCGCCTCGTCCGCCGCCGCGCGCAGGGCGTCGGCGTTGCTCGCGATCACGTACGCGGAGGCGCGCGCGAACGCGGGGTCGAAGTCGTCGGGCGTGTCCGCGATCTGCCCCGCGTCGCCCCGGCGCAGGTGTGCGAGCACGGATGCGGGCGCGTCCACCTCCCACCGGTCCAGCACCTCCAGCGCGTCCTCGTAGGTCGTGGGATCGGGCACGGTGGGGCCGGATCCGATGGCGTCCAGCGCGCCGCCCACCACGTCGGAGATGGCGAGCGTGACGATGCGCGCGGGGGCCGCCGCCTGCGCAAGCCGCCCGCCCGCGATGCGCGACAGGTGCTTGCGGACGCAGTTGATCTCCGCGATCGGCGCGCCGCAGCGGACGAGGCGCTCGGTCACCCGCTGCAGGTCGGAGAGCGACACCCCCGCCACCGGCGCCGGCCACAGCGCCGACGCACCGCCGCTCAGCAGGCAGAGCACCAGGTCGCGCGGCCCCGCGGCGCGCGCGAGACGGAGCGCGTCCGCGGCGCCGGCCAGCCCGCCCGTGTCGGGAACGGGATGCGCCGCCTCCCACACCTCGATGCCGGGCAGGTCCGCGCCGCCGCCATGGCGCGTGGTCAGGGAGCCCTCCGCGATCCATCCGCCGAACACCTCCAGCGCGCCGCGCGCCATCCCCACAGCCGCCTTTCCCGCGCCCACCAGCAGCACGCGGTCCACCACCTTCAGGTCGATCTCCTCCTGGTCCGCCACGCGCAACCGGGTGCCGTCGATGGCGAGCGCGCGGAGGACGGCGGCACGCGGGTCCGCGGCGCGAAGGGCGGCGTCCAAGATGCGTAGGGCGGCGGCGCGGCGCTCGTCCATCAGCCCACCGGCGTGAGCGGGGGCTGGCCGGAAAGCACCGCGTGGACGTTGCGCGCGGCCAGCATCGCCATCCGTCCGCGCGTCTCCACCGTCGCGGAGCCAATGTGGGGAAGCAGCATCACGTTGGGCAGGTCCAGCAGGCCGGGATGGACGGCCGGCTCGCGCTCGTACACGTCCAGCCCCGCCCCCGCGAGATGCCCGTCGCGCAGCGCGTCCACCAGCGCCGCCTCGTCAACCAGCGGGCCGCGCGCGGTGTTGATGAGGAACGCGCCGCGCCGCATCCGCAGCATCGCGTCCGCGTCGATCACGTGGCGCGTCTGCGGGGTCAAAGGCGCGTGCAGGCTCAGCACGTCGCTGGACGACAGCAGCTCGTCGAACTCCACCCACCGTGCGCCGAGCGCCGCCTCCGCCGCCGCGTCCAGCCGCGTGCGGGAGTGGTAGATGACGCGCATGCCGAACGGCGCCGCCCGCCGCGCCACCGCCTGCCCGATGCGCCCCATCCCGTAGATTCCCAGCGTGCGGCCGGCCAGGTCCGCGCCCAGGTAGCCATCGAACCGCCACCCGTCGAAGCCGCCCTCCCGCACGCTGCGCTCGGCGGACGAGACCCCGCGCAGCGTGCCGAGGATGAGCGCGAACGCCACGTCCGCCGTGGCGTCCGTGAGCACGCCGGGCGTGTTGGTGACGGTGACGCCCCGCGCGCGGCAGGCGGCGAGGTCCACGTGCTCGTAGCCGACGACGGCGTTCGCCACAATGCGGAGACGCGGCGCGGCGGCGAGCAGATCGGCGTCCACGCGCTCGGTCATCAGGCAGAGCAGCGCCTCCGCGTCCGCCAGCGACTCGCGCCACCCCTCCGGCCCGGCGATCGGGCCGAGCGGGCGCAGGAGATCGACCGCTTCGTCAGGCAGGGTGAAGGTGCAGACGATTCGCGCCATCAGGCGAGCGGCTTTTCCCACAGGCTGATGCCGGCGGATCCCAGGCCCAGCGCGGCGTGGTCGCGAATGCTCATCTCCCGGAACCCCAGCCCGCGCACGATGGGGTGCACGGGGAGGCGGCGGCGCTGAAAGGCGGTCCGAAGCGCGCGCATACCCCGCCCCACCAGCCACACCTGCAGCCCGGAAAGCGCCTCCCGCGCCAGCCCTTGGCGGCGGTGCTCGGGGGCGATCATCACCATGCCGATGAGCGCCTTGTCCGCCTCGGGATTGCCCGCCCACCAGCCGATGGCGCCCACGGCCTCGCCCGTCTGCACCAGGCTCAGCAGCGCCACGTCGCGCCCCGGCGTGGCCGCGCACCCGGCGATCTCGCGCGCGGCGGCGTCCGGGTCCGGCGCGGGGAGCCCGGAAAGGATGCGGAAGTGGTCCGCGCACCGCGTGAACATCTCCTGCAGCGCGGCCTCCTCCCCCGGCCCGAGCGTGCGCAGGAGCAGGCGGTCGGTCTCGATTTCCAGCGGGGCGTCCACCATCGTGTGTGTTCCGCGGTGACAGGGCCGGCCCGGGCGGGCGCGGCGGCCGGGGAAGTTGCCCCGGGGCGCCTTGGGGCGTCAAGTTGTCCCCGCGCCGCGGCGGTCGCGGCCACCCACTCACCACACCGGGAGCGGCGAACGATGCAACTGGAGTCCGCGCACTTCATGCGGACGGGCGACGTGGTGCGCCACGCGACGGGAAGCGAGGGGAGCGTGGTGGACGCCCTCGCGCTCTACGCCGTCGTTCGCTGGGACGACGGGCGGCAGGAAGAAGTCGACCAGCTGGATCCGCAGATTCTCGTCATTGAGCGCGCCTCCCGCGAGTAGCGCCTGATCCCTGCTACCGTATCAGGTGAAAACATTGGCTTAGACCATGGCGCACAACGACTTGTCGGTTGTACCTTTGCTGCAGGCTCCGGAGGTATATCTGATGAGAACTGCTCTGCACGGGGCTCCTCCCCGTACTGTGCTGATCGTGGAAGATCAGTTGGAAATGCGCGCCATCACTACGGCGTACTTGGAGCACCAGGGGTACCGCGTGGTGGCGGCGGGCGATGGGCTGGAAGGGCTGCGGCGTGCGCGCGAGGTGCACCCGGACCTGATCCTGATGGACATTTCCGTCCCGGGGCTGGACGGCATCGAGGCGACGGCGGTGCTCAAGGGCGACCCTGAGACTTCGGACATTCCCATCGTAATCGTGAGCGCGCACCCGTACGGCTCGGTGGGAAAGCGCGCGCGCGATGCCGGCTGCGATGGCTGGCTGAACAAGCCGTGCGACCCCCGTCGGCTGCTGGAAGAGGTGCAGCGGCGGGTCGGCGCCCCCAACTGACCCTCCCTCGCTCCACATCCATCCCGGCCCGACGACTCTTTTCCCGACTCGCATGAGCCACTTCGCCGATCCGAGCTGGTGCGCACGCCTGCACGCGGCGCGCTCGTCCGCGGCCCAGTCCGCCGGTGCCGCGCCGCCGGCGGATCGGGCGACGTCGGATGATCCGCCACCCACGGACGCGCCGCCGGCCGTGGAGCGGAGCGCGCCGTTGTTCATCAAGCGCGAGATCCCGTCCGTGCACGAGTGCGAGTTGTGCGGCACCGCGATGTACGACCACAACTGCAAGATCGTCTGCCCCAACTGCGGCTACAAACGCGACTGCAGCGATCCGTAGGAAGTCTCCGCACCTGACAACAGAAGCAGCAGCCCCGCGCCACTCCATGGGAGTGGCGCGGGGCTGTTTGCATACCGAAGCCGACACCGCGCAAACCGCTTTCCTTCAGTAACTTGAACCGCACCTGGCAGCCGGGCCGCCCGGACATTGCGGACAGCACCGGTGCGCCCGTACCATGAGGGAGAGCCCGCGGAATGTGCTTGCGCCGCTTCGATCGCCCGGTTAGCGTACAATGCAAATGCATTGCACACGCGTTCGAAGAGGTTCCCGTGCCGAAGCAGGCCGACCGTTCCAGCCAGACGGCGAAGCCAAAAACTCGTTCGTTGAAGAAGGCCGCCGTGAAGCCCAATCCACGGAAGCACGCCCCGACAATGCCGGAAGGAGCGATGCCGTTCCTGGCCAGCAAGGTGACGGCGCGGTCGCAGACCACGTTGCCGAGCGGAGTTCGCAAGGCGCTCGGACTTCGGGCGGGAGATCAGATCGCCTACCAGATCGAGCAGGATCAGGTCATCATCCGCAAGGTGACGGCGGACGAAGAAGACCCGGCGCTGGACGGCTTTCTGGCCCTTCTTGAAGACGACATCGCAGCGAACAAGGAGCGGGTTGTTTTTGCCACGCGTGGGTTCGCCGCCTACCTGGAGGACCTGACCGCCGGAATCGAGGTCGACTACGATGCCCCCATCGAAGGGGAGTTCGAAATCTGAAAACAGCCCTGCCGCCGAACCGGGTACCGACCTGCTGGTTGTGAACGATTGGCGGATCGGGTTTCATCCGGCACTGCTTCTTCAACTCGAGAAGCTGATTTCGGCGGTGGAGAAGGAGACGCGCCGGCATCCCGACCGGCCGCCCGCATCGCAGCCTGCCCGCATCCTGGCGAACCTGAGACAGCTCATGTTCGTAGACGTTCCCCAGGATCCCGGCCGCGAGATGTACAGGCACGGCGGAACCCTGAGCAAACGCAGAAAACACTGGTTCCGCGCGAGGTTCGGCAACGGACGGTACCGGCTGTTCTTTCGGTACCGTCTCGCCGACAGGGTGCTGATCTTTGCGTGGGTGAACGACGAACGCAGCCCGCGCACCTACGGAAGTTCCACCGATGCCTACCGAGTCTTTGCGCAGAAGCTGGACAACGACAATCCGCCGGACGACTGGGATGCGCTCGTGAAGGAGTGCAGTTCAAGAGAGACCATCCAAAAGCTCAAACGGATTCTGGCCCGGATGAACGGCAACCCGGAACGCTGACCGACACCGGCAGAACCGCGCAGCCCCGCGCCACTCGATGGGAGTGGCGCGGGGCTGTTTGCATACCAAAGCCGACACCGCGCAAACCGTTACCCTCAAAGTGCTTTGGGTCGCGATACCAGTCCACTTCAGCGGACATTGCGGACACCACCCAACCAGCTTACCATCCGGAGATCCGGGCCCGGTCGATCACAGACAAAAAAACCCGACAGGGCTCCGAAGAGCGCTGTCGGGCAGAACGGGTCCCGGGACCTTGCCGAAGCAGTGGATCATCCGGGCTCAGTCCAAATAAGATAGCATGGCTGCGAGTGCGAAACAAGATGCCTTTGTGGGCCGGGTGGAGGCCGTCCTGTCCAGCGCACGCCTGCATCGGTTTGCAGCGTCCACAACGGAGCGCCGCTGGGAGCGGCTCGCACGCTACACCTGGAACGTGTCAATCTGCGAGGCGTTCTACCCGCTGCTCCACTTCTTGGAGATCGTGCTTCGCAACAGAGTCTACGATCATGGCGCGTCCTCGTACCCGCTGCATGGCACCAGACACATAGCCTCGTGGTTGGACGCGGACCCTCCGCACCTGACCCCGTACGCCGTTCAGGAGGTTGAGAACGCGAAGAAGAAACTCTTCCGATCCGCCAAGCGGCCCGGAGCGCTGGAACACCGGTCGGGCGCATACAACGGCGGAGATCTCGTGGCCGCGCTTGATTTCGGGTTCTGGACCGGTTTGTTCAGCAGACACTATCTGTTTCAGAACAGCCGGGACCGGCGGCTATGGCCGCACGGTTTCACCCAGGTATTTCCGTATGCGCCGTCCAGGATCGCGCTCCCCACAATCAGCGGCCGGCTGAACGGCCTCCGGCAGCTTCGCAACCGGGCTTTTCACCATGAGCCAATCTGGGCGCGTCCCAATCTCGCCGGCGACCGCGATAACATTCTTCAACTGCTGGACTGGATGAGCCCTGAGACGGCGCGTGTGGCACGAGCAACAGAGCGTTTGTCCGAAGTCGTCTCGGATGATTATCGCCGATGTCTGAGAGCGCGCATCTACCAGGAGACGCGCAGGTAGTCATTCACGCATCACTGGACACGGACCCGTGCGCCAAGCAAGGACGCCGCCTATCGAGATCCCGATTCGTCGCCGACCGCCTCAGGTTCGCCGAGATCTCGCCGCCGCCGCTCGCGCTTGAGCTCGGTGGACTGCTGCTCGATCATGCGGCGCACGCGGGCGGGGGCGTCGTGAAGCAGCGGCGCGATGAGCTGCGCTTCGGGGAGATTCTTCCAGTAGCGCAGCGGCATTTCGGCGCGCATGGCTCCGGGGCGCGCACGGCCGGGGTTGAAGGTGCTGGCGTAGTACGTCCGCCACAGCCCCTCCAGCTGGTCCGCGTCCGGCGCCTCGGACTTGGGCACGCCGGGAGTGAAGGAGACCGACGCTCCGTCCCAGTGCACGCAGCGGAGCGGCGTCAGGATGGACCAGCGCATGGAGGCGAAGCGCTCGGCAAAGAAGGGCGCGGTGTGCTCCACCACATCGTGCTCCGGCTCGAACCAGGCGACGTAGTGCGTGCCGCCCTCGTGCTCCACGGCGCGGAACCGCACGAACGCCTTCATCTTGTGCGATTCGCGGCGCACCGCCTTTTCCATCCGCAGAAGCTGGTGCACGTGCGGATCCGTGGCCACGTCCATGAGCGCGCGTTCGCCATTCATCACCCGCCACAGCACGCCGTACAGCAGGGCCCAGCGCTCCGGGTCGCGGTGCCACGCCACCATCCGCGCGATCTCCACGAACCGGCGCGGCACGCGGAACTCGCGCACCTCCGCCCCCGCCCCGCCGTCGTCCGCCAGCCCCAGCGAGGGCTGCTCCCCGCCCGCCGGCTCCCACGCGATGCCGCGCGGCTCCACCCCGTCCACGATCAGCCGCCGCGCAACGGCGCGCCAGCCGTCGAAGGTCGGGGTGAAGGAGACGGATTTCATCGATCGGAGTGCGTGAGTGCTGGGTGCTGAGTGCGTGAGTGCGGAGTGCGGAGTACGTGATACCCTCGGTGATCCTGAGCGGATGAATCCGCCGCTCGACCGGCGGTAAGCCTCGACACGTCGCCCACAGGCGCCGTTCGAGGCTTCAACTGCGCGAAAGCCCGGCGAATCGGTGTAGTTCTCCCCTCTCCGTGCGTCTGTTTGCACGGGGAGGGGCCGGGGAAGAGCCCGGAATGCGCCGGACGCCACGTCGGGCGTCAGCCTTTACAGTTCCCCGTGCACCGCCGCGCGCGCGGACTCGAACAGGTCGATCTGCGCGCGCTTGGGCGCGATGCGGTCCTGCAGGTCCAGCGAGTCGGGGCCAATGAGCGTGGGCCGGTGGTCCGCCGTGATCAGGAACGGAAGCGCGCGCCGCAGGGGAATCCCCAAGCGCCGCAGGTCATCCACCCGCACCTGCCGCCACGCACGCGCCCCCAGAATGCGCTTTACGTTGCGCGCGCCCAGCCCCGGAATACGCAGCAGCTCCTCGCGCGAGGCGCGGTTCACGTCCACGGGAAAGCGCTCCCGGTTGCGCAGCGCCCACGACACCTTGGGATCCAGGTTCAGGTCCAGGTTGGGCGCCTCCGCCGTCGTAAGCTCCGTCGCCTCGAAGCCGTAGAACCGCATCAGCCAGTCCGCCTGGTACAGGCGGTGTTCGCGCACCAGCGGCGTGGGAATCACCGGCAGCGTGGACGACGAGTCCGGAATGGGCGAAAAGCCGGAGTAGTACACGCGCTTGAGCCGCGGCCCCGTGTACAGCGACGACGCGGTGTGCAGAATGGTGGCGTCCGTGGCGTCCGTGGCGCCCACGATCATCTGCGTGCTCTGGCCGGCGGGGGCAAAGCGCGCCAGCGGCCGCGACGGGGAGCGCTCCTCCTTTGCCTCCGCGATGCGGTCGCTCATCCGCGTCATGGCGCCGGTGATCTGCACCAGCTTCTTTTCAGGCGCCAGCCGGTCCAGGTTTTCCTGCGTGGGCAGCTCCACGTTGATGCTCAGCCGGTCGGCCCACCGCCCCGCCTGGTCCAGAAGCTCCGGCGAGGCGTCCGGAATGGTCTTGAGGTGTATGTACCCCGCGAACCGGTGCTCCTGCCGCAGCGTTCGCGCAACCTGGATCAGCTGCTCCATCGTGTAGTCGGCGGAGCGGATGATGCCGGAACTCAGGAACAATCCTTCGATGTAGTTGCGGCGATAGAAGTCCAGCGTGAGGTCCACCACTTCCTGCACGGTGAACCGCGCGCGCTGCACGTCGCTGCTGCGGCGATTGATGCAGTACTGGCAGTCGTAGATGCACACGTTGGTGAGCAGGATCTTGAGCAGCGACACGCACCGGCCGTCGGGCGTGTAGCTGTGGCAGATTCCCGTTCCCTCCGTGCTGCCCAGGCCGTTCTTGCCGCCCTTGCGTCCCTTGGCCCCGCTGCTGCTGCACGAGGCGTCGTACTTGGCCGCGTCGGCCAGGACGGCGAGCTTGCCCGCGATCTCCATCCACCACGCCCCGCTGCAGGTTTCCCGCGTCCGAACAGACGCCGAAAGATAGCGCCGCAACGTGCGCGGCGTCAACGCTTTGTACAACGTGGCCGGACAGCCGTTCCCCTGCGCATGTGATTGCGGGAACAGCACTTGTTCACGCGGAGCACGCGGGGGTGGCGGAGGATCGCGGAGGGAACGGAAGGCGCCGGCGGAGGCATGAGGCCGCCGGGTCCGGCGCGAGAAAGACGGGACGAAAACGAGGCCGGCCCCGCGGATCGCGGGGCCGGCCAGGGGTCGTGCAGGGCGGGGTTATTTCTGCACGATCAGCGCCGTGACCATGCCGAACATTCCGCTCGGCGTTTCGGCGTGGGGAAGAATGTGGCAGTGAAAGGCCCATGTGCCCGGGTTGTTGCAGTCCACGATCACGTCCCAGCGCTCGCCGGGCGCAATGTTCAGCGTATCGCACATCCAGGGCATGGGCTGGGGATAGCCGTCCTTGTCAATCACCTTCATCCCCATTCCGTGCAGGTGCATGGGGTGAATCATCATCCCCTCGTTCATGAAGCGGATGCGCAGCTTCTGCCCGAGCTTGGCCACGATGGGCTCCGTGGCGGGAAAGCTCTTGCCGTTGAGCGTGTAGCCGTGGCTGCCGTCGTTCAGGATCATCACGTAGTCGATGTCCACCCGCTCCACCGCGCGCGGCCGGCGCGGCGCCACGATGAATGCGCCCAGCAGCCCCTTGCCCACCTGCTCCGCCGCGTTGTGGTGCGAGTGGTACATGTGCGATCCCGCGTTGGGCACGGTGAACTCGTACGTGTACGTGTCGCCCGGCTTGATGGGCGGCTGCGTGATGAAGGGCACGCCGTCCTGGTCAATGGGCACCAGCAGGCCGTGGAAGTGCACCGCGGTGGACTGGTCCAGCTCGTTCTTGAGTACCACGCGCACCCGGTCGCCCTCGGTGACGCGGATCTGCGGGCCGGGCACCTGGCCGTTATAGGCGAAGGCCTCCACGAACTTTCCGGGCTCCGTTTCCCACTGCATCCTGGCCGCGGTGAGCTCAAACACCTTGACGCCGTTCACGATGCGCGGCGCCATGGGCTGATTGCCCATCTTGCCCGTCTTGGCGGGGAACATCTTCATCCCCTTCTCGTGGTGCGCGTCCATCTCGTCCGCGCGGCGGCGGATTTCGGCGGCGCTGGCGGGCGTCTGCGGGTTGGGCGCCATGGTGCCGCCGCTGTGGTCGCTGTCGGCGTGCGTGCCCGACGCGGCGGCCCTGGTGGTGGCCGCGTTCCCCGCTGTTTCAGCGTTCGCCGCCGTCTTTTCCGCCGTGCCCGCGCCGCCGCACGCGCTCACCGCCATCCCGGCGATCGGTACCGCCAGGCCCAGTGCCGAAAAGCGGAGAAAGTCCCGGCGCGAAGGGGCGGCGGTCTTTTCGTGGTTGTCCTGTACGCTCATGGGTCGATCTCCGTTGGGTTCGGAACGGGCTGGCGGCGCCCCGTGGGCACCGGCAATCGCATTGTCTCTTGCGAACGCCATCAAGCTACCCGTTCCCCGGTGCGCCACCTGTCGGGGAGAGGACGGAGCGCCGGACGGGAAACCCATGAATTTCCGGCATGCGGACAGCCCGCGCTCCCCACGGGCGTGTGGGGAGCTTTCCTCACGAGTTCGAAGGAAAAAGGGAAGCCGCATCTCACGCGGGGGACGCGGAGGGTGGGGAGGTCGGGAAGAACCGCGGGGGCAAAGGGAAGCGCCCCGGGGCATCAGCCTCGGGGCGCTGTCGGTGGCGGCGATCGGTGGAATCCCGATCAAAGGCGGGCGAACAGGATCTCCGTCTCGTATTCCATGACCACCTGCCGGTCCTGCTGCGTCGCGTCGAACAGCCGGCGCAGGTCGCGGATCATCTCCTCGTGGCCGGGCTGCCCCGCGTTGGGTGCGTAGGACGATGACAGCAGGCGCCCCTCCAGCCCCGCGTAGTCGAACACCTGCCGGTTCTCCGCCGACCGCCGCGTGAACGGCCCGCCAAAGAAGGCGCGCAGCGTGTCGTCTGTCACGTTTCCGTGGTCCACGCCGGCGTAGTCCGTCCCGTGGCGCAACAGGAGAGCCTCGTAGCCGCGCAGAAACTCGGACGCGGCCCGCCGCCGCGCGTTCCACACGATCACGGCCAGCCCGCGGGGCCGCAGGATGCGCCGCCACTCCGCCCGGGCGCGCAGCGGATCGAGCCAGTGGAACGCCTGAAACGCCATCACGGCGTCCACGCTGGCGTCCGGCAGCCCCGTGGCCTCCCCGGTCCCGTCTACCACGCGAAAGCGGGGATCCCCGCCCAGCGCCGCCTCGGCCGCGGCGCGCATGGCCGCGTTCGGCTCCACCCCCACCACCGGATGGCCGCCCTGCAGCAGCAGCCGCGAGCTGATTCCGGTGCCCGCGCCTACGTCGGCTACGGTGTCGCCGGGCCGCAGCCCCGCCTCGCCGTGCAGCACGGCGAGGACGGAATCCGGGTAGCCGGGGCGGTGCCGCACATAGGCATCTACCCGGTCCGAGAAGCGGGTCGTGGACTGCCGGTCCGCCGTCACTCGGTAATCTGCACCGTGCGCGTGACCTCGGGGCGCGCGAACGTCGGGGTGTCCAGGTGATGGTAGACGCGGATGGTCGCGGGGCCCGGCGTATCAAAGGCGATCTGCGCCGTGTGCCGGAACGTCTTCAGCTCCTCCGTGCACACGTCCGCCGCGGCATCCGTGTAGTCCAGCGGGGTGATCTCCGCCGTGCGCGTCTGCTGGTTCACCACGACTTCCGTGATCCCCTCGCGCTCACACCCGCCGCCGATGGTCATGATCTCCACCGCGAACGCTGCCTTGGCCTTCGCGGTCGCGGGCGTGGCGACCGCGGGGCCCTGCTCGGTCTGCAGTAGCACGGCCGGGATCAGTTCCCAGTCGTGGTCCGGGCCGATGATGCCGCACGCGGAAACGGCGAGCGCGGCAACTGCCGCGGCGGACAGCGAACGAAACGTGGATTTCATGATGAGCTCCGTGGGTCGGCGTACGGCGGGTCTTTTCCCTCGTCCCGGGCCGCGGCAAATCCCGTCGCGGATGGGGGGACGAGCGGGTGCAGAAACGGCGCTCCCGCATGGAGAGCGCCGTCGAAAAAACGCCATCCACCGCCCGTTTGTGACAGGCGGCGCGCCCGCTACTCGCGGATGGGGACCAGGACGAACGAGGCCACCAGCATGGCGAGTCCGACCAGGTACGGCGCCGGGCTGCCCACCAGCAGGTAGTGCACGCCGCCGAACATGGCCGTCATCTCACCCAAAGCCCAGGCGATGATGTTCCACGTCTGCCGCTGGGCCGGGTCGCGCTCGGCCGCGTGCTTGCGCTGAAGCACCAGCACGCCCGCGGCCGCCACGATCAGGAACGCGATGTTCACCCACTGCAGCGCCGCGCCGATGTCGCTGCCGCCGCCGCGCGGGCCGTCGCGGCTCACCAGAAAGGTGATGATGCCGCCGAACGACAGCACGCCCGCCAGCAGGGCCATGCGAATGATGCGCAGCGTGGTGCCGCGGGACGGGGATGCGGATGTGGTCATGGGATGGGCGGAAGGGGTGGAACGGCGCCCGCCCCGGGCGGGGCGGGCGTGCGGGCGTCAGCGCGGCGCGCGGGGATCGAACATGGCCGGATCCACCGGATCGTTGGCGCGCACGTTGGAATATACCTCGTGCAGCACGCGGCGGGTACCGACGAACGCCTCCACCTCGGGCGCGATCCATCCGCCCGCCAGCCGCTCGTAGTTCTTGAACCAGATCGCCATCACCTGCCCGTTCGCCGCCGGCTCCAGCAGGCGGATGAAGAGCAGCCGGTCCGCCTCTACCGCGAACTGCTTGGAGGTGCTGTCGCCGCGCAGCGCGCCGACCACGTAGACGGGCGTGCCCTGCAGCGTGTCCACATGAAAGCGCGACAGGTCAAAGCCCTGCGCCCGCAGCGACGCCAGCGTGCGCTCCACCGGCTGGGCGTACACGTCGAAGCCCACCGTCATCAGCGCGTTGGTGCGGTTGACGGCGCGCACCAGCTGGCCGCGGTTCAGGCTGAAGGTGCTGTCGCGCGCAAAGATGGTGACGCGCCCCCCTGCCGGCGGGCCCATCTCGATCCGCAGCCCGCCCGGAATGCTGGCCCACTCGCGCCACTCCTCCACCACGGTGGAGTCGTTGGGGCGGGCGAGCGTGGTCGTCTGGGTAAAGCTGAGGGTGCGGTACCACGTCCGCTCGTAGCGGTCGTGCATCGCCTGGATGAGCGATTCCGAGCTGGTGATGGCGGGCGACGGGCGGACGGCCGCGGGGGCGCAGGCCGCGAGCGCGGCCAGGAGCAGGAAACAGACGCGGGGAATGCGCATGGTGCACCGGGGGAGCGGGTGTGGAACGGGTCGGCCGCAAAGGTATGGCGCCGGCCCGTCCCTCACAACTCGCGGCGCGCTACTCTTTCACCACGTTGGCGATGCGCTCGCCGTCCGTCTCAATCGCGCGCTCCACCCACAGCACCTGCACCACCGTCCACACCAGCATCACGAGCGGCAGCGCCAGCAGGATGCCCAGAAAGCCGAACACCGAGCCGAAGAGCACCAGGGCGAACAGCGTAACGAAGGGATGGATTTCCGCGCTGCGCGACATGGCCCAGGGAGTGATGAGGTTGGCCTCGATCTGCTGGATGGCCAGCGCCGCCACCGCCGTCCACATCCCCTTGGTGGGATCGTCCATCAGCGCCACGCCCACCGCCGCGCCGCCGCCCAGCCACGGGCCCACCAGCGGCAGAAACTCCGTCAGTCCGGAGAAGAGACCGAGCAGCAGCGCGTTGGGCACGCCGATGAGCCAGAACGCGAGCACGCTCAGCAGCCCCACGCCCATCATGGCGATCCCCACGCCCTTGAGCCAGCCCAGCAGCCGCTCCCCCAGCAGTTGAAAGATGCGGTACCACGCCGTCCGCAGATCGTCGGGAACGATGCGCAGCAGGGGGGTGAGCAGGCGGTCGTTCGGCGTGGCCAGGGCGAACAGCGCGCCGAAGAACAGGATCAGGGGAATGAAGAGCACTTCCAGCAGGCTGGCGGCGCTCCCCATGACGCTCCCCCCGGGCGACAGGCCGGCCAGCATCTTCTGCGGCGGGGGGAACTTGATGTTCATCCCCGTGTTTTCCCGCAGCCAGCCTTCCATGTTCTTGATTTGCTCCGTAAAGGCGGGGCCCTGCCCGGCCATGTCGCGCATTTGCTGCAGCAGCAGCGGCGCGCCGAACGCCACGGCCGCCACGAACCCGCCCACCACCGCGAGCCCGATCCCCGCCGCCAGCCACTTGCGCTGCACGGGGATGAGCCGCCGCAGCGCGTTCAGCCCGATGGCGATGATGGCGGCCGCGTACATCAGCAGGAACACCTGCGTGATCTCGTCAAAGAACCGGAACAGCAGCGCCAGCAGAAAGGCCAGCCCCACGGCGCGGTACAGGTGCTGCGGCCGCAGACGGTCGGACAGGGGCTGCGAGCGGGCGCCGGCCTTGACCTCCTCGGCCTCGACGCGTGGGGCGGTCGGGGGAGTGGATTCGTCTTCCGCCATGTGCGCCGCTGGGTTGTGGTGTGGATTCCCGGCTTTCCGGACAGACAGTCGGGCAAGGAGCGCACCAGATACACGGGCCCGGAGCGGCCCGCGTGCTTCAGGGCGGCCCCCACCCGGGCCGGCACCACCGGCCCACCCTCCCCCAAAGCGGACTGGGGGAGGGTTGATGGGCGTGAAGGCCAGGTGCAGGATGGCAGAGGTCTGGCGCCGCCGCATGGTGAGCGAATGAATTCGCCGCAACAACGGCTGAAAGCCTCACGATACTGCCGTGAGGCTGCGCTCGCGCGGGGATGAGTCCGGCGCCGAGTGCCATCCTCGCGCTGAGGTCTCCCCTCTCCGTGCGTCTGTTTGCACGGGGAGGGGCCGGGGGAGGGGCCCCGAGCCGCGGGTGAGAGCCACAGCCTGGATGCGCTCCGAGCCGCCGTTGCCGTGTGCCCCCTCTCCCACATCTGTTCGTGGGAGAGGGTGGACGCGTCTCAGCGCGGCCGGGTGAGGGCGCGGCCGGGTGAGGGCCACCCCGTCGGCCGCGCCAGCCTTGTCGCATCGCGCACAGATCGCGTCCGTGTGCTTCCGTTCCGCACATCCGTTCGTGGAGAGCGCCCCCCCGTACTTTCGCCCGGCACCGCGGCCCCGTACACTGCCCGGCCACACCCGCGGCACCCAATCCATCCCAATCCCGGAGAACGCCCGTGAAGGTGGCGGTGATCGGCGGCGGACCCGCCGGACTGTACTTCGCGCTGCTGATGAAGCGGGCCAACCCCGCCCACCAGATCGTCGTGCTGGAGCGCAACGCGCCGGACGACACGTTCGGCTGGGGTGTCGTGTTCAGCGACCAGACGCTCGGCTACCTGCGCGACGCCGATCCCGAAAGCGCCGCCAGCATCGCCGACGAGTTCGCGCACTGGGACGACATCGACATCCACGTCCGCGGCGCCACCATTACCTCCGGCGGCCACGGCTTCAGCGGCATCGCGCGCAAGACGCTGCTCCGCGTGCTGCGCGATCGCGCGGCGCAGCTGGGCGCGGACCTCCGCTTTGGGCAGGACGTGCCCGACGACGCGGCGCTGGCCGGCATCGGCGTGGAAGGGATGGACCTGGTCGTTGCCGCGGACGGGGTGAACAGCCGCGTCCGCGCGCGCTACGCCGACCGGTTTGCGCCCGACCTGGACGTCCGCACCGCGCCGTACTGCTGGCTGGGAACCGCCAGGCTCTTTGACGCGTTCACATTCCTGTTCGTGGAAACGGAGCACGGCGTCTTTCAGGCCCACGCCTACCGCTACTCGGCGGACCGCAGCGCCTTCATCGTGGAGTGCGACGAGCGGTCGTGGCGCAATGCGGGCTTCGACGCGATGAACGAGGCGCAGACGGTCGCGGCGTGCGAGGCCATGTTCGCCCCCTGGCTGGACGGCCATGCGCTGGAAAGCAACGCGCCGCACCTGCGCTCGCCGTGGATCCGCTTTACCCGCGTGAGCAACGAGCAGTGGTTTGCGATGGATGGTACCGCCGCCCCCGTCGTTCTCATGGGCGACGCGGCGCACACGGCGCACTTTTCCATCGGCTCGGGAACCAAGCTGGCGATGGAAGACGCCATCCTGCTCGCCCGTGTCCTGAACCGTGATGGTGCCAGCCTGGCTGACGCGCTGCGGGAATACCAGGAGGAGCGGCGTATGGATGCGCTGCGGCTGCAGAACGCCGCGCGCAACAGCATGGAGTGGTTCGAGAACGTCCGCCGCTACATCCACCTGGATCCGCCGCAGTTCGCCTATTCGCTGCTCACACGCAGCCAGCGCGTGAGCCACGAGAACCTGCGGCTGCGCGACGCGGCGTACCTGTCCGGCGTGGAGCGGTGGTTCGCCTCGCGCGCGGAGGCGGGCGCGGAGCCGGAGCGCTGCCCGCCGCCCATGTTCACCCCGTTCCGCCTGCGGGGATTGCGGCTGCAGAACCGCGTCGTCGTATCGCCGATGGACATGTATTCCGCCGAAGACGGGCTGCCGAACGACTTCCATCTCGTCCACCTGGGGTCCCGCGCGCTGGGCGGCGCCGGGCTGGTGATGACGGAAATGACCTGCGTGTCGCCCGAGGCGCGCATCACGCTGGGGTGCACGGGGATGTACGCGCCGGAGCACGTGGATGCGTGGCGGCGCGTGACGGATTTTGTGCATGCGCGCAGCACGTCGCGCATCTGCCTGCAGCTGGGCCACAGCGGGCCCAAGGGCGCCACGCGGCTGATGTGGGAGGGGATGGACGAGCCGCTTGCGGAGGGCGGATGGCCGGTGATGGGCCCCAGCGCGCAGCCCTACGGCGAACGGAACCAGGTGCCGCGCGAGATGACGCGCGCCGACATGGACCGGGTGCGCGACGAGTTCGTCCGCGCGACGGCGATGGCGGAAAGCGCGGGGTTCGACATGGTGGAACTGCACTGCGCGCACGGCTACCTGCTCAGCAGCTTCCTGACGCCGCTGAGCAACCGCCGCACGGACGAATACGGTGGCTCGCTCCAGAACCGGCTGCGCTATCCGCTGGAGGTTTTTCGTGCGATGCGCAACGCGTGGCCCGAGGACCGGCCCATCTCCGTCCGTATCTCGGCCACGGACTGGGTGGACGACGGGTTGACGGCGGACGAGGCGGTGGCCATAGCCCGCGCGTTCGGCGAGGCGGGCGCGGACATCATCCACGTGTCCACGGGGCAGACTACGCCGCGGGGCAAGCCGGTGTACGGCCGCATGTTCCAGACGCCGTACAGCGACCGCATCCGCAACGAGGCCGGCGTGCCGACCATCGCCGTGGGCAACATCACCGAGGCGGACCAGGTGAACGGGATTGTCGCGGCGGGGCGCGCGGACCTGGTGGCGCTCGGCCGGCCGCACCTGGCGGATCCGTTCTGGACGTTGCACGCCGCCGCGCAGATGGGGTGGAAAGACCAGCCCTGGCCGATTCAGTACGCCAGCGGCAAGAGCCAGCTGGAGCGCACCCTGCAGCGCCAGCAGGAGATGCTGGGCACCGCCGCGATCTGACGATGAACGGCGAACGGCATCTTACCGGCAAGACCGCGGTCGTCACGGGCGGCGGCCGCGGCATAGGCGCCGCCATCGC
>NZ_DASVTX010000289.1:0-8495 GCF_036387355.1 Longimicrobium sp.
CTCCGGAGCGCGTACCCAGTGCTCCCTTCCCCCAGGGGTTTTTGGGGGAGGGGCTGGGGATGGGGGCCTCTCTCCGCATGCGCCGCCCCCGTCCGACGTGCACCGATCCCGAATCCCTCCCGTTCCGATGCCTGAGGCGCCGGTCAGCCGCCCAGGCGCGTGCGGAACCAGGGCGCGCCGGGCGTGCGCACGCGGCGCTCGGGGGCGATCACGCCGGCGATCAGCAGACCGGAAACCAGGGCCACGGCCGTGAGCATCATGCTGAACGCCGTCTCGATCCCCGCCAGCGTCTGCCGCTCCATCAGCGAGGCGAGCCCGCGAAAGCCCACGCTCCCCGGCACCAGCAGCAGAATGCCCGGCACCAGCACCACCGCCGGCGGACGGTTCTGCAGCCGCGCGTAGATGCTGCTGGCCAACCCCACCGCGAACGCGCCGGCAAACGCGCCCAGCTCCACCCCCAGCGCCCGCGCCCCCACCTGCCCGCCACCCACCCCCAGCGCCGTTCCCACGACGATCCACGGAATGTCGCGCGGCGCGGCCTTCAGCAGCACCACGCCGCAGAGGGGCGAGACGACGAGCGCCACCAGCCCCGCCCACCCGGGAAGCCGCGACGGCTCCACCAGCGCGGGCGTGCCGAACACCGCCACCGCCAGCCGGTTGCCCAGCGCCACGCCGAACGCCAGCCCCAGAAAGGTGATGAACGCGCCGCTCAGCCGCGCCGTCCCGGACGCCAGCTGGCGGCTGGCGAGCTCGTTCAGCGCGTTGGTCAGCGTCAGCCCGGGCAGCAGCACGATCAGCCCCGCCAGGGTGGCCACCAGCACCGCCAGCGGGCCCGCCACGTGCGCCAGCGCCACCGCCGCGGCGCTCACCAGCAGGGCGCCCAGCGGCTCCAGGACGCGGCCCAGGCGCGGCACCCGCCCGGCCAGCACCGTGAACATCCGCAGGCCCAGCCCCAGCACCGTGGCCGCCGCGATCTCGCTCGCGCCGCCACCCAGCAGCTGGCAGCTGGCACCGGACAGCCCCGCGAACGCCACCGTGGTGAGCGCCGACCCGTACGGCGGCGGAGACGCGGCCACCTGGGCGATGCGCTCCGTGCCCTCCGCCGGCGAGATGTCGCCGCGCGCCACCTGCAGCCCCACGCTGTGCACCTCCGCCAGGTTGCGCAGGTCCACGTCGCCCGGCTGCACGCGCATCATGTGCGTGCGCTGCAGGTGCACGGGGCCGAACGACGCCATCAGCGAGGTGGGCTGCGAGAAAAACTGCGCCCCCTGCAGCCCCAGCCGGTCGGCCATGGCGCCCAGGATGTCCTCCAGCCGGTGCGATGCCTCGCCATAGCTGTGCAGCGCGCGCCCAAGGTGCAGCACAAAGCCCACGGCGGCGGGATCGGGCTCCTGGAACTCGCTCGCGGGGGTGCTGGCCACGTGGGTCTCCGGCATCGGGAAGAGAGGGCGATGAAAGTCGCGCCGCCACACGGCCCGGAGCAAGGGCTGGCCTAGCCCCCGGCCCCGTTGCGCACTACATTGGGAAGCGTTGCCCGCACGGCGTGCAGAACGCGCACGCACGCGGCCCCGCCGCCCCTCTTGTCCCGCCGCCACGCGAGTGCTAACTTGCGTGGCGTGATTATTGCAAGCTCGTCACCCGACCTCCCCTTCACGGGCACCCTGGCTGCCGGCGTTCTCGGCGTCATTCCAGCCCGGCTGTCTTCGCAGCGCCTCCCCAACAAACCGCTTCACCCGCTTGCGGGCCGCCCCCTGATCGAATGGGTCTGGCGCCGCGTATCCGCGTTCGCGCTGTTCGACGCGCTCGTCGTCGCGACGGACAGCGAGCGGGTGGCGGACGCCGTGCGCGCCTGCGGCGGCAGCGTGGTGATGACGCGCGAAGATCATCCGTCGGGGACGGACCGCGTGGCCGAGGTGGCGAGCCTGCCGGAGTACGAGGGATACGGTACCGTGGTGAACGTGCAGGGCGACGAGCCCTTCGTGCGCGGCGACCACCTGGCTGCGGCGATCGAACTCGTGCGCGACGGCGGATGGGACGCGGGAACGGTGGCCACCCCCATCCGCACGGCGGAGGAGTGGCGTGAACCTTCGGTGGTGAAGGTGGTACGGGCGGATGACGGCGCGGCGCTGTACTTTTCGCGCGCCCCCGTTCCCGCCCTTCGAGACGCGGAGCCCGGGCCGGACGACTTCGGCGGCGGGCTCTTTCTGCGCCACGTCGGCATCTACAGCTACCGCCGCGACGCGCTGCTGCGCTGGGTCTCGCTCCCGGAATCGCCGCTGGAGCGCGCGGAAAAGCTGGAGCAGCTGCGGCCCCTGGCGGCCGGGCTGCGCATTGGCGTGGCGGTGGGCGCGCCGGCGGAGGGCGGGGTAGACACCCCGGCCGACGCCGCGCGCGCCGGGCACATCCTGCAGGCGAACACACCCGATTTCGCAGAGGCATCGGCATGACGGCCATGAACACGACCCCCACCAAGTACATCTTCGTCACCGGCGGCGTGGTGTCGTCCTTGGGCAAGGGGATCGCCGCGGCCTCCATCGGGCGGCTGCTGGTGGCGCGCGGGCTGCGCGTGACCATCCAGAAGTTCGACCCGTACATCAACGTAGACCCGGGCACGCTGTCGCCGTTTCAGCACGGCGAGGTGTTCGTGACCGACGACGGCGCCGAGACGGACCTGGACCTGGGGCACTACGAGCGCTTCGTGGGCGAGTCGCTGTCCGTGGCCAACTCCATCACCACGGGGCGCATCTACCAGGAAGTCATCCAGAAGGAGCGGCGCGGCGAGTACCTGGGCGCCACGGTGCAGGTGATTCCACACATCACCGACGCCATCAAGACGGCCATCCGCCGCCTGGCGCCCAACCACGACGTCGTCATCACCGAAATCGGCGGCACGGTGGGCGACATCGAGTCGCTGCCGTTCCTGGAGGCCATCCGCCAGTACCGGCAGGAGGTGGGGCGCGAGCACACGCTGTTCATCCACCTTACGCTCATTCCGTACATCGCCGCGGCGGGCGAGCTCAAGACCAAGCCCACGCAGCACTCCGTGCGCGAGCTGATGGAGATCGGCATTCAGCCCGACATCCTCATCTGCCGCAGCGAGCACCCCATTCCGCCGGAGATGCGCCGCAAGATCGCCCTGTTCACCAACGTGGACGTGGCGAGCGTCATTGAGGCGCGCGACGTGGGCAGCATCTACGAGGTGCCGCTGGACTACCATCGCCAGCGGCTGGACGAGCAGGTGGCCGCCAAGCTGGGGCTGCACAACACGCCCAAGCCGGACCTGGCCTCGTGGGAAAAGCTGGTGGAGCGGGTCAAGCGGCCGCGCAACGGCACCGTGCGCATCGCCGTCGTGGGCAAGTACGTCGCGCTGGTGGACAGCTACAAGAGCGTGCAGGAGTCGCTGTACCACGGCGGCATCGCCAACGACGTCAAGGTGCAGATCGACTGGCTTTCGTCCGAGGACTTTGAGAACGGCCAGCCGGCGGACAAGCTGAGCCAGTACCACGGCCTGCTCATCCCTGGCGGGTTCGGGGTGCGCGGGGTGGAAGGGATGCTGAGCGCCATCGGCTGGGCGCGCGAGAACGGGCTTCCGTTCTTCGGCATCTGCCTGGGGCTGCAGACGGCCATCATCGAGTTCAGCCGCAGCGTGTGCGGGCTGGAGCACGCGCACTCCGCGGAGTGGGAGCGCGACACCAGCGACCCCGTGATCTGCCTGATGGACAGCCAGCGGCAGGTGACGGACCTGGGCGGCACGCAGCGGCTGGGCGCGTACACGGCGCGGCTCGTCCCCGGCTCGCGTTCGGCGCGCATCTACGGCGGCAGCGAAATCAGCGAGCGCCACCGCCACCGCTACGAGGTCAACAACGCGTACCGCCCGCAACTGGAAGATGCGGGGATGCTCGTCAGCGGCACCTCGCCGGACGGTAACCTGGTGGAGATGATCGAGCTTCCCGACCATCCGTGGTTCGTGGCCACGCAGGCGCACCCGGAGCTCAAGTCGCGCCCGGACCATCCGCACCCGCTCTTTGCCTCCTTCGTGGAAGCGGCCATGGCGCGCCGCAACGCGTCGGAGCAGACGACCATCGATCTCCCCGCGCGGGCTCGCGTGGAGCCCGCGGCCGAGGTGGGCGCGTGACGGCGGAGGAGTGCGTGAGTGCGGGGTGCGTGAGTGCGGGGGTGGCGGCGTGAGCGCGGCTTTCGGCGCGGTCGATCGGCTGTTCCGGCCGGACGGCGGGTTCTTTCTGATCGCGGGGCCGTGCGTGGTGGAAAGCGACGCGCTCAACCTGCAGATCGGGGAGGCGCTGGCGCGGCTTTCCGCGGACCTGGGGCTGCCCATCATCTACAAGGCCTCGTTCGACAAGGCCAACCGCTCGTCCCCGGGCTCGCCGCGCGGGCCGGGGGTGGACGAGGGGCTGCGCAAGCTGGAGCGCGTGGGGCAGGCCACCGGGCTCGCCCTGCTGACGGACGTGCACCTGCCGGAGCACTGCGCCGCCGCCGCGCAGGTGGTGGACGTGCTGCAGATCCCCGCGTTCCTGTGCCGCCAGACGGACCTGCTGGTGGCCGCCGGCGCGACGGGGAGGCCGGTGAACGTCAAGAAGGGGCAGTGGATGGCGCCGCACGAGATGCGCGGCGCGGTGGCCAAGGTGCGCGGCGCCGGCTCGCCCGCCGTCGCCACGACGGAGCGCGGAACCTTCTTCGGCTACGGCAACCTCGTCGTCGACATGCGCTCGTTCGCGCTGATGCGCGAGGCGTGCGAGGCGCCTGCCATCTTTGACGGAACGCACAGCGTGCAGCGCCCGGGGGAGGGCGGGGGGATCAGCGGCGGCGAGCCGCGCTTCATCCCTTCGCTGGTCCGCGCGGCGGTCGTCGCGGGGGCGGATGCGCTCTTTCTGGAAACGCACCCGGAACCGGCCAGGGGCTTGTCGGACACCACCAACATGCTCCCGCTGGACCGCCTGCGCCCGCTGGTGGAAGAAGTGCTCGCCCTCCGCGCCGCGCTGGGGATGGAGGCCGCCCGTGTCTGACGCGCCGCAGCCCATCCCCGCCGAACTGGCGCGCCGCATCCGCATCGTGATCCTGGACGTGGACGGCGTGCTGACGGACGGCGGCGTGTACCTGGGCGCCACGGAAAGCGGCGAGCCCATGGAGCTCAAGCGGTTCGACATCCAGGACGGGCTGGGGATCCGCCTGCTCAAGGAAGCGGGGATCACCGTCGCCATCGTCACCGGGCGCGAGTCGCACGCCGTCCGCCTGCGGGGCGAGGAGCTGCAGCTGGACGAGGTGCACCAGGACCGCAAGGCCGCCAAGCTGCGCATCGTCACGGAGATGCTGGAGCGCAACGGGATGGACTGGAGCGAGGCCGCCTTTGTGGGCGATGACCTGCCGGACCTCCCCATCCTGCGCCGCGTGGGGCTTCCCGCCGTCGTGGGGAACGCCACGGCGGACGCGCGGGCCTGCGCGGCCTGGCGCGCCGTGCGCGAGGGCGGGCGCGGCGCCGTGCGCGAGTTTGCCGAGGCGCTGCTGACCGCGCGCGGCGAGTGGGCGGAGCGGGTGGAGGCGTACGTGGCCGACCGGGAGGCGGGGGTTTGACCTCGCTGGCCGAAGCCGTCCGCGGCACCGGCGCGCTGGGCGTGGACGAGGCGCTGGACCGCGCCCGCCGCGTGATCCGCATGGAGGCGGAGGCCGTGGCCGCGCTGGAATCGCGCATCGGCGAGCAGTTCGCCGGGGCGGTGGAGGCCATCCTGAACGCCACGGGGCGCGTGCTGGTGGCGGGGATCGGCAAGAGCGGCATCATCGGCCGCAAGATCGCCGCGACGCTCACCAGCACGGGAACGCCGGCCAGCTTTCTTCACCCCGTGGAGGCGCTGCACGGCGACCTGGGGATCGTGGGGCCGGGCGACGTGGCGCTGCTGCTGAGCAAGAGCGGCGAAAGCGAGGAACTGCGCGGGCTGGTGGAGTTTCTGACGCGGATGGACGTGCGCACCATCGCCCTCACCGGGCGGCCGGAAAGCGCGCTGGGGCGCCACGCCGAGTACGTGCTGGACTGCTCGGTGGATGAGGAAGCGTGCCCGCACGACCTGGCGCCCACGTCGTCCACCACGGCCGCGCTGGCGATGGGCGACGCGCTGGCGGTGGCGCTGCTGCTGCGCCGCGGCTTTGGGCGCGACGATTTTGCCCGCGTGCACCCGGGCGGCGCGCTGGGCCGGCGGCTGCTGCTGCGCGTGCAGGACGTCATGGAGGCGTCGGACCTCCCCGTGCTGCCCGCTGACGCCACCATGCGGCAGGCCATCGTGCCCCTGGCGGAGCGCCGCGGCACGGTGGCCATCGTGGACGCGGAGGGGCGGCTGCAGGGCGTGCTGACCAGCGGCGACCTGACGCGCCTGATGGAGCGGGAGGAACACTTTTTTACAATCGCCGTATCGGAAGTGATGACACGCACTCCCCGCACCGCCGAACCCGACCAGCTCGCCGCCGCCGCGGTGGGCGTGATGGAGCGGCACGGCGTGATGGCGCTCCCCGTGGTGGACGGGGACGGGCGCCTGCGGGGGATGGTTCACCTTCACGACCTCATGCGGGCGGGAGCGGTTTGAGTGTGATGCGCACGAGCCGGTGGGCAGCGTTTCTGGGGATCGTCGTCCTTGCCGCGTGCGGCCCGGACGGCACCGCTGCGCCCAGCGCCCCCGTGGGGATGGAGGCCGACGGCACCCAGCGCACCTACGGGCTGAACCTGAAGCTGAGCGACGGCGGGATCCAGAAGGCGGACCTGTACGGCGACACCGCGTACCAGCGCCCCAACACGCGGGTCACGGAACTGCGCGGCGTGCGCCTGACCTTTTACGACAAGCAGGGCAAGAACCCCGGCAAGCTCACCAGCAGGACGGGGGAGTACGACGAGGCCACGCAGATCATGATCGCCCGCGGCAACGTGGTGCTGGTCACGCGCAACGAAAAAGGCGTGCAGCGCACCATCCGCAGCGAGGAACTGCACTACGACCAGCGCGGCGACCGGGTGTGGAGCGAGCGCGAAACCATCGTGGAAGAAGCCGGGCGCACCTTTACCAGCCAGGGCTTCAACTCCGACACCAAGTTCACCAACGTGCAGGGGCGCGGCGGCAAGGCGACCGGCGTGCAGGTGAACGCCGGGGCGGAGAACTTCTGATGCGCGCCCTGCTCCGATCCCTGGCCCTGGCCGCGGGCGCGCTGCTGCTCCCTGTTTGCGCGGTGGCGCAGAACGTGTGCAACCTGGTGTACCAGCAGGGCGCGTGGACCAGCACCGGCCCGGAAGGGCAGCGCGTGCTGAACGCGGGCGGCCCGCTGCTGGTGCGGTGCGCCAACGGCGAGGAGCTGCGCGCCGACAGCGCGGTGATCTACGAGGCCATCAACGAGACGCACATGTTCGGGCGGGTGGACTACCAGGACCCGCTGCGCTCGCTGACCTCGGACTACGCCACCTACAACGGCACCTCGGGGCGGCTGTACGCCACGGGCAACGTGGTGTTCACCGACAAGAACCGGGGCTCCACGCTGCGCGGCCCCAACCTGGAGTACTTCCGCGCCGCGGCCGGGCGCCCGGAAGCGCAGGCCATCGCCACGGAGCGCCCGCACCTCACCGTGGTCCCCCGCAGCGGCGCGGGGCGCGACCCCATGGAGGTGGACGGCGACCGCATCACCACCGTGGGCGAAAAATCCGTCACGGCCGAAGGCAACGTCGTCATCACCGGCAAGACGCTGAACGCCCGGGCGCAGGAAGCGTACTACGACGCCACGCAGGAGCGCCTGGAGCTTCGCCGCGACGCGCGCGCCAGGGGCGAGCAGTACGAGCTCACGGGCGACTTCATCGAGACGAAGCTTTCGCAGGGCGCGCTGCAGCAGGTGCTGAGCCGGGGCAACGCGCGGCTGGTGCAGGAGCGGCTGCGCATTACCGGGCCGCAGCTGCAGATGTACTTTGAGCGGGATTCGCTGCAGCGGCTGGTTTCGGGGCGCACGCCCTCCGCGCCGGGGCGCTCCGTGGCGCTGGCCCGCGGGTTCCGCATGGAGGCGGACTCGCTGGAGGCGCTGAGCCCGGGGCAGCGGCTGCGGCAGGTAAAGGCCATCGGCACGGCCAGCGGGCAGTCGTGGGACACCACCCAGGTGCTGGGCCCCGGCCCCGCGGACGCGCCCGGCACGCCGGACACGGTGGCGGGGCTGGCGCTGGGACAGCGCGACCTGATCTTTGCCGACACCATCATCGGCTTCTTTCGCGACTCGGCCACGGCGGGGCGCGGGGCGGCTCCGGCCGGCGGCGCACGGCGCGACACGACGCAGAACGCGGAACTGGAACGGATGCTTGCGATGGGAAGCGCCAGGTCGCTGTACCGCATGCAGCCGGGGCGCGACAGCACGGGGGCGGTGCAGCGCCGGGCGGATGGAAAGCTGGCCATCAACTACCTGATCGGCGACACCATCGACCTGGCGTTCGCCGGGGGCGAGGTGGACGTGGCCACCGTGCGCGGCCT
>NZ_DASVTX010000290.1:0-4358 GCF_036387355.1 Longimicrobium sp.
GCCGAAGCCGCGCACACCCCCGTACGAGCGGGGTAGCAGAGGGAGGCAGGCTGGGCACTGGGCACTTGATCCTGGGCACTGCCGTTCTCACGCACTCACGCACCCAGCACTCACGCACTTCCGTTCAGGCAGGAAACCTGCAACCGCACCCCCGTTTGCATTCGTTCCACGCCCATGGGGCTCAGCTGCAGGAGGTCGCCATCGCTACCAGGTACGAAGAACGGGTGGACAGCGCGTTGCGCTCCCACAAGCGGCAGTCACGCATGGTGAGCGCCGCCATCGTGGGGCTGGGGCTGCTGGTGGTGCTCGCGGGGCTGCTGTTCAGCGGCGGCCGCAAGCTGGAAAAGGCCGCGGGGCAGGTGAGCATCGGCGACGACAGCAGCGAGGTGGCGCGGCTGCTGGGCCCGCCCCCGCACCGGTGCGAGCCCAGCTCGCTCACGCACCTGGCCACCCGCTTCGAGCCCGGCACGCCGCGCCCCACCATCGACGAAACGCTCGCCGTGCTGCGTTCCGGCACCGCCGCCCGCTGGGTGTACCCCCAGGGCGCCGGCTGCGTGACCGGAAACGGCGACACCGAGATCGGGCTGGACCGCACCGGACGCGTCCTCTGGATCGTGCCGGTCACCAACAAGCGCCCGCTGAACTATCAGGGCGCCCCGGGCTGAACCCCCGGACGCTCCCCTCAGGACATACACGATGCGCGATTTTCGGCAGCTGCTGGCGGATGGACGGCCCCACCTCTTTGACGGGGCGATGGGGACCATGCTGTACGCCCGCGGCGTCTACATCAACCGCTGCTACGACGAGCTGTCGCTCACCCAGCCCGACCTGGTGCGCGACATTCACCGCGCCTACGTAAAGGCCGGCGCGGAGATCCTGGAAACCAACACCTACGGCGCCAACCGGCCCAAGCTGGCGCGCCACGGGCTGGACGGGCAGCTGCACGAGATCAACGCCTCCGCCGCGCGCATCGCCCGCGCCGCGGCCGGCGAGCGCGTGTACGTGGCCGGCGCCATGGGGCCGCTGGGGGTGCGCATCGAGCCGTACGGGCCCACCGCCCGCGAAGAGGCCCGCGGCTTCTTTCGCGAGCAGGCCGCCGCGCTGGTGGACGGCGGGGTGGACCTGTTCGTCCTGGAAACCTTTGCCGACCTGGAGGAGATCCACCAGGCCATCCTGGGCGTGCGCGACGCGTCGGACCTGCCCATCGTGGCGCAGATGGTGATCCGCGAAGACGGCACCACCGCCTTCGGCAGTGACGTGGCCCTGGTGGCCGAGCGGCTGGGCGAGTGGGGCGCCGAGGTGGTGGGCCTCAACTGCAGCGTGGGGCCCAACACCATGCTGAACGCGGCGGAGCGCATCGTGGGCTCCACCGACCGCCCCATCAGCATGCAGCCCAACGCCGGCCTTCCCCGCGAGGTGGACGGGCGGACGATGTACATGGCCTCGCCCGAGTACATGGCCAGCTACGCCGCCCGCCTCATTCGCAAGGGCGTGCGCTTCATCGGCGGGTGCTGCGGCACCACGCCGGAGCACGTCGCGGCCATGGCGGGTGCGGTGCGCATGCTGGCCCCCGACGCCGAGCCGCGGGTCACGGTGACGCACTCCGAGGACGCCGCCGCCGCGCGCGAGCCCGTGGCGCTGGCGCAGCGCAGCAACTGGGGGCGCAAGCTGGCCGCGGGCGAGTTTTTGACGACGGTGGAGATCGTGCCGCCGCGCGGCAGCAACCCGGAGCCCATGCTGGAGGGCGTGCGCCTGCTCAAGGCCGCCGGGGTGGATGGCGTGAACGTGCCGGACGGCCCCCGCGCACAGTCGCGCATGGGCGCGCTGGCCACGGCGGTCCTGATCCAGCAGCGCGTGGGGATCGAGGCGGTGGTGCACTACTGCTGCCGCGACCGAAACCTGCTGGGAATGCTGAGCGACCTGCTGGGCGCACAGGCGCTGGGGCTGCGCAACATGCTGCTCATCACCGGCGACCCGCCCAAGATGGGGCCGTACCCGGACGCCACCGCCGTCTTTGACATCGACGCCATCGGGCTCACTAATCTCGTCTCGCGGCTGAACCGGGGGATGGACCCCGGCGGCAACGCGCTGGGCGAGCCCACCAGCTTTGTCGTGGGCGTGGGGGTAAACCCGGGCGCGGAGGACTTCGAGCACGAGATGCGGCGCTTCTACTGGAAGGTGGAGGCGGGGGCGGAGTACGCCATCACCCAGCCCGTGTTCGACCTGCGGCAGCTGGAGCGCTTCGTGGAGCGGATTGAAAAGGACGGGCTGCGCATTCCCGTGATCGCCGGCATCTGGCCCCTGGTTTCCGCCCGCAACGCCGAGTTCCTGGCCAACGAGGTGCCCGGCGTCGTGGTTCCCGACGACGTGATGGAGCGCATGCGCATCGCCAGCGCGCTGGGCAAGGAGGCCGGTACGGACGAGGGAACGGCCATCGCCCGCGAGATGCTGGCGGCGTCGATGCCCATGATCCAGGGCGTGCAGGTGAGCGCCCCGTTCGGCAAGGTGCCGCTGGCGCTCAAGGTGTTCGAGGCCATTCCCGGCTGGTCGTCGGTGACGGTGCCGGAGGCCATCCCGGCCTGACCGCGGATCACCTTTCGCCGCAACGGGATGGATGACGAGGAGCCGGCCCGGGACATGATCCCGGGCCGGCTCTTTCGTGATCCACCGGAGAAGGTCGCCGGCAGGCTGAAACCTTTCGACGGGCTCCCGCGTTGTCGGCAATCCGGGCGGCGTGCGGTATGCAGCGGTGGCGAAGGAGGCCCGGACGCTCTATCGTGTAGGCCGCGCCCGGCCATTGGTGGCGCTCCTGCCGTCCCCGCAGAGCAGAACGTCAGCCCGTGACCATGAACCGCATGCACACCCGCGCGGCGCTACTGGCGCTGCTGGTGGCGGCCGCGCCCGCCGCGGCGCAGACGCCGCACACGCACTCGCACGGCGCCCCGGCCCCCGCCGCGGGCGACACGGCCCGGTGGACGGAAGCGGACGTCCGCTTCATGACCATGATGATCGGGCACCACGCCCAGGCGCTGGACATGGCGCGCCTCGCGCCGTCCAACGGCGCCAGCCCGGCGGTGCTGCGGCTGGCGGAGCGCATCATCGCCTCGCAGGAAGACGAGATCCGTACCATGCAGCGCTGGCTGCGGCAGCGCGGCCAGCCCGTTCCCGATCCGGCGCACGCCGGCATGGACCACGGCGCGGGGCACGGCGCCGGCCACGCGCTCATGCCGGGAATGCTGACGGCGGAGCAGATGGCGGCGCTGGCCGCGGCGCGCGGCCCCGCGTTCGACCAGCTGTTCCTGAACTCCATGATCCAGCACCACCGCGGCGCCGTGAGCATGGTGAGCGAATTGTTCGCCACCCAGGGCGCCGGGCAGGACGACTCCGTCTTCAAGTTCGCGTCGGACGTGAACGTGGACCAGGTGACGGAGATCGCGCGGATGCAGCGGATGCTCGCCAGCGTCGTGTTCGGCGCCCCGGCGCCCTGATCCACCCCCCACTCCGAGCGAGTGGATGCCCCAACCCCTCACCCCATCCAGAGAACCGCTCATGAAACGTAGTTCAAGTCTGCGTTCCGCCGCCCTCGCGGCGGTCACGCTGGCGCTGGGCCTGTCGTCCGCCGCGGCGGCCCAGGGCACCAGCCGCCCCGATCCCCGCGTGGGGCTCAAGGCCGGCCGCTACGACGCCGGGCAGGCCATCAGCGGCATGCGCCTGCTGAGCACCACCCCGTCGCCCGCGCCGTTCGACGCCAACACCAACTCCGACCTGTCGTTCACGGGCAACTACGTGATCCAGGGCAACTACGGCGGCTGGCAGATCTGGGACGTCAGCAACCCGGCGCGCCCGGTGATGGCCAGGGCGTTCGTGTGCCCGGCCTCGCAGAGCGACGTTTCCGTCTACAAGAACCTGCTCTTCATCTCCGGCGAGGGGCTGGGCGGGCGGCTGGACTGCGGCACCCAGGGCGTGCGCGACACGGTGAGCGCCGAGCGGCTGCGCGGCCTGCGCATCTTTGACATCAGCGACGTGCGCAACCCGCGCAACGTGGGCAACGTGCAGACCTGCCGCGGCTCTCACACGCACACGGTGCTGGCGCATCCGAGCGATCCCGAGAACGTCTACGTGTACATCTCGGGGAGCGCCGGCGTGCGCTCGCCCAGCGAGCTGGCCGGGTGCTCCCGCGGAAATCCGCGCGAAAACCCGAATTCCGCGGAGTTCCGCATCGAGGTCATCAAGGTGCCCGTGGCGCACCCCGAGCGCGCGGCCATCGTGAGCTCGCCCCGCATCTTCAACGACCTGCAGGCGCCGCCGGAGCACGGCGAGGCGCCGGAAGACGTGGCCGCGGCCGCCGCCGAGGCCGC
>NZ_DASVTX010000291.1:0-15311 GCF_036387355.1 Longimicrobium sp.
TGGACCGGTCGTTCGTGAGCCGCATGGACCGCGATCCGCGCAGCGGGCAGCTGGTGCACGCCATCATCAACCTGTCGCACATCCTGGGCGTGCGCGTGGTGGCGGAAGGGGTGGAGACGGGCGACCAGCTGGACGCGCTGCGGGAGATGGGGTGCGACCACGTACAGGGCTTTCTGATTGCCGAGCCGCTCACCGCGGAGGTCGCCGCGCAGCTCATCCGCGAAGAGCGCCGCTGGTGACCGCGCGGATGTCCATCGGGTGGAAAAAGGAGGCCCGCCGGACGGTTCCGGCGGGCCTTCTGGTTTTCGCGTCGATGCGCGTCAGCGGTGCTCGAAACGCAGCGTGAGTAGTTCCACCATCTCCAGCGCGTTTGCCGGGCGCGCCAGGCCGAGCCCGTCGCGGTAGTGCCCGCCGGCGCGGATGGCGTCTTCTCCATCCCACGCGATCTCGCCCAGCAGGTGATGGCACTGCACCTGGCGCAGCACGTCGCCCGTGCGCTCAAAGGTGCGCACCGCCTCGCCCAGGCGGGCGCGCGCGGCGGCGCGGCGGCCGCGGGCCAGGTGCGCGATGGCCAGGGAGAGCCCGCCGATGGCCGCGGCCTCGTCGTGCCTGGCGCGGCGGCCGGCGCGGAGCGCGCTGGACGCGTCCCGCTCCGCCTCGTCAAAGCGCCCCATCGCCAGCCGCACGGCGGACCGGTTCACGCGCACCAGCACCAGCCCTACGTCGCCCGCTGCCTGCGCGTGGCGCTCCGCGTCGTCCACCTTCGCGAGCGCCTCGTCCGCGCGCCCAGCCAGCCCCGACGCGACCGCGTCCGCCAGCGCGGCGGCGAACTTGGCCAGGCGCGGCAGGCCCGCGGGCTCCGCCAGCACCTCGCGCGCGTACGCGGCGGCGCGGTCCCACTCGCCCGCGAGCAGGTCCGTGCACGCGTGCTCGATGCGCGCGGCCGCGGCCTGCGCGCCGTCGTCCGCCTCGCGCGCCACCGCCTCCGCGCGGGCGGCGCTCTCCCGCGCATGGGCCCAGTCCATCGCCCGGCGCGCCGCATCCGCCTCGGCCAGTTCGGCGGACGGTGTCCCCGCCGCGATGCCGAACGGGGGAAAGAAGCCGCCCGGGTACAGCGGGGGCAGCGGCAGGCCGGGAACGTCCAGCAGGGCGGACGGGTGGTCGGGCATGCGGTCCATCAACTCCGGTCGTGCGTGGGGAGGGGCGAACCGCGCAAAGCTCGTGGGACGGGGGATGGACGGCAAGAGCGCCAACGCACGGCGGGCACTCCGTCGATGGACGGAGCGCCCGGAACGCGGCAGGTGTGCCGTGCAATCAGCGCCAGATCAGGGCGAGAAACCTGCGGGCAAGGGGCAGGAAGCGGCCCAGGCCCTTGGTGACAAGGCCCGTGAGCAGGCTTTGAAAGAGAAAACGGAGTACGACGAGCATGGTGGGCCTGACGGTGAAGTGCGAACGGCCTGCCTCCGACACGGGGATGACTACGGACCGGGGCGCCCGCGGGTTTCACCGGCGACAACATGCGCATCGAATGACCGCCTGTCGTCCGGGAACCGAAGAGCCCGCCTCCGGAGGGGAGGCGGGCTCGCGGCGTTCATCCCCGCAACCTACTGCCCGATTCCGAGCGACGGGATGCGGATCTCAAAGATCTTCGGCCAGAGCTTGCCCGTCACCAGCAGCCGGTTGGTGGCCGGATCGTACGCGATGCCGTTCAGCACGCCCTCGGGGTCGGTCACCGGCGGCACGATGGAGGCCAGGTCCAGCCACCCCTTCACCTGCCCCGTCTGCGGGTCGATGCGCGCGATGCGGTTGGTGTGCCACACGTTGGCCCACACCTCGCCCTTCACCCACTCCAGCTCGTTCAGGTCCGCCACGCCCTGCCCGGCGTCCATCACCTGCACGGTGCGCTGCGGGTTCATCGTCCGCGCGTCCAGAAAGGTCAGGTAGCTGCTGCCGTCGCTCACGATCAGCGAGCGGCCGTCTGTCGTAAGGCCCCACCCCTCGCCCTGGTACCCGATCTGCCGGGCGGGGCGAAGCGTGGCGCGGTCGTACACGAACATCACCCCTTCGCGCCACGTGAGCTGCAGCAGGCTGTCGCCCACCAGCGCCAGCCCCTCGGCAAAGTACTGCGGTGCCAGCGGCGTGCTGCGGATGACCGCGCCCGTCTCCAGCTCCACCTGCCGCACCGTGGACTTTCCGTAGCGCCCCGTGCTTTCGTACAGGTTGCCGCCCTGCCACACCAGCCCCTGCGTAAAGCTGGCCGTGTCGTGCGGAAAACTGCGCACCTGCTCCACGGCTACCGTGGGCGCGGGCGGCGGAGGGGGAGGCGTCTGGGGCTCCGTCTTGTCGCCGCCACACGAGGCCGCGGTGGTCATCAGGATGCCGAGCGTCCAGAGCAGGGGAAGCCGCCGCATGCCGCTCGCGCTCACCGCGCCGCCCGCGATCCCAGCCACGACGCGCGAAACGCGCGCATCTCCGGCGTCAGCTGCATCCCCGCCGCCTCGTACGGCACCGCCTCCAGCGCGGGGTTCTCCACCAGCGCCACGGGCATGGTGCGCGTGGTGCCGCGCGACACCACCTCCACCTGCAGCGTCTCCCCCGCGCGCTTCCCCTGCAGCAGCGCCTGCATGGCCGCGGCGTTCGCCACCGGCTGGCCGTCCACCGAGCGGATCACGTCGCCCGCGTCCACCCCGGCGGCGTACAGCGAGCCGCCGTGCGTGGTGTAGCCGCCGATGCGCACGCCCCCGCCCTGCGCATCCGCCAGCTGCGCGCCCAGCCAGGGCCGCCCCGCCTGTGCCTTGCGCAGCAGAAAGCCGGCGCGGGCCAGCAGCGGCGCGTAGTCCACCGCCTCGCGGCCTTCCACGTACCGGCGGAAGAAGTCGTTGGCGAACGCCGTGTCGCGCGTGACCTCGCCCAGCACGCGGCGCAGGTCGGCCACGGTGTAGGGGCGCGCCGGGGCCAGGCCGTTCGTCTGCTCCCGGCCGTACTGGCGCCACATGGCCCGCATGAAGTCGTCCAGCGTCAGGTTGGGAAAGCGCGAGCGAAGGGTGAGGTCCAGCCCCAGCCCTACGCCCGACCCCCAGGTGTAGTAGCTCAGAAAGGTGTTGCCGCGGTTCACCGGGTCAATGCTCACGGCGGCGTCCACGAACGGCGCCTGCTGCGACATCTCCACCGGGGAGAAGAAGCGGCGCCCCTGCGCGTTGGTCACCGCGTTGGCGATGCCGCCGGCCTCGGACGCGTACTCCGCGTCGTCGGTGAGCCCCGCGCGGCGGATGAAGAGCGCGTCGTAGTAGCTGGTGAAGCCCTCGGCGAACCACAGCTCGCCGCTCATGTTGGCCTCGCTGAAGCTGAACGGCTCCAGCGAGCGGGGGCGCAGGCGCTCCACGTTCCACGAGTGGAAGTACTCGTGCGACACCGTGCCCAGCAGCCCCATCTCGGCCTGCGCCAGCGAGGCCGGCGCGGTGATGATGGTGCTGTTGCGGTGCTCCATGCCGTCGCCCGCCGCCCAGGGCAGGTAGTCCGCCAGAAAGGTGTAGGTGCCGAAGTCGTAGCCGGCGGGCTCACCCCACAGGGCGATCTCCTCGGCCACCACCTTCTTCACCTTTTCCACGTACCGGTCCAGCTCCTCGTCCGTGCCCAGGTGGTGCATGGCCATGCGCATGGTGTACGTGCGCCCGCCGGGGCCCGGCACCGTCCACGTCCGCAGGTCAAAGTCGCTCACCTCCGTGGGCGAATCCATGAAGTACTGCAGGTTGGGCGCGGTAAACACGGCGCTGTCGGCCGTGGGCGCCAGCTGCGTCGCCACCCGCCACCCGTCCGGCCGGTCAAAGCGCGCGCGCACCGGCGCACCCTCCATCCCCCGCGCCCACAGAAAGGTGGCCGGCATGTTCAGGTGCGCGTGCGTGGCGTCGATGGCCGTGTACGTGCCGTCCACGCGGTCGCCGAACAGCGTGTACTGCACCCGCACCGTTCCGTCGTGCCCGGCCACCGTCCACCCGCTCGGGTCCGGGCGCGTGGCGGCCAGCGGGCGCCCGCGGCCGTCCGTCACCCGCACGCCGTACACGTTCTTGGCGAACTCGTGCAGCGCGTAGCGGCCGGGCGAGGTGCGGCTCATCCGCACCTCCAGCGGCCGCCCGGCGGGCACGCCGCTGAACGTGGCGGTGACCTCGGCCTCGTGGTGCACGCGGTTGGGGTAGCGGATCTCGTATTCGACGCGTTGCTGCGCGAAGGCCGGGGCGGCGAGCACGAGCGCCGCGGCGATCGCCGGCAGAGGGAGCAGAGGACGCATGGGGCAGCGGTTTCGAGGGTTGCGCACGGAATCAAGCGAGAGATTTAGCACCCCGGCGCCACGGAAGCCAGCGGGCGCGGCATGGGACACCCCCGCGCGCCGTCCGTTCCACGCGGGACGGGGTGGATGGATGCACGAACGCGGGCACCGGCCTGGTTCGCCGGTGCCCGCGTTCCGTCCTGCGCGGCCGGGGAGAAATCCGTCCCCGGCCCCGAAGCGTCAGCGCGGATCGCCCGAGGGCCGCGGCGGCAGGTCGGCCGCGGGGGGCTCGCCGCCCCGCTCGCGGCGGCGCGGCGCAAAGTCCGCGGCGCCCATGCGCGCCGACATGCGGCCCAGCAGCACGCGGCCGGCGCGCACGTCGTGGCCCACGTCGATCAGCAGCAGCGTAAGGTCGCCCGCGCCCCACAGCATGGCGGAAAGCACGCCGCCCTGAATGACCTCGGCCATCAGGTTCAGCACCAGCTCCGGCCAGGCCTGCGTCTCGGAGCTGGCCTCGAACATCAGCCCGGCCACCACCTCGGCAAAGATCGCCACCAGCACGATCAGCGCGACGATCTTGAACAGCCGGGCGATGTACTGCAGCCCTACGTACGGCTCCGTGTCTTCGGCCCGGATGGAGCCCGGGTCACGCCGCACCTCGCTCCCCGGCACCGCCGGGCCCGCGGGTCCCGCGCCGCGGTCGGGCACACCCTGTCCGCGTTCCGGAATCACCGGCCCGCCGGCACGCCCGTCCGGCTGGCCATAGGGCCGCCCCGCCTCGTCCTCTCGCATCATCCTCCCCCCGTGTCGGTTCCGTACCGCGTAAGTCCCGCTTTCAGCGCCGCCGCTCGGGTACGAACAGCAGTGCGTCCGTGTACCCCACCCTGTGCGCGGTTTCGGCGGCCCACTCCAGCCGGCCCACCTGCGCCTCCGTGTGCCCGTCGCTCCCCAGCGAGAACCGGACCCCCGCCTCCCGCGCCTTTACCAGCAGGCGGTCGTGCGGCAGACGGTAGCGGTTGCTGATCTCCAGCGCCACCCCGCTCCGCCGCAGCGCCTCGATCCAGCGGTCCTCGCGCGCCTCCGTCCACCATGCATGCACGTCGCTCTCCATCTCGTACAGCGCGGGGGGGGTGAGCGTGCTGTGTGCGGCGATCTGGATGGGCATCGCCTTCACCATGCGGCACAGCTCGTCCACCATGGCGTCCATGAGCTCCTGCGGCCGCGCGTTCCACGGCTCCGGCAGCGTCTGCCACCAGGGCGACCCCATGCCGCCCCCCGGCAGGTTGAAGCCGTGGTTGCTGCCGATGCGGTAGTCAAAGCGGTCCAGCACCTCCGCCGGCAGCGAGGCGGCGAAGTCGTCGCACCAGCAGAACTCGCCGCTGCGAAACACGGGCGGGTCCTCCAGCACGTCCAGGTAGCGCCGCAGCTGCGCCTCCGTGGCCACGAACCGGTCCATGTTGCGCCGCGAGATGTGGTCGGCGATGCCGATGGTTACCCCCCGCTCCCGCGCCAGCTCCACCACCCGCTCCAGGGGCAGGTCACCGTCGGACATGGTGGTGTGCGCGTGCAGGTCCTGCCGACCGATCAGCGACCCTATCATGTCCGCCATCAGCGGACCCCGGCGGTGCGGGCGCGCGCGGCGCCGAAGCGGGCGCGGTACGCCTCTTCCGCGCGCTGAATGGCCGTCCACCCCGCCTGCCCCTCGGGCCCCAGCCGCTCGCGCGGAACGCGGCGCGTCGGCCACGGCGTGGTGTGCTCGTCCAGCCCGCCGTGCCACAGCCCCAGCGTGGCGTTCACGATCCCCGCCGCGGCGCGCTCCCGCGCCTCCTCCTCGATGCGGTTCAGGCTCACCGTCACCCGCAGCGAGCCGCGCGCGAACGCGTCCGCCAGAAAGGTCCCGTACTCCTCGCGCCGGGCCGGCGTGGCCGCCTGGCCTGCGCGGCTCAGCAGGCCCCGCAGCGCCGGCGCGTCTTCCCGCAGCCCGCGCTCCAGCAGCGTGTGCGCGGTGCGCGTCCACGCGCTCGCCGTGTCGGGCGCGGCCAGCTCGCGCGTGAGCCGCGTGAGCAGCTGCGCGGTCGTCAGGCGCTCCAGCGGGTTGGGGGCGCGGGTCACGCGGCGCGCGGCGCGGGTGTACGCCGCCACGCTGTCCGGCTGCTCGCCCAGCATGGGCGCGCTCCCCACGATCACCACGGGCGTTCCCACCTGCACGTTGTGAAACAGGCGCAGCGCGTTGGCGTCGCTCAGCCGGATGCAGCCGTGCGACACGCGCCGCCCCAGCAGCTCCGGCTTGTCGGTGCCGTGGATGGCCAGTTCGTTGCCCAGGTACACGGCGGCGGCGCCCAGCCCGCCCTCCTGCCGGCGCAGCGGGGAATCCGGGGGCGGAATGGGGCGCCTGTTTTCGATGAACCACCAGTCGGGCAGAAACCAGGTGGGGTTCTGCTCCTTGAACTGCACGTACATGGTGCCGCTGGGCGTGTTGAACTGCCAGTGGCGGTCCGTTCCCGCCAGGCGGAACCCCGTGCCGGTGCCCACCGGGGCGCGCCACAGCACCGTCTCGCCGTCCATGAAGCGCAGTTCGTTGGCCTCCACGTCCACCACCACGTACTTCAGGTCGCGGCGAACGGGTGGCTGGTCGGGCGGGGGCGCGGCCACGCGCGGGTCGGGCGTGGCCGCCGGGCGGGTGCCGCCCAGCGCCGAGCACCCGGCCAGCAGGGCCGCCGCCAGAAGCGCCGGAAACAGGCGCGGCAAACGTCGAAGGAGCATCATTCCTGGGGAAATCGTCGGTCCATGGCGTCCGGCCGGGGGCCGGACCGCGGTGCAGGCCGCCGGGGGCGCGGGTGCAACCCCTGCGCCAGCGGCGGCGCGATCGCCCCCGTGTACCCGCCGCACCGCCGCGAGTGCCTGCAACGGGAGCAGATTCGCGGCCGCAGCACCCGCGGAGGGGTGGAACGGAAAAAGGGCGCATGCCGTACATGCGCCCTCTTCCATCGCCGCCGCGGCGGTCTACTCCGCGGTCTCGTCGCGGTCGCCCTCGGCCTGCGACGGCTTGTCTTCCGGGCCGTCCAGCCGCTTTTCCGTGGGCGTCACCGGGCGCTCCGCTTCGGGCTGGTCCTGCTCGTCGGCCGTGTGCGGGCTCTTGTCGGCGTAGCGCGGGTCTTTCTGCACCAGATCCTCCAGTCGGTTCGCGAAACGGATCGCGAGTCAGTTTGATCCCGCCGCGCACGCGTCCGCGTGAACGACGCGCGGGGAGCCTGCTCCTCAGTCCGCGACGGTGGCGTCGTCCGCGGATGACGCGGCGGCCTGCATCCCGGCCCCGTTCACCGGGGGCGGCTCCACCACGCGCTGGGGCAGCGGCTCGTGGCGGCGGGCGGGCAGGCTCATGATCTCCCGCAGCTCCGCCTCGTCCACCACTTCCTTTTCCAGCAGCCGCTGCGAAAGCGTCTCCAGCACGGCGCGGTCCTGCGTCAGGATGCGGCGCACCCGCTCGTACGTGCCGTCGATCAGCCCGCGGATCTCCGCGTCGATCGCGCGCGCCGTTTCTTCCGAGTAGTTGCGCCCGTTCATTCCGCTGTCCTGGTCCATGAACTGGCTGCGGCGCGGGCCGCTCAGGTTCACGGGGCCCAGCTCGCGCGACATGCCGTACTCCATCACCATGCTGCGGGCCAGCTCCGTCACCCGCTCCAGGTCGTTCCCCGCGCCCGTGCTGATCTCGTTGAAGACGATCTCCTCGGCCACGCGCCCGCCCAGCAGCACCGCGATGCGGTCCATCAGCTCCTGCTTCTGCAGCAGGTAGCGGTCTTCGGTGGGCAGCTGCTGCGTGTACCCCAGCGCCGCCACGCCGCGCGGGATGATGCTGATCTTGTGCACCGGGTCGGCCGTGGGCACCCGCTCCGCCACGATGGCGTGGCCGGCCTCGTGATACGCCACGATGGTGCGTTCCTTGTCGTTGATCAGCCGGTTCTTCTTTTCCAGACCGGCCACGATGCGGTCCACCGCCTCGTCGATCTCCTGCATGGTCACCGCCGCCTTGTCGCGGCGGGCGGCCAGCAGCGCGGCCTCGTTCAGCAGGTTGGCCAGGTCGGCGCCCACGAAGCCGGGGGTGCGGCGGGCGATCCGCTCCAGGTCCAGGTCCGGCCCAAGGGTGATGCCGCGCGCGTGGATCTTCAGGATCGCCAGGCGGCCGCTCACGTCCGGCCGGTCCACCAGCACCTGGCGGTCGAACCGGCCCGGGCGCATCAGCGCGGGGTCCAGGATCTCCGGCCGGTTGGTGGCGCCCATGATGATGACGCCCAGCCGCGGATCAAAGCCGTCCATCTCCACCAGGAGCTGGTTCAGCGTCTGCTCGCGTTCGTCGTTGCCCCCCAGCATGTTCCCCGGCGAGCGGGCCTTGCCCAGCGCGTCCAGCTCGTCGATGAAGATGATGCACGGCGCCTGCGCCTTGGCCTGCCCGAACAGGTCGCGCACCCGGGCGGCGCCCACCCCCACGAACATCTCCACGAACTCCGCCCCGGAGATGCTGAAGAACGTGACCCCCGCCTCGCCCGCCACGGCCCGGGCAATCAGCGTCTTGCCCGTTCCCGGAGGGCCCACCAGCAGCACGCCCTTGGGAATCTTGGCGCCCAGCTTCACGAACTTTTCCGGGGTCTTGAGGAACTCCACGATCTCCTGGAGCTCCACCTTGGCCTCGTCCACGCCGGCCACGTCGTCGAACGAAATCCCCGTCCCTTCCTCCCCCACGATGCGGGCGCGGCTCTTTCCCACGGTGAGCACGCCCTGCGTGGGGTTCATGCGCCGCAGCATGAACATCCACAGCCCCACCATCAGCAGCAGGGGGAGCATGAAGACCAGGAGCGGGCTCCAGCTGCTGCGCGCCTGCGCCCCGAAAGGAATGTTGCGCGCCTCCAGCAGCGTGACCAGCGACGGATCTTCAACCTTGTCGGCGCGCCACCGGTCCGGCCCGTTGCCCGCGCGGATGCTGTCGGCGGGAACGGCCTCGATCACCGTTTCGCCGATGGTCACCTGCTCTACCTGCCGCGCGGAAATGCGGTTCTTGAGCTCGCTGTAGCCGATCTTCTTGGCGCGCGGGGGCTGCAGCAGCTGCGCCGCCAGCAGCAGCCCCAGCAGAACCAGGACGATGGGAAACACGGAAAAGCGGGGAGGCGTAATGCCCCCGCCCGGGCGCTGGCGGCGGTCCTGGCCGCGGCGCCGTTCACTGGATGGTTTGGAGTCTGCCATGAAGGAAAGCAGGCGCAAAGGTTGGACCATCCGGGCACTGCCACGCGACACACCGAAAATCGGCGAGGCCACGGCGCGAACGTCGCGCCGTGGCCTCGCCCCGCGGCCCCCGCGTGGAGGCGCGAAACGGGAAGCGGATCCTAGTCCTGGTAGCCGCGCCGCGTCCAGATCACCACCGTGCCGCAGCGCGCCTCCGGGCTGGAAAACTCCGCGGGAACGCTGCCCAGCCCCGGGTAGACCTCGATGCCCTCGATGGAGGCCGGATCCACGATCTCGTCGATGGAGGGCTGGAAGGGATCGGTGCCCCGGGCCATGGCCACGGTGTCGCCCGCCGTAATGCGCGCAAAGCCGCGGGCAGCCAGGCTCCCGGTGCGGTTCACGTGAACGTTGTCGACAAAGAACTGCACGGGACACCCGCCAGGACCGGTCTTGAACGATCGTGCCAGATACAGCTGGCGCCCTCCGGGCTGCCACCCCGCCGAGCGAACCCCGGGAACCGTAAGGAGCAGGTCGCTGACGTACGAGGCGTTCCGGCGCTCGATGTGGTCCCGGGTCAGGTAGCTCCCCAGGCCGCGGTCCGCCCGCTCGTAGAAGCCCCGGAGCATGGCGCTGCTGCGCGACGCCGAACGCGCCACCACCGTCACCGGCTCCAGCACCACCTCGGTAACAGAAACGCGCATGTTGACCACGATCGTGTCGTTGTGCCCCAGGATCAGGTAGCCGCTCTGGGCAGTGGTGTAGCCTACCCGGCCCGCGCGCAGGCGAAACCGGCCCGGAGTCACCCCGGAAAACCCGAATACGCCCAGCGAGTCCGACAGCACCTCGCGCTGAAACCGCCCCGCGTCCGTCATCAGAACCACTGATCCCCCCACCACCGGCCCACCGTCGCGGGCGTCCAGCAGCCTCCCCGAAACCCAGCTCTGCGCCGCGGCGGGGAGCGTGAACAGCACCAGCGAGATCGTCAGCACCAGACGTACAAGCATCGTAGCCTCCTGCCCGCGGGGCATGGAAGGGAGCCGGCCAGGTGAACGCAACGAGTCGGAACGACGCAGCGGGCGGGATTCTGACCGCCCAACCTCCGGAAACGGATCGGTTGGCGTCAGTCCCCGCGGTCGTGCGGGACGGCCGCGTACTACGCGGGGTGCGTCGCCTGCAGCAGGCCCGCGCCTCCCGGGTCCGGGGTCCGGGGCCTCCAGTCGCACGCAGCATCTTCCACGCCCGGCGCCGGAACCAGCGGGCCCGGCGCCCGGTTGCGCGGCCGAATAACAGAGGGCCGGCCGCTTGGCGCGGCCGGCCCTCTTCGCGGTCAGCGCCCGCGGGTACTTACGATGATGGCTCCGGCAACCGGACCCATGCCCGCCACGGCCAGCTGGTTGTTGGCATCCACAGAATCCAGGTAGCGCATGGACCCCACGACCTCGATGGAAATCTGCCGCAGCGCATCGGCGGTCCCCATGCGGGTGGTGTTCTGGAACACCAGAATCTGCCCGTCGGAACGGGCTCCGGTCGCGCGCAGCCATGCCGGACGCAGCCGCTGCACCGCGTCAAACGCCGTACTGAGCCCCGGGGTGGCCTCGATCTCGGCTTGCGTAAGCCGTGACGGGTCGGAGGCCCGGGCGGCCACCGGCGCGGTGCCCGTGGCGGGGTTGGCCGGCGCGGCGCTGCACCCGGCCAGCGCAAGGGTAGCGGCCAGAGCCGCCAGGGAGAGATTCCGGATCATGGGGAGCCGTGTACATGACGATGGAATAGGAGCAAAACGGCCGGCCGGCGAGTGCCGGCAGGCCGTTTTGACGCAGTACCACAGGGCCTGCCGCCGCCGCGCCCGGAGTCTCCGGACGCGGCGGCCGATCTGTCTTACTGAACCGGCGCGCAGGTGCCGCCGGCGGAGCAGTTGCCGCCCACGCCGCCGAAGGTGTACGGCGCCAGGCCCAGGCCGGCGCTCTCCTTGGGAGGAATGGGGAACTGGATGGGCGTGCCCTCGACCAGGTCACCCCAGCCGCGGCTGTCGAAGAACCAGTCGCCCAGCGTCGTGCCGTAGACCTCGACGCGCTTCTCCCACTTGAGCGCCTCGAACAGGTTGCCGCAGGCACCGCTGGCCAGCTGGGGCACGCAGGTGGCCGGGCCGTCCGGAATACCGGCGGCGGTCACCGCCGGAAGGTGCCCGTTGCCCACGCGCGTCTGGTTGATGATCGTCGCGGCGCCCGCCAGGTTGCCCTGGCGGAACAGCCCCTCGGCCCGCAGCAGATTCAGCTCCACCGCGAGCATCTCCGGAAGCGGAACGTCCGATTCCGACCAGTAGGCGGACCAGCGGTAGTCGGCGTACTCCGACCAGTTGTAGGTGCCGCGGTCGGGGTTGCCGCCCACGAACCCGGTGTTGTACACGTAGCCGCCCTCGGCCCCGGCGGCCGCGGAGGCCGGGAAGCGCGCGTCGACCGAGCCGAACCGGAAGGGCTGGCGCTGGCCCAGCGGGGTGCTCGCCCACGTCTGGTACAGTGTGCCCGTGGTTTCGGCCATGCCGGCGAAGCGCAGGTCCCACCAGCCCCACCCCGGATAAGCCTGGTACACCAGGCCGTTGGAGTAGTTGACGTCGTCGATCATGATGTTGAAGTCGCTGGTGATCCCGAGGTTGGTCTCGGCGATCACCGCGGCCCAGTTCACCGCGGCACGCTCGGCCGGGGTGCGGGCTTCCCACGCCATGAAGCGCGCCTTGTACGAGTGCGCCAGGCGGGCGAGCTGCGCGCTGCTGATGGCGCCGCCCTCGTTGGGGATCCAGTCGGCCGGGAGCGTGAACGAGTTGGCGTTGGCCAGGGCAATGGCCTCATCCAGGTACGCCATCGACAGCGCCAGCATCTCGTCGTGCGAGAGAAGGGTCGGCGCCACGTCGGCCGGCGTGGTTTCGTCCAGGCGGTACCCGCGGTCGTACGTGGAGGCCACCACGCCCGTGGCGATGCCCTGCATGAACCGGGCATACGCACGCGCACGCAGCGTGTTGTCGGTGCCGCCGATGGTCACCTTCACCGGGTTGGTGGCCCGGGTGATGGGGGTCATCACCGTGCGCGCCGAGGCGAGCGTTACGTACAGCCGGTCCCAGGTGTAGTTCAGGATCGGCGAGTTGCTGTACTGCGGAAAGTTGTCGATCTGGCGGCGCGGCTCCTGGTAGAAGTCGATCATGGCGAAGTTGGCCGCGCTCGACGTGTGCTCGTCGGCCGCCACGCTCATGGCCAGCGCGATGCCGTCTTCGCTGTGCGTCGCGTAGTAGTAGTTCCGGAACATCCCGCCCAGCAGGCTCTCGATCTGCGTGGGAGTCGGATCGCCCGTGGGCGCCGGGGGGGAGTTGTTGTTGGTGACGTCCAGGTCCGCGCACGCGGTACCCAGAAGAGACACCATGGCGGCCGCAAGGACGCCTGCTCTCTTCATCATAGCGTATCCTTCACAGTGTGGGTGGCTCCCCGTCCGCGGACGGGGAGCCACGTCCAGAATCAGAATCCGAGTTCAACCGACAGGCTGACGGTGCGGAAGTTCGGATACCCGTAGGCATCGAAGCGGCTGATCACCGCCGAACCGCCGGCCGCCCCGGCCACGCCCACTTCCGGGTCGTAGCCCTGGTAGTCGGTCCAGGTCTTCAGGTTGCGGCCGATGACGCCGAAGGTGAGGCGGTCGAAGCCGCCCATGCGCAGCGCGCGCAGGCTGTTGGCGCCCACGGAGTAGCGCAGGGCCACCTCGCGCAGCTTGACGAAGCTGGCGTCCTCGACGAACTCGCTGTTCACCGTGGCGGCGTTGTACAGCACGCTGTAGTAGCCCACCGGCTTCATGTCTTCAACGGCCTTGCCGAACTGGTCGTTCTCACCCGACCGGTTGCGGAACATGGCCCACTGGCGGGTCTGGTTGTAGACCTCGAAGCCCATGGAGGCGTCGAGCAGGCCGTACAGCGACAGGCCGCCCCAGTTGAAGGTGTTGGACAGCGACATGTTGAAATCGGGCTGGGCGCTGCCCAGCGCGAAGTAGTTGGTCAGCGCGCCCGAGAACGGATCGGTTCCGATCGCCGAGAACGGAATGCCCCAGTTGTAGTTGAACAGGGCGCCCGTGCCGCGCGTGCCCCACTTGTCGTCGGCGGTGCCCAGCACGCCGTCGGCGCCCGCGCCCTGCGACGCGTTGTTGCCCTCGCCGACGTACACCAGGTAGCCGTCGCTGTTCTTGGCGAACGAGCCGCACATGCTCTGCTGAGCCGCCGGCAGGTCTTCACACGACTCGGCCCACTTGCGGCCGAAGAAGGTGCCAAGCTCCACGCCTTCGCAGTTGAAGAAGACGTTCTCGACGTTCTGGTAGTTCGGGTTGCCCCACGAGTAGCAGGGCACGTCGAGCTTGGAGATCTCCTGGCGCGTGCGGTCCCAGTTCAACCGGGCCGACCAGCCGAAGTTCTGGCGCTGGATCAGGTTGGCATCCAGCGACAGCTCGATGGTGTTGCTCTGCAGCGTGCCCGCGTTGGTCCACTGCGCGGCGTAGCCCGCCACCGCCGGCAGCGGCACCAGCAGAAGCTGGTCGTTGGCCGTGGAGTTGGCGTAGTTGGCCGTGAAGTTGAAGCGGTCGAGCAGCCCCAGGTTCAGGCCGACCTCGCGCTCGGTCACGCGCTCCGGGCGCAGGTTGGGATTGCCCAGGATGTTGGGCGTGACGGTGCCGCCCACCACGTCGTTCTTTTCGTACTGCGCTTCGAACGACGGACGGTTGCCCGCGGTGCCCAGCGAGGCGTGCAGCTTGAGGTCCGAAATGGCGCCCACGTTGAACCAGGGCTCCTCGGCCACGCGCCACGCGCCGCTCAGGCGGTAGTAGGTCTGCCAGCGCTGGTCGGCGCCGAACAGCGAGCTGCCGTCGCGGCGAACCAGGCCGTCCAGGATGTACCGGTCGCGGAACGACAGGTTGGTCTGGTTGAAGAAGCCTTCCGAGCGCGCCGCGTCACGGTACGAGTCGATGAACTTGCTCGCCGTGGTCGCTTCGAGCGTTTCCACGCCTTCGGCGGCGAACGCAGAGCCGCGCGCGTCGAAGTCATTGTAGTTCTGCTCTTCGTACGAGTAGCGGAACTGCGTGCGGGCCTGCAGATCGCCGAACGACTTGTCGAAGGTGCTGGTGGCGCTCGCGTTGAGCGCGTCCGTCACCGAGTTGAACCGGCGCAGGTAGCCGCGGTTCAGGCTGGCGTTCGGGGTCTTGGTCGCGTAGCCGTACGGGTACAGGTCTTCGCGGTTGAAGTCCGTACGGTCGTAGCTCACCTGGCCGTCCAGCGACACGCCGGTGACCGGCGCGTAAACCAGCTGCAGGCTGCTCAGGAACCGGTTCTGGATGTCGGTCGTTTCGCGGTTCTCGATCTCGTACAGCGGGTTCTGGTACTCGGTGGCGCTCTGCGGGTCACCGGTCACGCTCAGACGGCCCAGGCTGTCACGCGCGGCCAGGTCGATGTTGGGCGTGATGAAGGTGAGGTTGAAGAACGGCGAGCCCGCCCCGCGGTCGTTGATGAAGTCCTGGTTGGAGCGGATGTAGTTGCCGCTCGCCGAGACCTGCAGCTTGTCGCCGATCCCGTGGTCCAGGTTCAGGCGGAAGCTGTTGCGGTTGTAGCCTTCGTGCCCGGTGACGACGCCCGAGTTGTCAAGGCCGGTGACCGAGGCGAAGAAGTTGGTGCGGCCCGAGGAGCCCTCGACGCCGACGTAGCCCTGCTTGTAACCGCCCGGGTTGAAGAAGCGGTTCAGCTGGTTGTAGTTGGTGCCCGGCCACGGATTGGTCTGGAACGTGGTGTACGGGCCGGTGCCGGCCAGCGCCTGCGTGG
>NZ_DASVTX010000292.1:0-6941 GCF_036387355.1 Longimicrobium sp.
TGGCCGCGGCTCCGGCCCCGCCGCCCGCGCCCGCGGCGCCGGCTCCCGCCCCCGAGGCGGAGCCGCCCGCGGCCGTCCGCCGGCGCGACCCCGCGCTGTCCGCGGCGCGGTCCGGACCGGCGCCGGGCACCTCGGCCGTGGTGCAGTTTCGCCCGGCGGTCAACTACGTGCTGATCCGCTTTGCGTCGCGGCAGCGCGCGGGGGCCGCGGCCATCTGGATCCGCGAAACGGAATCCGCCGACGGGCAGGTGGTTTCCGGCCGCCGAAGCGAGGTGCTGCAGCCCACGGCGGACGGGGTGCTGGTGCGCAACTCGCCTTCGTCCCAGGCGGAGTACACCCTCAACATCCCCACCAGCTACCGCTTTGTGCGGGTGCGCATCGGCAACGAGCCCGAGACGGTCATCGCGGTGTCGCGCGCCAAGCGCGACTGGCTGTGGACGGTGAGCCTGGCCGCGGCGGACGCCGTTCCCTCCGCGCGCTGAACGCGATCGACGAAAAGGAGGGCGCGCGGATTCCCGCGCGCCCTCCTTTCGGTTCTGGACGTGACCGCGCGGCGGGTGCGCGCGTCAGACGTACAGGTCGCCGCCATCGTCCGTTTCTGCCGCGCGGCCCAGCAGTTCCCGGCTCTGCTGCCGGGCCTGCTCGCTCGCCGCCCGGTCCAGCCGGATGCGCACGATGACCGATCCGTCCAGCTCCACCGTGTGTTCCACCCGCAGCACGTCGCCCTCGCGCGCCTCCGGGGGAAGCAGCCACGCCGGAAGGTGCGCCCGCGGCTCCCCGCCGCCGTCCACCGCCGCGAGCCCGTCCTCGACGGCATCCACGTTCCACGTCCGTTCGGTGCCCCTCATCCGCCCCATCCGTTGCCGGTGCCCCCGCCGCGGGCGCACGGCCGCGCCCCGTACCCGCCCGCACAGCGCAATCGCCGTGCTGCGGGCTTGCGCGTTGCGCCGCGCGGCGTGATGCTCCAGTGACTTTCCCTTACCGCCGCATCCCTGGTGATGCCCTGCCCGGTGACCCGCTGATGCCCTCTTCGCCCCCGCCGCGTCCCGCCACACGCCGCACCCGCCCGCCGCCCGCCATTACCCGCGGGCCGGAGCCCATGCCGGGGCTCGGCATTCTGGACGAGGTGCGGGGGCCGCTGGGCGTGGTGCTGTGGAAGGGCCTTCGCAATGTGACGGCGTGGGCCGGCACCCCCGTGTCGCGGCGCGGCGGCCTGTTTGGCGGCGCGGCGGCGGAGGTGCGCGAGGCGGAGGTGCAGGCGCTGCGGCTGGATGAGGAGTTGGTGGCGCCCCTGAGCGTGCTGCGGCGGCTGGTGGAGGCGCCGGGGGGGATGGACGTGGCGCGGCTGGTGAACGCATGCCGGCGCGTGTCCATGTGGGCGGAGCGGCGCGGCCACCTGGGCACCGCGCTGGAGTTCATGCAGGCCGCGGCGCTCACGGCGCCGCAGAGCGCAGGGCTGGCGTACGCCGTGGGCCGCCTGGCCCGCCGCCACGCGGAGTACGACCGCGCGGAAAGCTGGTACGCCCGCGCCATCGTGCAGGCCCGCCGCAGCGGCGACTGGCGCGTCTACGCCCGCTCCTACTCCGGCCTGGGCAACCTGTTCATGCAGCGCGGCAGCTACCCCGCTGCCAAACGCGCTCACATGCGCTGCCTGGTGGCCGCGCGGCGCTACTCACTCCCCTCGCTGGAGGGTGATGCGCTGCACGACCTGTTCGGTCTGGCCTGCGAAAGTGGAGCGGACGGCGACATGCATTCGCTGGGGTTGGCCACCCTGGAGTCCTACGGGCGGGGCAGCATGAAGACACTGCGCCTCGCGTACGACACGGCCTACATCTGGGCGACGCGCGGCAACTTCGCCGAGGCCCTGCGGGTGGCCGCCGCAATCCTCCCCCACGTGAACGATCAGGAAGAACGTGTGGTGGTGCTGGGGCTCGTGGCGAGGGCGGCGGGCGGCTCGGGAGACGCCACCCGCTTCCGGTACGCCGCGGAAGAAACCTGGCGTATGTCGCGGTCCGGCAACGCGGGCGAGGGTGCGGCGCGCGCCCTTCTGGGGCTGGCTCATGGAGCCGCGAGCCTGGGGCAGTGGGAAGAAGCCGCGGATGCACTGGAAGCAGCCATCCGCTATGCCACGGAACGCGGCGAATCCCGTGTCGTACTGACGGCGGAGGCGATGCTGGACGCAGTCCGGAGGCAGCGGCGGACGGAGGAAGCGGTCCGCACGGCGAGCGCTGAGCCTGCCAGCGAGCTTGCCGGCCGGCTGGTGGACGCGCTCGCCGAGGTGCGTGCCTAGCTCAGTTGCCCGATCCCAGCAGTCCCCCGCCGTTGTCGCGCGTGGAATCGGCCCGGGTGACCGGCGGGGGAACGCTGTCGAGCGCGGCGCGGGCGGAGGGGCGCGCTTCGGGAGCGGTGGCGGATCCCGTGCAGGCGCCCAGCGACAGGACCAGGAACAGGAGCGGAAGGGCGGCGCGGATCTTCATGAGGACGGCTCTGGGGAAGGGTGCTAAAAACCTTACAGCGGGGCGATGAGCAAAAGCTACCGTTTCGGTCCGGGGCGGCACGTACGCGGTACACCCGCTTTCGCATGTTTCACGACAGATCGCGTCCCGCCGCACTGATTCCGTGCGTTCCTCAAGAAATGTCGTAAGCCGTTGCTGCGAGTGAGGATACCAAGAACGCGCTCCCATCGGGCGCGTGGAGGTGAACGGAGTGGCCGTTCAGTGAGGATTTTGGGAATTTTTACCCCGTAAAGGCCCGTCCGGAGTGCCAAACCGGACAGCTGTGCGGACGCTGGCGGAGAGAGGGCGGGCACGTGACGAAAAAGCGGGGGCGCACGGTCCATGGCCGTGCGCCCCCGCCCGCATTGTCCGCCGCCGCGCCCCGTCAGCCGCCGCGGTCGTTCCCCACCCAACCGCGCGAGGCCACCCAGAGCAGCACCATGGCCGCCGTCCCCGCCATCACCCCCACCGCGAACGGGAGGTTCCACCACCAGACCGGGTCCGGGTGGTCCACGTTCATCCCGAAGATCCCGCTGATGAAGCTGAGGGGGATGAAGACGGCACTGAAGATGGTGAGCACCTTCATGACCTCGTTCATCCGGTTGCTCACGGACGACAGGTACAGGTCGGTGAGCGACGCACCCAGTTCGCGGTACTGGTCCACCAGCTCCACCACCTGAACGCAGTGGTCCTGCGTGTCGCGCAGGTACACCAGCGTTTCCCCGGTAAACAGGGGCATGGGCTCGCGCAGCAGGATGGTGATGGCGTCGCGCATGGGCCACGCCGCGCGGCGCAGCGACATCAGCTCGCGGCGGGTGCGGTGCAGGCGCTCCATGGTGGCGCGCCCCGGCCTGCCCAGCACCTCGTCTTCCAGCGCGTCCAGCGAGTCGGCGTACGCTTCGGCCACGGGAAAGTAGTTGTCCACGATGGCGTCCAGCACCGCGTACGCCAGGTAGTCCGGCCCGGAGCGGCGGATGCGGCCGCGGCTCAGGCGAATGCGCTGGCGCACGGGCTCCAGCGGGTCGCCCTGGCGCTCCTGAAAGGTGACCACGTAGTCGGGGCCCAGAAAGATCCCCATGTGCTCCAGGTCCAGCTCCGGCGTCATGCGCGCCATGCGGGCGCTCACGAAGAGGTGGCTGTCATCGTACACCTCGGCCTTGGGGCGCTGCTGCACGTCGCCCAGATCCTCCAGCGCCAGCCGGTGCAGCCCGAAGATCCGGCCGACTTCGGCGATGGTGGGGGCGTGGCCCACGCCGTCCACGTTCACCCACAGCACGGGCCAGTTGCCGCGCATGCGCTCCAGCAGGGCCAGGTCGTCCACCGGGCACTCGGTCAGTTCCAGCGGCCCGTACGCGATCACGGTCACGCGGGGCGGCGCGGCCTCCGGATCGGAGTACAGGGTGCCGGGCTCCGAGCCGGGCGCCGCGCGCGGCGCCCGGGGGCGCACGTGCAGCCCGGAGGCGATCCGCTCCAGCGGGCGGAGAAACAGGTCCCTGCGATGCAGCGTCAGAGCGCAGTCTCCTCGGTTTCCAGGGCGGTGCCCATCACCTGCTCCAGCGTCTGGGTGCGCGCTTTTTCAAGCCGCGCCACCCGCTTGCCGAACTGCGACAGGGCAAAGTCCGCAAAGTCTTCCATCCGAAGCCCGAACGGGGGCACGGGGTACGGCTCGAACACCTCGGCCACCACGCCCAGCGCCAGGGGGAGCAGCTCGTTCAGCCGCTGCTCGATCGTCTCCCACACGGGGTCGCCGTGCTCCGCCACCAGCCGCGAAAGCAGAAACACGCCGTACGCGATGTGGCGCGACTCATCCCGCCGCAGGTTGCCGATCACCCGCTGCATGCCCGGCATGATGCCGTTGCGCTGCAGCAGCATGTCGTAGGCGTGGTAGCCCGTTTCGGCCAGCACGCCTTCCACGATCATGTTGTAGGTCACGGAGGCGGCGGCCTGCGCGGCGGGGGAGCTGTCCGTGCGCAGCCGCCCCATCGCCTCCGGAAGCTCCTCCCCCAGCAGGCGCTGAAAGCTGGGCGTGTGGTAGCGGGAAAGGTCGGTGTGCTCGTCCGCCACCTCGTCCAGAAAGCGGCGGAACGCCTCCACGTGCTTGGCCTCCTCCCACAGAAAGGAGGTCAGGTACATCTCCTCTTCCAGCCTCCCCTCCTGCGCCATCACCATCATGAGCGGGAGCAGGTCCATGGTCACCGACTCCTCGCCGCCCTGGAACAGCGAGGTGAGGCGCAGGATCACGTCACGCTCCTCGTCGTTGAGGCGGCGCCAGTCCTGCGCGTCCACGGTCAGGTCGATCTCGCGCGGGTCCCACACGCCCAGGCGCTTGGCCTTGTGCCACAGGCGCATGGCGGGAAGGCGGTGGTCGAGCCCCTGCGGGCGGGTGGAAAGCCAGGTCTGCGGCATGGGAGGGCGGGGAGAGGGGGATGGATCAGGATGCCATCGGAGGAAAGCTGCCGCCGGCCTGCCCGGCCGCGACCACCATTTCGCGGGCGGCCTGGGCGTACTTGGCCAGGGTGAACAGGCTGCCGCGCGTGAGGCGCAGCTTTCCCGTCATTACCGAGGCCACGGGGTCCACCTCGCCGGCCAGCAGCCGCTTCCAGGTGGCGGGGTCCGCCTGAAACACGTAGGCGGCGCCGGCACGGTCCGCGTCGGTGGCCAGCCGGGTGCCGCGGCAGGCGCCGTGGTGCATGTCCAGCCACGCCGCGCGCTCTTCGGCAATGCCGTGCGCCGGGTCGGCCGTCATCACCAGCACGGCGGTGCCCTCCCAGGTGGCCGCGGCGCGCCCGTACGCCTCGCTCTCGTTCATCCGCTCGCAGCAGGCCACGCACCAGGGCTCGGTGAACACCTCCATGCACGCTCCTCACACTTTCAGGATGGGGTTGCTCGTTCGCCAGCGATGACGCTACACGCTCGATGGCTGGATGGAAAGTGTGTCGCCGCGTAGTTCAACGAAGGACGGGCACATACAGAGGCCCGGAGGTACGGAAGCGGAAGGAGATACCAAGCCGCCCGGAACCCTGTCATTCCGGTTCCCTCCGTGTCTCTGAGCCCCCGTGTGAGATTGCGGCTGCCGTTGCAGGGAGCAACGAACAAGCCCCGCCGATCCGGAGATCGGCGGGGCTTTCGGCTGGGGCGAACCGCGCTTACTGGGGCGCGGCGGCGGCGATGCGGTCCAGCATCTTCCGCACTTCTTCCACCACGCGGCGCGGCTCGATGGGCTTGGCCAGGTAGCCCTCGCAGCCGGCCTCCACCGCGCGCTGGCGGTCTTCGGCCATGGCGTGGGCGGTGAGCGCGATCACGGGGATGTGCGCCGTGTCCACGTCGGCCTTCAGGCGGCGCGTAGCCTCCCACCCGTCGATGCCCGGCATGGCCACGTCCATCAGGATCACGGCCGGATTCCGCTCGCGCGCAAGGCGAATTCCATCTTCACCGTTGCCGGCCTCGATCACGTCGATGCCCACGTGCCGCAGGATTGTCGTATAGATGGTACGATTGTCCTCGTTGTCTTCTACGAGGAGCACGATCGGGGAGCTCATGATAACGGAACCTGTCGGGTACGGGGCACTTCGCCGGTCGGCCGCAGCGTTGCAAGAAGCGTGGCAGGTCCGGGTCACGCATGTAGTACCACGGAGCGCCGCTTCTGTTCGCTCCGTGCGCAAAGGCAAGGCGCGGATTGCACGTGACCGGGCGCCCCGGCTATCCTGTCCGCCCCGGCCGCGCCGCGCGGCCCGCCACTCATCCGCGTGAAGCCATGACCGTCGCCGACGAAACCGAGCTGCTGGTGCGCACCCGCCGCGACCTGCACCGCCACCCCGAGCTGGGCTTTCAGGAGCACCGCACGGCGGGGATCGCGGCGGAGCGGCTGCGCGCCGCGGGCTACGAGGTGCAGACCGGGCTGGCGGGCACCGGCGTGGTGGGTACGCTGCGCGGCGGGACGGGCGCCGGGCCCACGCTGCTGCTGCGCGCCGACATGGACGCGCTCCCCATCCGCGAGCAGACCACGCACGACTTTGCCAGCGCGACGGACGGCGTCATGCACGCCTGCGGGCACGATGCGCACGTGGCCATCGGGCTGGCGGTGGCGGAGCGGCTGGCGCGGTCGCGCGATTCGTGGGGCGGTACGGTGAAGTACATGTTCCAGCCCGCGGAAGAAGGGCTGGGCGGCGCCGTGGGGATGATGGAGTCCGGCGTGCTGGACGGGGTGGACGCGGCGCTGGGGCTGCACGTGTGGCTGGGGATGCCCAGCGGCATCGTGGGCGTGGTGGCCGGGCCGCAGATGGCCGGCGCGGGGGAGTTTCACGCCACCATCCACGGCCGCGGCGGCCACGGCGCAATTCCGCACGAAACGGTGGACGCGCTCATGATCGCCAGCCACTGCGTGGTTGCACTGCAGACGGTGGTGTCGCGCTCCGTCTCGCCGCTGGAGCCGGCGGTGGTCACGGT
>NZ_DASVTX010000293.1:0-3188 GCF_036387355.1 Longimicrobium sp.
GTCTGCTGGGCGCGGGCGCTCGCCGCGCCGGCCACGGCCAGCGCCACCACGGCCGCGGACGCGCCGCGCCTGATTGTGGACGGGATCAAATCCCCACTCCTCCGTCGGTTGGCTGATTCCGGTATCCGGGGTACAATCGAGCGCGGCTCCGGGCGTGTCAAGCAGACGCGCGGAGCCGTTGGGGGTAGGACATCTCCAGGGGTGGTTGTGTTGGAGGGCCGTGCGGGCGGGGGAAGGGCAGGGAATAGGGAATAGGGAATAGGGAATAGGGAATGGGAGGGACAACGCTTCCGCGCCGTCGTCGTCCCTCCTCTGTGTCTCCGTGCCTCTGTTGGAGCCCGATCTGTTGCTGTTCCTCCGTGAACTCCCTGCCAACTCCGCATCGTCGCTGGCGGATGACGATCATCCCCGGACGTCGACGAAGCGGATTTCGGGCACGGAGTTGATCTCGCCGATCTGAGCCGCGAGTTCGTAGAACTTCATCAATCCCGCCAGCATTGGCTCGTCCAGATCGTAGGAGAGGTCGGCCCAGTACCCGTCCAGAAACTCCGCGCTGAAGCCGAAGTGGTCCGCGTACCGCCGCGCCAGCTCCGCGCGGTGCTCCAGCCCGTACGCGCGCGACTCCAGCAGCGCGGCATGCAGCGAGCGCAGCTGTGCGTCCGTGCCTCCGCCCGCCTGCCACACGGCGAACGCGAATGGCAGTCCGGTGTGCGCCATCCACTCCGCGCCCAGGTCAAAGCGGTGCGGCACCTCGGGATACAGCTCCGGCCGCAGCGCCACGTCACCGATGAAGAGCGCGCCCTCCGCCCCTGCCGCGAACGGATCCTCCTTCGCCTGGTCGAACCACACGAACTCCGGGCGCACGCCCCAGCGCCGCCGCAGCAGCACTTTCAGCAGCACCACGGAGGTCGCCGACGCGGTGGGCATGGCCACGGTGCATCCGTCCAGCTCCCCCGGCGCGCGGCGGGACAGGAACTGGATGCTGCGCACCGGGCCGCGCGAGCCGATCACCAGGTCCGGCAGCACGCGGTACCCCGCCGCGTGCCGCGCGAACTCGATGCTGGAGCAGGGCGCCACGTCGATCTCGCCCCGGTCCAGCAGCCCGTTCAGGTACGATGGAACGCCTTCGGTGATGCGCACCCCGGCCGGCGGGCCGCGGTCGATGAGCCCGGCGTGCACCGGAAAGCAGTTGCTGTAGGTGATGTGCCCCAGCCGGAGCGGCGCGTGGTCCATCAGGCGTTCCCGGAAAGCGATGTGTGCGCGGCGCCCGCCGCGGGGCGACGAGAATGCCCACGCGGGAGCGCGGTGTCAACGCCGCCCGGGATGGGGGAATGGCGATTGCGTCGGACCCCGCCCGCGCCGCGCGACCGGCAGCGGCCAGGGAGCACAAACCGGGGGACGACAATCCGATGGCGAACGAGCAGGGGGGCGGCGGGGGCGTGGAGGACGTTCGCGGCTGGCTGGTGATCGCCGGCGACGGAACCATGCTGGGCACGGTGATGGACATGGTGGCGGAACAGGGCGCCACGGAGCCGGCGTTCCTGGCCATCGCGCTGGACGCATCCGTGGCGCGGCGGCCGGGCGGCAAGACGGTGTACGTGCCGCGCTCCGCCGTGCGGCTGGACCCGGTGGTAAGCCGCGTGCACCTGGACGGCGTCACCGGCGAGGCGGCGCCCGGCCTTCCCACGGAGCCCACCGATGGACCCGTGGCCGCGCTGCACTCCAACGAGGTAGCGCCCGCGGCGCCCCTGGCCGCGCCCGCGCAGGCCACCGCCGTGGTGGACGGCGAGGCGCGCATGGTGGTGTCGCAGGAGGAGCTGAAGGTCGGCAAGCGGCTGGTGGAGGCCGGCGAAGTCCGCATCCGCAAGCACGTGGAAGCCGAGCAGGTGCGCGAGTCCATCTCCGTCATGCGCGAGGACGTCACCGTCGAGCGTCGCGCCGCGCCCCCGGGTGTGGGGATGGAGCCGCGCACGGAGGGCGACACGCTCTACGTCCCCATCGTGGAAGAAGAGATCGTCGTCACCAAGCGGCTGGTTGTCCGCGAGGAACTGGTGATCCGCAAGCGGCAGGTGATGGAGGAGCAGGTGATTCAGGAAACGCTGCACCACGAGCGCGCCGAGATCCTGGGCCCTGACGACGTCGGTGACGCGCCGCGCTGATCCTCATCCGAGCGGAACAGGAGCGCCGGCCCGGGATTCCGGGCCGGCGCTCTTCGCGACCGCTGCGTTCAACTCTCCTCGTCGTCGCTGCTCTTGGACGCGCCGGCTTCCGCCCCGGACTGCTGAAAAACCAGCCCGTATCCCGTGCGCCCGTCACGGATGCGGATCTGGTTGCCGTACCTGATGGCGGTGTACCCCGGAAGCCCTCCATCCGGCTGCATGAGCAGATCATCCTCGACAACGCGGTACCGCCCCCGTTCGATCCTGGAGGTACGCGTCGTCATCGCCAGGATGGTTTCTCCCTTTCGGGTAACGTCGCGTGTGTGCAGGTCGAGAACGTAACGCCGCCACCGGATGGTATCGTTGGGTGGTACGGTGTCCGTGAGCGTCAGAGTCCCGAACAGCACTTCCGTGGAGATCGTGGTGGAGTCCTCTGCCCTCACGCCGATGATGGCGGGAAGGTCCTCTGCATCCACTCGGGCGAGCGTCCAGACCTGCGGTGTTGCCGCGTCCAGCGGGGACCGGCGCAGGTTGATCTGCAGCCCGGCGGCCAAGTGCGCGCCGCTCAGGTCCAGGCTGCGCGGCCAGATCCCGGGTACGCCGGCGGCTTCCTCGTCCGACCCCTCGAACTTCAGGCTGGGGAGGCGGCGCCAGCGGTAGGACACCTCCGCGAACAGGCCGAACCAGCGTGTGTCCCTGTAGACCCCCAGCGTGGGTCCGAATTCCACCGTATTTCCGCCTGTGCCGTATCTCGCGCCGGAATCCGTATACGCCTGCGCGTTCGTGAGTTCAGCCAGGCCCACGCCCACCCCTCCGTACATCTCCGATTGGAACGGTCCCTTCAACTCCGTCACGTAGGCACTCAGTGTGGGCAGGGTTCGCACGGCCCCGCGGAGTTCGAAGTCGTCCCGAGTCTCCTTGAGTCCGCCCAGGTATGCCAGCCCGAAGCCGAGTTCGACGTGCGCGCCGTTTCTCCCCGCGACGTCCAGCAGCACCTCCGCTCCCGCGCCGCAAAGCACCCCGCCCAGA
>NZ_DASVTX010000294.1:0-5806 GCF_036387355.1 Longimicrobium sp.
TCACCGGGGTGCGCCGGCGGCGCAGCATGGAGGCCAGCAGGTACAGGCCGTACAGCGCCAGCAGGCCGAAGCAGGCCAGGGTGATGCGGAACCCGGTGTACAGCTGGGCGGGGCGGAAGGTGAACTCCACCGTGGCGTTCCCCGCAGGCACCTCCACCGCGCGGAAGGTGTGGTTGGCGATGCGAACCGGCACCTCGCGCCCGTTCACCGTGGCGTGCCAGTCCGCGTACCAGTTGTCCGCCAGCACCATCATCGCGGGGCGGCTGCTGGTGGTCTGCACCACAACCCGGTCAGGCTCGTACGCCGTCACCCGCGCCGACCCCTGCAGCGGGGTGGCAGCGAGCGCCGGGGCGCCGCCTTCCACCACCACCTGCGTGCGCGGGTCCCACGACGGGTTCTGCATCACGCCGATGGACTTGCCCGGGGCGCTGGCGATCACCTGCTGCGCCAGGTACGCGCGGGGCAGGGCGGCGAGGTTCTCGTACACCAGCGCGTTCTGCCCGCGGTACGCCTCGCGCAGCATGGGATCCTGAAACTGCGTGGAAGCAACGATGTAGCGCGCGTTGGACGCCGCCAGAAAGCGCGCGTCGCCCAGCACGTTGTGAAAGTCCACGTAGGTTTCCTTCCCTGCGCCCGCGAACTCGTTGTACCGCTGCAGCTGGTTGCCGTGCTCTCCGCCGATCTGGTCGATGCCGAAGCGCATGGGGTAGTCCTTGGTGGCCGGCCACGCGCTCTGCCCCGGGAGCGGAAAGACGCGGAACGGCCCTTCTCGCTGCTGCTGCGCGCGAAAGAAGGCGGTGATGTCGTCTTCGGCGAACATCGTCTCCGGCCCGTCCACCGTCTGCATGAACTTCTTGCCGATCACCCACAGGTCCGCCACCGTCAGCACGGAAAGCAGCACCATCGCCACCGTGGTGTTGATGGAGCGCGCCCACCACGCCCACAGCGCGCCACCGATGAGCCCGGCGAACAGGGCGAAGCGCATCCACCCCAGCGACGGGGTGAGCCCGCTGGTTCCCTCCGCCATCCCCCCGGAGGCCGCGCCCCAGGTCATGGCCGCCAGCACGGCGATCCCCACCACCGCCGCGATGGCGATCGCCAGCCGGTTGTCTCCCGTTTCCGCCGTCCCCACGCGCCGTGCCGCCCGGGCCTCACGCTCCTCCGCCAGCCGCTCCAGCGTGACCGCCGCCATGCTGATGAGCGAAAAGGCGAGGACGTAGTACGCCAGGTCCGGCGCGCGGAACCGCTTGAGCCCGGGAAGGACCTCGTAGTACAGGTGGTAGATGGGCGTGTTGCCGCCCAGCGACAGCGTCAGCGCGAACAGCCCCAGCCCGGCGAAAAAGAGCCAGTACCGGTTGCGGCGCGAGTACGCGACGCCGGCCGCGAACAGCAGCAGCACCAGCGCGCCCACGTACTCCGTGTGCAGGCGAAAGGCGTTCTCCCCCCGGTACACGGGAAGGATGTACTCGCCCTGCTCGTTCTGCACGTTGGCGCCCACCTGCTCCGGCGCGGCCAGCCCCGCCACCGCGCGCAGCGGCATGGAGAACGAGGTGGAGTACTCGTAGCCGCGGCCCCCCGTCATCCCTCGGGGTGACTGCCCCACGTAGTCCTGAAAGGGAAGGAAGTTGACGGCCGCGGCCACGAAGCCGAAGCCCACCGCCGCGATCCCCAGCCCCACCGTCCGGGCCAGCCGCGGCCGGTCGCGGTGCACGCCCAGGGCAAAAAGGAGAAAGAGCGACCAGATGGCCGCGGCCAGCAACAGGTACCACGCGTTCTGGATCTGGAACGAGAGCAGCGCGAACGCCACCGTGGCCGCCGCTCCCGCGAAGGGCGCCACGCGCCCCGTGCGGATGCCGCGGTGCAGAAAGTAGAAGAGCAGGGGCGCCAGCGAGGCCACGATGATGCGCCCGTCGTGCCCGGCGTACACCCAGGAGCTCAGGATCCCGGTCCACTGAAAGGCCAGCCCCACCACGAACGCCACCCACCGGCGGCATCCCATCTCCCGCCCCAGCAGGTACATTCCCCATCCCGCCACCCCGAACTGGAACCAGAACAGGACCGGCAGAAACAGGCGCGTGGGCCCCAGCTCCGCCAGAAAGCGGATGGGGTAGTAGGTGCTCCCCGGATTGGAAAAGAGCGGAACGCCCCCGTACACGTACGGCACCCAGCCGGGCAGGTGCCCGGCCGCCATGCGCTGGTCGATGAACTCGTAGAAGAAGTAGCCGGCGTGCATGTAGTCCGTGCCGAACATCTGCCGCCCGGGCAGGAACCCCGGGAGGAAGTAGACCAGCGCCAGCCCGAAGTACAGGGCAGCGGCCAGTCCGGCGCCCGGGGCGGGCTCGCGGTCGGCGGCGGGCGCCGCCAGCGGCGACGGGCGCCGGGGCGGGGGAGCGGTCTTGGTCATGGCCGTACGGAGGGGGAAGGGGGCGCGGCGCGCCCCTGGGCGATGCGGTTGAGAAAGGCCAGGTGCTCGGCGGCGACGGCGCGCCAGCGGAAGCGCTCGGCGGACTGGCGGGCGGAAACGGACAGGCGTTCGCGCGCGGCGCGGTCGTCCAGCAGCCCCGCCACGGCCGCCGCCAGCGCGGCCGCGTCCCCCGCGGGGACGGTGAGGCCGCCCCGGGGCGCGTCCACCACCTCGGGAAGGGAACCCGCCGCCGCGGCCACCAGGGGAACGCCGGCCGCCATCGCCTCCGCGGCCACCATGCCGAACCCCTCGAAGCGCGACGGCATGAGCTGCACGGCGGCCCCGGCGAACAGCGCCTGGCGCTCCGCCTCGCTCACGGCCCCCAGCATGCGGACGTTGCCTTGCACGCCCAGCGAGCGCGCCATGGCCGCCACGCGCTCCGCGTCCTTGCCGCGCCCCGCGATGCGCAGCTCCACCCCGGGCCGGTCGCGGGCCACGAGGGCGAGCGCCGCCAGCAGGGTGTCGAGCCCCTTCTGAAACACGTCCAGCCGGCCGAAGTACAGCAGGTAGTCTTCCGGGCGGCGGGGCAGGGTGAACAGCTCGTCCGGCACCCCGGCGTACACCATGTCGATGGGCACGCCCGGCGCCAGGGTGCGCAGCAGGTCGCGCGTGGCCAGCGAGGTGGCGGAAAGACGGGCCGCGCGGCGGATCATCGTCCGCTCCAGCGCCTGGATGCCCGGCGCCAGCACCGGGCCCCACCGCTCGCGCGCCGTGGGCCCGCTCACGTGGTGCACGGTGATCCCCCCCGGGCGGTCCGCCGGCACGAATACCGGGGTGTAGGTGCTGAAATCGAAGACGGCGGCGTCGTACGCGGCGGTGCGCAGCAGCGCGTTCGCGGCGCGCGCGTACGTCAGGCGGCTCCAGGCGTACGGGCCGCGCGCGCCCAGGCGCAGGTACCGCACCCCGTCCAGCGTCTCGTCCTTCGCGCCGGGATAGTTGCCCGTGGCGACGGTGGCATCCACCTCTCCCGCCAGATGCCGGTACAGCTCCTGAACGCGGACGGCACCGCCGCCCGCCACCCAGGGGTTGCCGGGATCGTCGTAAATGACGTGCAGAACGCGCAGCGTCACGAGCCGCGCCGCGCGATGAAGAAGTTGGAGCCGATGCTCACGTCCCAGAACCACCGCATGGCGGGGTTGCTGAACGGCCAGCCGCGCGTGGTGAAGTACGACGCCAGCCGGCGCTTGAGGCCGGGGCGCACCTCGTCCGGCCGCGCGATGCGGTTGCGCAGGTAGTGCACCCACAGCTCGCGCGGCTCCACCTCCACCGAAAAGCCGGCCGCCGCCAGCAGCTTGCGCAGCCGCCACCGCGTGGGAATCACCCCCACGTCGTACGTCCCCTGGCCGCCGCCGCGCAGCTTCTCGAAGTACCAGATCTGCATGGCGCGCGGCATGAGCACCAGTCCCGCGAGGTCGTAGTGCGGGTCGTTCCACAGGCTGTAGGCGCTGAACGGCTTGGGCGTCACCATGTACAGCAGCCCCCCGGGGCGCAGCACGCGGTGAATTTCGCGCAGCGTTCCGGGGCGGTCCTGCACGTGCTCCAGCACGTTGTCCAGGATCACCAGGTCAAACGAGCCGTCTGCCCAGGGAAGCGCCTCGGCCACCCCGCTGCGGAAGTCGATCGTGACGCCGTGCTCTTCGGCCCGCAGCAGCCCACGCTCGCGGCTCTTTTCGTCCAGCTCGATGCCGGCGCACACGGAGCCCTGCTCGGCAAAGGCAATGAGCACCCCGGCGTCGCCGCACCCGATGTCCAGCACCCGCGTGCCGCGCGGATCAAAGCCCTTCACGTACCGCCGCAGGGTGTCAACCACGTAGAAGCCCCGCGCGTACTCGCTCACGTACAGGTTCTTCCACGTGTCGAAGTTTTCGGAGCTCCACCACCCCGCGCGCTCCGCCTCCAGCATGGCCAGGTAGCGCGGCTCGACGGCCGAGGTGTCGGTGCGGCTAACCCGCGGCGCGGTTGGTTCCGTCAGCGTCGTTTCTCCGTGCGTGGCGCGGCCGGCAGGGCCGCGGGGGACAGGGGCAAAAGCGGGCCGCACCGCCGGCCCGGGGGCTGCGGTGCGGGGCTGCGACAATTCTACTTCCCAAGACGCGGCGGCGGGAGGGGCAGGGCACGGTACCGCGCCCCGCCCGGGCCGGAGCCCCGGCGGGGAGGGATTGTCCGCGGGCCGTCGCTCCGCACTGCGCGCGACCCCTCGGCGGCGCCGTTCCCGTGCCGGGCCTACACCCGCCATCCCTGGCAAAAAACCTGGATGCACCGGCCGTGGCTCCCGCCCGCCGCGCGGTCGCTCCATCGCGCTTCTCGGGCGATCATGCCCCAGCCCGCCTTGCGGAAGCACGTGAGCCATGCCCGGCGATCCCGTTGCAGAATCAGGTGTTGTCGCGTCCGATCACGAAAACGCATGACCCCGCGATCCGGGATCGAACAGGGAGACCCGCCGATCTACCGCGGAACTTCGCGCCAGCGGAACAGGTCAAAGCGCGTGGTCCATGCGTCGTCTGCGCCGTAGTGGCGCACACCGAAGCCGCCGGCCGGCAGGGGCGGGGACAAATCGGTCCAGCTCGCCTGCAGACGGCCGTCCAGGTACGCGCGCAGCACCGGGCCCTGCGCCTCAAAGCGGACGGTGTGCTGCGTTCCGCGCGGCCACACCACGTCCGCCGTGGCGACTTCCATGAACGTGCCGTTCACGTTGCGGTAGATCTGCAGGTTGCGCTCACCGCGGGGCTCCGGCGCGTCGTCGTCCCGGAAGCCCAGCAGGTAGTAGTTGCCGTTGTCCGCAAAACGGAGCACCAGGCCTCCGTCATCCGCCTGCTTGGTGCTCGTTTCCACCCACCCGTCCGCGAACGCGGGGCCGGTGCGGATCAGCACCTCGTGGTGCGCGGGCCCGAACCCGGTCAGGGCACCGCGCTCCACCGCCCAGTGCTCCATCACGCCGTAGACCGTGTATTCGGCGCGGCTGTCGCGGTCGAACTTGTCTTCGCCGTGCGCGCGGGTCCGCGGGTCCGGCGTGGCCGGATCCGCGAGGGAGCACCCGCACGCCAGCAGCGCCATCAGGGCGGGGACCAGCCGTTTGATCATCATGGATTCGAGTGCGGGATTGTTGCGAGCCGGTTCGGGCGTCTGGAGGTTCTCAGCGCCGGCGGACGGAGTCGTACACCTCCGCCAGCCGGCCGACGATGACGTCCCACGAAAAGCCGGTGCGCACGTCGTCGCGGCCGTTCAGCCCCATCTGCCGCGCGGCGGACGGGTCGTCCATCATCCGGGCGATGGCGCCGGCCAGCGCGGGCGCGTCCCCCGGCGGCACCAGGAAGCCGTTGCGCCCGTCGCGCACGATGTCCACGA
>NZ_DASVTX010000295.1:0-6384 GCF_036387355.1 Longimicrobium sp.
CCGCCGCCCGGTTTTACCGTCCTCCCTCCGCCCGATTCACCCCCCATCCTCCTCCGGCCGGTCCTCCCGCATGCGCCCGGCGGCCGGCCCGTGCTCTCCGGTGTGGACAGCATCTCCGACAAGGTCATCTGACCCAAGAGCCGCCTGGCATGTTTCGCTAGCTTTTCGGCCGTGATTGGAACCCCGCACCGCGCGGACCTTTTCCACTTCACTCCCGATGCGAGATCTGACCGTGCGCACCTCATATTCCTGGCTCCTCGTGCCGCTGGCGCTGCTGGCCGCCTGCACCGACCAGGTGACGGATTCTTCCCACAAGCCCGGCGAGGGCTCCGAGCCGCCCGTGTCCGTGCCCACCCCGGTGGGCGTGTACCAGATCGAGGTGAGCGGACTCGGTTCCGGCCAGCTGAGCAGCAGCCTGGAGCCCGTTGCGCCCGCCACGCCGGGCGGAATCAACGCTGCGCTGGGCGTGGCGGGTTCGGGGATCGTCTTTGAGCAGGTGTCGTCGTCGTCCTTTACCGAGGGCGCGCGCGGGGCCGGCGGGCAGCGGTACGTGTCGTTCACCTACCGGGTGCGCAACGGCACCGGGGCGCCGCTCCCCAACGTGACCATGCTGCTGGTGTCGCGCACGGGAACGGTGCCCGGCACCGCGCTCAGCTCGCTCCGGCGCTTTGACGGCGGCGCGGCGGACCCGGCGTTCGCCACCAAGGTGGTGCCCACCGGGGCGGTTGCCATGGGGAGCGACCTGGAATCCATGCAGGCGCTGTATCCCGACGTGCTGCAGGTGCTGAGCGAGGACGAGGTGGCCGCCATCGCCAAGCCGGGCGACGTGACCAACATCTTTCCCGTGGGCTACGTGGTGCGCAACCGCACCACGCCCGCGACTCGCACGCTGCCCGTGGCCGCCACGCCCAACCAGTACGACGGGCTGCTGACGCTGTCGTTCCGCGTCCCGCTGGCGGCCAGCCCCAGCCTGGACGTGTTCTCGTTCTTCTTTCAGGTGCTGGCGGTGACGGACACGGAAACGCGCCTGACGGAAAGCATGGAAGAAGCGGCCGACACCGCCGCCGTGCGCCGGCTGCGCGCCCGCGCCGCGGAGCTGGGCGCCACGTCGGTGACGGTGCTCCCCGGGAGCCTGGCCACGGACGCCGCGGTGGCCGACTACCCCGGCATGCGGCAGCTCTGCAGCGTGCGCACGGCGGGCACGGCGGCGGCGCCGGTCACCTTCATCAACGCGCCGGGGCCGTACACGCAGCTCATGCTGCTGCGCCCGGGCGAAACGCGGGACGCCTGCGCGGCCGGGTTCCGCGGCGGCAACCCGGGGCGGCCGGCCACCAACGTGCCGTTCCCGCTGCTGGTGTCGGCCATGGACCGCTACGGCAACCTGGTCACCACGGCCGCCGACACGGTGAGCCTGGTGCCGGGAGCCGGAAGCCCGCCCAGCACCCCGGCACCGGGCGGCGCCCTGACCCTGGGGCAGCGGACGATCAACATCACGTATTCGAACTATGGCTCGTCCACGCTGGTCGCCATGGGACGGCGCAACCAGGGAGCGCAGCCGCTGACCATCGCGGGGGTGACCCGCACCTGGACGGGCGCCACGGGGAGCACCAGCTGGGACGTGGGCGGCAACTGGGCGCTGGGCGCCGTGCCCATGCCGCTGGACTCGGTGGTGATCCCGGCGGCCCCCGCGGGGGGAGCCGTCTTTCCCACCCTCGTGCAGAACGTGACGGTCGGGGGCGTGACGGTGGAGGAGAACGCGACGCTGAACCTGGGCGCCTTTGACCTGACGGCGACGGGGAGCGTGCAGGCGGGAATGACGGGCGGGATCACCAACACGGTGGGCCGGCTGGCGCTCACCGGGGTGGCGCAGACGGTGGCGGGGCGGCTGCCGCGCCTTCGGGTGACCGGCACGTACAGCCTGGCGGGGAACGTGAACACGCGTGCGCCCCTGCGGGTGGAGGCCGGGCGGCTGCGCAACGGCGCCTTCCGCGTGCGCGTGGAGTCGTTCTGATGATCACGGCAACACTGAATTCAGGAGCCCGGTTCGCGATGAAGGCACGACTTGCTCTGGCCGCCGCCTGCGCGGCGGCGCTCTGCGCCTGCGGCGGCGAACAGGCGGCGGAAGCACCCGCGGCGCAGACGGCGGCCGTGGCGGCGCCGGTCCCTGCGGCGCAGCCCCCCGCTGCGGCCCCGGATACGGCGCAGGCAGCCGCGGCGGAACCCGCGCCGGCCCCGCGGGCCGGCGCGCCCACGCGGGCGGACAGTGTGGCGGCCAGGGCCGAGGACGTAAGCCCGGAGTGGAAGCAGCGCGAGCGTTCCATGGCCGGCGCCGAGGAGTGCCTGCGCCAGGCGGCGGCCCTTCCCGCGCCGGCGCGCGCGCAGGTGGAAGCCGCGTGCAGGGCGCGCGGGCAGTGACCCGCGGCATGTTTCGGCGGACGGCGAGCGCGCCGTTCCGGGTGACGGTTTCAACATCCACTTTGACGAGGATCCTCATGCGTACCCGTCTTTTCGGCCTGGCGACGGCCGCTCTGCTCGCGCTTTCGGCGGCCCCGGCCGCCGCGCAGTCCGACATCCTGCTGCAGCTGCGCTCCGGCTCGCCGCTGGGCGACCGCTTTCGCGTGGACTCCGCGGGCGGCGTGGTGGCCAAGGGCGACCTGGGGATCGGCATCATCCCCGCGACGGGCGAGGGCGAGCGGATGATGTGGTACCCGTTCAAGGCCGCGTTCCGGGTGGGCAGCCCCGGGTACAGCGGCACCACGGCGTGGGATGACGCCAACATCGGCTTTTACAGCGTGGCGGCCGGGTACTCCACCATCGCCACGGGGATCTACAGCGTGGCGCTCGGCGGGGAGAACGTGGCCGCCAGCCAGGCCACCACGGTGTCCGGGCGGCTGTCGCACGCGGGCACGAGCTTTCGCGGTGCGGCCAACAACAACGGCGGCGCGGTGGCGCTGGGAACCCGGGTGACCGCGGACGCGGACTACGGCTTCGCGGCCGGGTACCGCGCGTCGACGGCGGGCCGCGTGGGCGCCTACGTGTGGGGCGGCACGCTGGCCGGCGCCAGCGCGGCCAGCGACTCCCTCCTTGCGACCGCGGACGGCCAGTGGAGCGCGCGCGCGCCGGGCGGGTACCGGCTGTTCACCAACCAGGCGCTCACCACGGGCGTGACCATCGCCGCGGGGGGCAGTTCGTGGAACGTCGTCTCGGACCGCTCGCGCAAGGAAGGGTTCGCGGACCTGGATGGCGAAGACGTCCTCACCCGGCTGCGCCGGGTGCCGGTGACGGAGTGGCGCTACCGCGACGAGGCGGACCGCACGGTGCGCCACATCGGCCCCATGGCGCAGGACTGGCACGCCGCGTTCGGCTTGAACGGCGACGACCGCACCATCAACATGAGCGACTTTGACGGCGTGAACCTGGCGGCGGTCAAGGCGCTGGACGCGCGGAGCACCGCCCAGGCCGCGCGCGTCGAGGAGCTCGCCGCGGAGAACGCGGCGCTGCGGGCGGACGTGGAGGGGCTGCGGAGCCGGAACGCGGAACTCGCCGAGCGGCTGCGCGCCATTGAGGCCGCGCTGGCCGCGCGCCCCTGACCGTTTCGCGCGGGCGCCGGCCGCAGCGGCCCCCGCGCGGATGTTCCCGGAGCGGAGAATCTCCGGCCACCGTGCCGCGGGGGGTTGATCGCACACCCGTCGCGGCGCGATCTTTGTGCACCATCCGCCTTTGCCCCCAGCCGACCCGTCGATGAGCGATTCGCGCGAGTACAAGGTTCCCGAAGACATCCTGGCCGCGCACCTGGAAGGCGAGGCCGTGCTGCTGAACATGGAAACCAAGAACTACTACCGGCTCAACGAGACGGCCGCGGTGGTCTTCAAGGGGCTGGAGCGCGGGCTGGGGCGCGACGCGCTGGTGGACGAGCTGTGCGCGAAGTTCGAGGTGGACCGCCCGCAGGCGGCCGAGGCGGTGGACGCGTTGCTGGCCGACCTGGCCGCGCGGGGCCTCGCCGCTCCCGCCTCGGAATGACGCTGGTCCGCGCGGCGGCCACGGGGGTGTGGGCGGCCCTGCGCGTTCCCCTGTGGCTGCACGGCCGCCGGTGGACGGAGTTGCTGCGCCCGCCGGAACCGGCGGGCGCGGCCGTTCGCGCGCCGCGCGGGGCGGAAGGCGCCGCGGTGCGCGCGGTGGCCATGCTGGGCACCGTGCCCGGGCTGCCGTGGAAGAACACCTGCCTGTACCGCAGCGTGGCGCAGTGCCTGGCCCTGCGCGCCTTTGGCGTGCCCGCGGTCGTGCGCATCGGCGTCCGGAGCGGGGACGGCGCGGGCGTGATTGCCGCGCACGCCTGGGTGGTGCGCGACCCGGCCGCGGAGCCGCCGGCGCCGGACGCCATGACCGCCTTTCCGCTCCGCTGACGCCCGCGTGATCCATCGCTCGCTGCTGCGGGACGGCTCGCTCGGCATCCGCATCGCGCCGCACCTGGCGGACGCCGCCGCGCGCTGGCTCCCGCTGGTTCCCGCAGACGGGGACGTGCGCCCCGGCGCCCGCGTCATCCGCCTGACGGGCGGCGCGGGGGAAGAGGCGCCGATGGAAGGGGAGCCCACGCTGCGGCTGGGCACGGTGGGCGCCTGGATGCAGGACGGGTCCGCGGGGCTGGCGGGCTCGGCGGGGCTGCGCGGCACGGTGCGGCTGAACGGGGGCGCCCATCTGCAGGTGGCGGATGCGGCGCCCTTTGCCGCGTCGGAGTGGGAAGTGTTCACCGGATGCACCCTCGCGGGCGCGCTGCTGCTGGGGCGCATGGGGCGCGCGCTGGTGCACGCGGCCGTGCCGGTGGATGCGGACGGGCGCGCCTGGCTGCTGGTGGGCGACACGCACGCGGGAAAGACGACCACCTGCGCCAACCTGCTGCAGGCGGGGTGGCGCTACGTGAGCGACGACCACGTGATCCTCCGCGCCGCGCAGGGCGGGATCGAGGCCGAGGGATGGCCGCGCCCCTTTCACCTGGACGAGGGATGGGAAGGCGGCGCTCCCCTGCACCGCCGCGGCACGACGGATCCCCACGCCCGCTGGCCGGGGCAGTGGCTGCAGGCGGCGCCGCTGGCGGGCCTGCTCTTTCCGCGCGTGCAGGCCGACCGGCCGACCGCGCTGGAGCGCGTTTCCGGCGCGGACGCGCTGGCGCTGCTGCTGCGGCAGTCTCCGTGGCTGCTGGCGGACCGGGGCGCCGCGCCCGCGCTGCTCGCCCTGCTGCAACGGGCGGCCTCCCTTCCCGCGTGGTCGCTGCGCCTGGGGCTGGACAGCTACGCCGATCCCGCGCTGCTTTCCGCCCGCATCACCGCGGCGACGTCCGGAACCGGGGAAAAGAATCCGTAGCGGAGGCGCGGAGGCGGTCTTCCCGTGTGGCTCCGTTCATCGACCAGGCCTCCCGTCGTCCCTCCTGCCGAACGCCCGTCCGCTTACAATCCCGCGGCAGATCCGTTAAATTCAAGCGCTGTATTCACCTTGGCGCACCGGGAAGCAATCCCTGATGAGCGATCGCACGGCCCTTGTTGAAGGGCTGATGAACAGCTTTCCGCACATTCCGCCCGAAGCCGTCCTCAAGGAGGACCTGCTGCGGACCGGGATGGCGTTTGACGATTCGGCGCTGACCGACAACCTGGAAGGTGAGGTCAAGCCCAAGTCGTACTTCATCTTCTCGTTCGACCAGAAGCCGCTGGCGCAGCTGGGCAACGCGGCCCGGCGCCGCCCGCCCGAGGAAGTGGCGCTCACCGGCGGCCCCTACGCGCTGCGCCGCACCATCGTGTCCGTGCGCGTGAACCCCGACTCTCCCTACCGCGTCTCGCGCACGGCGGGCTCGGAAACGCTCACGCTCAGCATGGACGGCGCCCCCATCGCCGACGTGACGCTGCCCGGCATGCCGGAGTACTACCGGCACACGCTGAGCAACGGCAAGACGGTGATGGAGATCGCGCCCACCATTCAGTGGGGCTACCTGGTCTACCTGACCGTCTTTCGGATGTGCCAGTACTTCGGCGCCAAGGAAGAGTGCCAGTACTGCGACATCAACCACAACTGGCGCCAGCACAAGCAGGAGGGGCGGCCGTACACCGGCATCAAGCCCATCGAGGAAGTGCTCGAGGCGCTGGCCATCATCGACCGGTACGACACGGGCCACACCTCGCACGCGTACACGCTCACGGGCGGCAGCGTGACCAGCAAGGTGGACGGGCGCGAGGAGGCCGACTTCTACGGGCTCTACGCGCAGGCCATCGAGGAGCGCTTTCCGGGGCGGTGGATCGGCAAGGTGGTGGCGCAGGCGCTCCCCCGCGAGGAGGTGCAGCGCTACTACGACTACGGCATCCGCATCTACCACCCCAACTACGAGGTGTGGGACAAGCG
>NZ_DASVTX010000296.1:0-9117 GCF_036387355.1 Longimicrobium sp.
AGGCGTCCGCTTCACCTACCCCGGGCGGCGGCTTCCCACCCTGGACGGGCTGAGCCTGCACGTTCCCGCGGGGCAGTCAGTGGCCATCGTAGGCGAGAACGGGGCGGGAAAGAGCACGCTCATCAAGCTCCTGTGCGGTCTGTACGACCCCGACGCGGGGCGCATCACCCTGGACGGCGGCGCATCGCCGCTGCAGGCGCGGGGGCGCATCGCCGTCATCTTTCAGGACTTCGTGCGCTACCGCCTTCCCCTGCGCGAGAACGTGGGTTTCGGCCACCTGCGGACGATGGGCGACACCGCCGCGCTGGAGGGCGCGCTGCGCGACGCGGGGGGCGGAGAACTGCTGGAGCGGATGCCCCGGGGGTGGGACACGGTCCTTTCGCGCGAGTTCGAGGGGGGGGTGGACCTGTCCGGCGGCCAGTGGCAGCGCATCGCCCTGGCGCGGGCGCTGGCGGCGGTGCGCGGCGGGGCGGGGCTGCTGATCCTGGACGAGCCCACCGCGAGCCTGGACGTGCGCGCCGAGACCGAGCTGTTCGAGCGCTTCATCGAGCTCACGAGGGGCGTAACCACCGTTCTGGTTTCGCACCGCCTGTCCAGCGTGCGCCGCGCCGACCGCATCGTCGTCATCGGCGAGGGGGGGGTGGTGGAGGACGGGACGCACGACGCGCTGATGGCGGCGGGGGGACGCTACGCCGAGATGTACTCGCTGCAGGCCGAGCGCTTTGCCGCGGCGGCCGCGGAGGAGGTGGGTCATGGGTGAGCGCTGGCGCGCGCTGCGCCTTCTGCTGGGCACCGCGTGGCGCACCGACCGCTGGCGGTCGCTTGCGCTGCTGCTGGAGCCGATCGGCTTTCTGCGGTTCCCCCTCTTTGCCTGGTGCCTCAAGCTCATGGCCGAAGGGGCCGCGCGCGGCGACCTGCGGCTGCTGGCCCTGGCCGCCGCGGGGATCACCGCCACGCGGGTGCTCTGGTTCCTGGGGCTGTGGACCGGCAGCTGGATCCGCGTGGGGCTCACCGAGCGCGTGGGCTTCGCCTTTGACCGCGAGATCGCGCGGCTCGCGGCGGAGCTCCCCGGGCTGGAGCACCACGAGCGCCCCGACATCCAGGACCGGCTGGAACTGCTGCGGCAGAAGCAGGGCGTGCTTGGGCGGTCGCTGAACCTCCTGATCAACGCCGCCAACGCGGTGGTGGCCGGGGTGGGCACCCTGGCGGCGCTGGCTCTGGCCAGCCCGTGGCTGCTGCTGCTCGTTCCCTTTGCTCTTCCCATGCTCCCCATCTCCACCCTGCGCCAGCGGTGGTACCGCGAAGCCGAGGAGCGCCTGGCCGAGCCGTCGCGGCGCGCCCGCCACCTGCGCGCCCTCACGGTGGACCGCAACGCCGGGATGGAGCTGCGGGTGTTCGGGCTGGAGGGCGAGATCCTGGCCCGTTTCCGCCAGTCGTGGGCCGAAGCCTGGGGCGGCATGGTGGCCGTGGAGCGCCGCGCGGCCCTGCTCAACAGCGCCGGCGTCCTCTTCTTCATGGTGGGCTACGCGGGGGCGGTGGGGCTCATGCTCTGGCGCGCCGCACACGGGCGGGCCACCGCGGGCGACGTGGTGATGGTGGTGTACCTGGCCCAGCAGGTCCAGGGCGCGGTCATCAACCCGGTGAGCCGCGTGGTGCGCCTGGGCGAGTCGTTCCGCACCGCCGGGCGGCTGCTCTGGCTGCAGGACTACGCCCGCGGCGCCCGCCGCGGCCCCGGCGGCCCGGCACCGTCGCGGCTCACCACGGAGATCGTCTTTGACCACGTGTGGTTCCGCTACCCCGGTACGGAGCACTGGGCGCTGCGCGACGTGTCGTTCCGCATTCCCGCGGGGGCCGTGGTGGCGCTGGTGGGCGAGAACGGCGCGGGCAAGACCACCGTGGTCAAGCTGCTGAGCCGCATGTACGAGCCTACCGAGGGGCGCATCCTGGTGGACGGGGTGGACCTGGCCACGATCGGGGTCGAGGCGTGGCGCGAGCGGCTGTCGGCCGCCTTCCAGGATTTTGCCCGGTTCGAGCTTTCCGCCGGCCGCGCGGTGGGCGTGGGCGACCTGCCGCGGCTGGACGATGGCGGCGCCGTGCGGGGCGCGCTGGAACGCGCCGGCGGGGCCGACGTGCTGAACCGGCTTCCCGCCGGGCTGGAGTCCCAGCTCGGAGCGCGCTGGCAAGGGGGGGTGGACCTGTCCACCGGGCAGTGGCAGAAGCTGGCCCTTGGCCGCGCCCTCCTGCGCCGCGAGCCGCTGGTGGTGTTCTTTGACGAGCCCACGGCCAGCCTGGACGCCCCGACCGAGCACGCGCTGTTCGAGCGCTACGTGAGGGAAGCCCGCTCCGGCGCGGCCCGCGGCGCCGTGACGCTGCTGGTGACCCACCGCTTCAGCACGGTGCGCTCGGCCGACCTGATCCTGGTGATCGACGGGGGCGGAGTGGCGGAGCTGGGCGCGCACGACGAGCTGCTTCTGAACGACGGGCTGTACGCCGAGCTGTACCTGATGCAGGCGCGCAGCTACGCATGACGCACCGGAGGCCGCACGGCGGCTCCGGGCCCGCATACGCGGCGCACCCTCCGTGCGCGGCGGCCAACCACCACACAGCCGGCGCCCTGCCCAGGGCACCCTGCGCCGGCGGGAGTGCAGGATGACCGACCTCAAGAGCAGGCCGCGGCTGGAATCCACCTATTTCGGCGGCGAGGGGAGCGAGTACGCCCGCATGGCGCGCGTGCTCGCCTACACCGCCCGAAAGCACTGCCCGGACTGGATCGTCAACGTGAGGGCGACCGTGCCGGAGCCGGTGCACGGAACGGAGCGCTCGGCCTACTTCATCGCCAACACGCAGAAGCTCGACCTCTGGTGCCGCACCGTCGACGAGGCCGCGGAGGGCGACCGCATGGTGCTGATGGACGCCGACACGTACTTCGAAAACGGCATCGACGACGTGTGGGACCGGGAGTTCGACATCGCCTACACCGTCCGGCCGGAGTACATCATCCCCATCAACACGGGCGCGGTGTTCGTGCGCGTGACGCCCGGAACCAGGGCCTTCATGCAGCGCTGGCGCGAGGAGACGGCCGCGATGTACGCCGACGTTCCGCATCACCTGAAGTGGAAGGAGAAGTACGGCGGCATCACCCAGGCCAGCCTGGGGTGCCTCCTGGAGCGCGGCGGCCACGGGCTGAACCTTCACACCCTCCCGTGCACCGAGTGGAACTGCGAGGACTCGGCCTGGGGCCGGTACGACCCCGCGGTCACGCGCATCGTGCACATCAAGAGCGGCCTGCGGCGCCTGATCTTCAACGGCGACGTGGGGCACGCGCAGCACCCGTGGTGGACCAACGAAGACCTTGCGCCGCTCGCCGCGCGCTGGCTCGCGGTGGAGCGCGAAGCGGAGCAGGCCGAGGCCGCCGCCGCCCCGCCCGCATCGGACCAGACCCCCGCCGCGCCCGCGGGCGCGGCCCCATTCCAGGAGGTATTCGCATGACCATGACCGAATCCGCCGTTCTCCCCATTCCCGCGGTCGCCTGCAGCGAGCCGGGCACGGCGCGCCGCCACGTGCTGTCCATTCTGGACCTGGCGCCCGACGAGGTTCTGTACCTGGCCCGCCGTGCCGTGCAGCTCAAGCACGCGCCCACCGCCCCGCGCACTCTCGCGGGGCGCACGGTGGGGGTGTACTTCCGCAAGACCTCCACGCGGACGCGCACCGGCTTTCAGGTGGGGGCCGGCCGCCTCGGCGCCACCACCGTCTACTTCGGACCCAACGAGCTGCAGACCAGCACCGGCGAGTCGCTGGGCGACACGGCGCGGACCCTGGCCGGCTATCTGGACGTGCTGGTGATGCGCACCAACGAGAGCGTGGAGGAAATGCGCGGCTTCGCGGCCCACCCCGCCATGTCGGTGGTGAACGCGCTCAGCTCCGACGAGCACCCCACGCAGGCGCTGACGGACCTGTCCACCCTGCTGGAGCACTTCGGGCGGCTGGAAGGCGTGTCGGTGCTGTACTGCGGGGAGGGGAACAAGACAGCCGCCTCGCTGGCACTGGCCATGAGCCGCATCGCGGGGACCAGGCTCACCCTGGCCACCCCCGCCGGCTACGGGCTGGATCCGCGGGTTCTGTCGGCCGCGCAGAGCCTGGCGCGGGCGTACGGCGCCCGGGTCGAGCAGACGCACGACCTCGCCGCCGTACACCCGGGCTACGACGTGGTCTACACCAGCCGCTGGCAGGAGATGGGCGTCAGCAAGCCCGACCCGGACTGGAAGGCGCACTTCGGTCCCTTCCGCGTGACGCGGGCGCTGATGGAGCGCGTGGGGAGTCCGGGCGCCGTCTTCATGCACGACCTCCCCGCCGTGCGCAACGAAGACGTGGACGACGAGGTGCTGGACGGGCCCCGCAGCCTTGCCTGGGTCCAGGCGCAGTACAAGATGTGGAGCGCCATGGCCGTCGTGGAGTGGTGCGGCGCGGGCGTGGTGAACGAGGCCGGCTGACCGGAGCCCGGGGCCCGCGAAACACCGTCCGCGGGCCCCGGCACACACCCACGGATTCACCTTTTACGACGATCCAATGCAGCAGGCCGCACAACCCCCCGATCCGGGCGCCCCCGCCGCGCCCCGCCCGCGCCTCGCCATGGCTCCGGCCCTGTACCCCCCCGCGCCGTCGGCGCGGCGCACCGGGGCGGCCGAGGTGCGGGCGCACCACGGCGAGGTCGTGCAGGGAATGTTCTACGCGCCCGACGGCACCCTGGAGCACGGGCTGGTCACCCTTCCGTGCCCCCTGTTCGCCACCCGCGCCCGGTTCCGCCCCACGCCCACCGGTCCCCTGACGGTGGAGCCGGGCGACCGCCTCCGCGCCCGGACGGCGGCGCGCATGACGCTGGACGCGCTGGGGCGCACCGGGTGGGGAGGTTCGCTGCGCCTGGAGGGGAGCGTGCCCCTGCGATGGGGGTGCGGATCGTCCACCACCGACGTGCTTTCCACCATTTCCGCGGTGGCCGACGCGTTCGGCACGGTGCTGCCGCCGGAGTGGGTGTCGCGCATCTCCGTGGCCGCCGAGAGCGCGTCGGACTCGCTGATGCACGGCCCCGAGCGGGCGGTGCTCTTCGCGCAGCGCCGCGGGTGCGTGCTGGAAGACCTGGGCGCCCCCCTTCCCGGCACACGGGTGCTGGGCTTCAACACCGAAAACGGCGGCGTGGAGACGCTCACCCTTCCCCCCTGCCCGTACTCGGCGTGGGAGCTGGAGGCGTTCCGCGCCGTGCGCGGGCTGCTGCGCCGCGCCGTGGCCGAGCAGGACCCGGCGCTGCTGGGGCGGGTGGCCACCGCCAGCACCGTGCTCATGCAGCGCCACCGGCCCAAGCGCGCCATGCCCGAGCTGCTCCGGCTGGCGCGCGAGGCCCGCGCCCTGGGCGTGCAGGTGGCGCACAGCGGAACCGTGGCGGGCCTCCTCTTCGAGCCCGGCCGGCAGGCGGCCGACCGGGTGGAGCAGGCCCGCGACGGGCTGCGCCGCCTGGGGATCGACCGCAGCTGGGAGTTCACCACCGACCTTGCCCCCCACCCCGAGGCCCTGCCGTGAGTGCCGCAGTGATCAACAGCAGCTTCGTGGACGCGCTCGCGCTTCCCCGCATCGTGTGGCTGCGCCCCAACCTGATCGGGCTGTCGTTCCCCCTCATGAAGCTGCTCCCGGCGCGCTACATCGTCCGCAAGGCGATCGAGGACGGCGAGCTGCACCCGGGCGGGCTGATCGCCGAAACCACCAGCGGCACCTTCGGGCTGGGGCTGGCCATGGTGGCGCGCCTTGCCGGGCATCCGCTCTTTCTGGTGAGCGACCCCGCCATCGACGCCCCGCTCAGGCGCCGGCTACAGGACTTGGGCGCCACCGTGCACATCGTCGAAAAGACGGGCGCGTCCGGCGGGTACCAGGGCGCGCGGCTGAAGGTGCTCGAGGAGGTGCTGGCCCGGAACCCCGGCTCGTTCTGCCCGCGCCAGTACACCAACCCGCACAACCCCGGCAGCTACGCCCCCGTGGCCGAGCAGCTGTCGCAGGCGGCGGGCGCCATCGACTGCCTGGTGGGCTCGGTGGGCTCCGGCGGCTCGGTGTGCGGCATTTCGTCGTACCTGCGCCTGCTCTTTCCCGAGCTCATGGCCATCGGCGTCGACACGCACCGCAGCGTGATCTTCGGACAGAGCGACGCGGGAAGCGGGCGCCTGCTGCGCGGGCTGGGGAACAGCCTGATGCCCCGGAACGTGGACCACACCACCTTTGACCTGGTGCACTGGGTGGGAGCCGCCCAAGCGTTCCGGGCCACCCGCGAACTGCACCGCGAACACGCCGTCTTTGCCGGCCCCACCAGCGGCGCGGCGTACCTGGTGGCCGAGTGGTGGGCGCGCGAGCACCCGGACCAGCTCACGGCGGTCATCTTTCCCGACGAGGGCTACCGCTACCAGGACACCGTCTACGACGACGCGTGGCTCGAGGCGCAGGGCGCCCGGCTGGAGGCGCTTCCCGCCCAGCCGGTGGAGTGGGACCGCCCGCACGACGGCGACGCCCCGTGGTCGTTCTACCGCTGGCGCCGCCGCACCTTCGCCGAGGTGATGCAGAAGCCCGCCTCGCCGGAGCTGGTGCCGGCATGAGCCCCCGCGAACTGATGTTCATCGAGAGCAACACCAGCGGCACCGGGCGCCTCTTCGTGCTCGCGGCGCGGCGCCTGGGCTTCGCCCCCGTGCTGGTGACGGCCCGGCCCGAAAGATACGCCTTCCTGGCGGACGCAGGCGCCCCCGAGGTGGTCGTCGTTCCGCGGGTGGATGAGGACTCGCTCTACCCCCTGGTCCGCGACCGCGACCGGCGGGGGGCGGGAGTGGCGGGAATCACCAGCAGTTCCGAGTACTTCATCGCCACCGCGGCGGCCCTGGCGGCGCGCATGGGGCTCCCCGGCCCGGACGCCGTCGCCGTGCGGGCCGCGCGCGACAAGGGGTGGCAGCGGCGGGTGCTGGCCGACGGCGGCGTCGCCGTCCCCGCGTTCCACGCCGTCCAAAGCGCGCGGGATGCGGTGCGGGCCGCGCGCGAAACCGGCTTTCCCGTGGTGCTCAAGCCCGTGGCCGGGAGCGGCAGCGTGGGGGTGCGCGCCTGCGCCTCGGCGGACGAGGTGGAGGCCCACGCCGCCGCGCTCTTCGCCGCGTCGCCCGGCGAACGGGTGCTGGTGGAGTCGCTGGTGCAGGGGCCCGAGTTCTCGGTCGAGGTCTTCAACGGCCGGGTGGTCGGCATCACCCGCAAGCACCTGGGCCACCCCCCCGCATTCGTCGAAGCCGGGCACGACTACCCGGCCGCGGTGCCGGACGACGTGGCCCGTGCGCTCACCGCCGCCGTCATCCGGGGAACGGAGCTGCTGCGGCTGGGGTGGGGCCCGCTGCACTGGGAACTGCGCATGTCGGAGGGCGGGGCGGTGCCCATGGAGGTGAACCCGCGGCTCGCCGGCGGATTCATCCCCGAGCTGGTGCGGCACGCGCAGGGGATCGACCTGATCTGCGAGACGCTGCGGCTGGTGGCCGGCGAGTCGCCGCGCCCGGCGCCGCGGCACCACCGCCACGCCTCCATCCGTTTTCTGTTCGTGCCCGGCGACGGGCGGCTGGCCGGAGTCGACGGAGTGGCGCAGGCCCGCGCTCACCCGGGGGTGGCCGAGGTGGCGCTGTACCGCGCCCCCGGCGACGAGCTGCGCGTGCACGGCGACTTTCGCGACCGCATGGGGCACGTGATCGCCTGCGCCGGCACCCCGGCCCATGCGTGCCTGGCGGCGGAGCGGGGGCGCGCGGCGCTGCGCGTGAGGGTTGAGGATCCCGCGGGCGTCGCGCTGGAGGTGGGGTGATGGAAAACACCGGACGCATCCGCAGGCCGCTCGACGCGCGGGCACGGCAGGTGGTTTTCGGCGACGGCGTCGAGGCGGCGATCGACCGGGAACTGCCCTTTTACCTGCAGGTGGACCGCGCGCACCTGGTGATGCTGGTGGAGGAGGGACTGCTCCGCGCCGCCGCGGGACGCCGGCAGCTGGAGGTGATGGACGAGCTCGAGGCCACCGGCTTCGCGGCGCTGCGGGGGCGGCGCGCGCCCCGCGGGCTGTACCTGCTGTACGAAGATTACCTCATCGAGCGGCTGGGCGAGCGCGAGGGCGGCGCCGTGCACCTGGCCCGCTCGCGCAACGACATCAACGCCACCGTCCTGCGGCTGCGGCTTCGCGGCGTGCACCAGCGCCTGGTGCGCGAGTCGCTGCGCCTGGCCGCCGCCCTGCTGCGCGGCGCGCGCCGCCACGCGGCGACGGTGATGCCCATCTACACGCACCACCAGGCGGCGCTCCCCGCCACCTACGGCCACTACCTGGCAGGAGTGGCGGCCGCGCTCCTGCGCGACGTGCGCGGAGTACAGGCTGCGGGGGCGGAAATGGAGCGCTGCCCGCTGGGGGCGGGCGCGGCCGGCGGCACCACCGTGCGCATCGACCCCGAGCGCACGGCGCGGCTGCTGGGGTTCTCGCGAGGCGTGGTGCACTCGCTGGACGCGGTGGCCTCGCGCGACCTGGTGCTTCGCCTCCTTTCCGCCTCGGCCGTGCTGGGCGTCACGTTGAGCCGGCTGGCCACGGACCTTCAGCTCTGGAGCACCTCGGAGTTCGGCTTTCTGGACTTTCCCGACGAACTGGTGGGCTCCAGCTCCATGATGCCGCAGAAGCGCAACGCCTTTCTGCTGGAACACGTGCAGGGCCGGGCGGGGGCGCCGCTGGGCGCCTTTACGGCTGCGGCCACGGCCATGCACGCCACCCCGTTCAGCAATTCGGTGGCGGTGGGCACCGAAGGGGTCCGGCCGGTGTGGGATGCGCTGGAACAGGTGGCGGAGGCGTGCCTGCTGGCGCGGCTGTGCGCGGCCGGCGCGCGGCCCCGGCCCGCGGCCATGCGCGACCGCGCCGTGAAGGGGTTCACCCCCGCCACCGAACTGGCCAACCGCCTGGTGCTGGGCGCGGGAATCTCCTTCCGGCAGGCCCACCACCGCGTGGGCGCGCTGGTGACCGAAGCGGAGAACGGCGGGGACCCGCTGCACCAGGGGGCGGCGCGCCTCTTTCGCGAGCACGGCGTGGAGTTC
>NZ_DASVTX010000297.1:0-19061 GCF_036387355.1 Longimicrobium sp.
GCGTGCGATATTCTCTTCACCGGAAAGGCTGATCTTGGGCGGCGAAAGTGATTCCTGGCAGAATCCCACCTACGCCAAGCAAGATAAGTCTTTCCGGTTTCTTTTTCTCCTCCCGCAGGCTCAGATCACGCTTACTGTGGGCCTAGCGGCTCCTTGCATCAGAGACGCGCCCCGCCGCTCTCTCCGGGACAATCTCGGCACGCCACATGCGTCCCTTTGCAGACATGACGGTGTCCGCCGTCTCACCTCGCTCCTCCTCGAGTCTCGTGCCTCTCCCCCGCCTTTGGTCCGCCGCCGCGGTCGCGTTTTTCTGCTGCCTCGCCTTTACCGCGAACGGCTCGGCCCAGGCATCCTCTTCCGCCGCGACAATCACGGCCAGCGAGGATGCGGGCCGATGCACCGTTCGCGAGGTGGGGCGCGATTCTCTGATGCTGGGCAGGCGCCGGCTGTATGTGGGCCCGCAATCGTTGGAGGCGAACGCCGCGGGCGAGTTGTTCCTTGCCAGCGACTACAACGCACTCATGGACCGGGATTCGGCCGGGGTCTGGAAGCCCGTGGTCATGGACAGCGTCGTGGGCGTAGTGATCAGCCCGCAGGGAATGCCGCGCCTGGTGCACGCACCCATCGGCAATCGGCTGCTCGGAGAAGTTCGCGTGGCGCCCAATACTGATGGCTCCTGGACCGTGGTTTACGCCGAAAGGCTCGAGTCGGACGAACTTCCGCCCGATTTCAAGCCCAGGAACAGTCGCCGTCTCTGGTCCGGGATCGTTCGCGGTGCCGAACTGACCATGCTCGACACTCTTCCGCACCCTGAGGGCTGGATCATGTCCGCCGATCTTTCGCCCATGGCGCGCACCGGGGACACCCTCGCGGTCGCGGTCATCGCCCAGGTTCCGAACGATTTCCGGCGTACGATCATCTTTGAGCGGAGGGATGGGCGGTGGGCGTATGAATCTCTCGTGACCCGGTTCGGCATGTGGGCGGCTCCGGGCTATTCCCCGGTCTCCGGGCTCGTCATGGCGAGCGTGGAATCGGATCCGTACACGCCCGGGAGCAGCGGCAACACCCTGTTCATCTGGCAGCGCCGGGGAGAGTGGGAACGTACCCGCCGCGTGATTCCGGGAGAGGAACAGGGAGTACAGCGCCCATCCCTCCTGTTCCGTGCGGATGGGAGCGGCTCCCTGAGTTGGATGACCGCTCCCGCTGGGAGAGCATCCTGGCGGGCATTTGCGATGAGCGGCAACGTGGCCGAGAAGAATGAGCCGGTGGTGACGGTGGAACCTGCAACCAGTGTCTGGGCCGACGTGTTCGCGTTGCCGTGGAACTCACATTCGGATCTCTGGATCATGCCGCACGAGGACCGGCCCGGTGAGATGTCGCAGATCCGGTTCGTGGATGCCGCCGGAAACCTGCTTCATCACCTTCCTACTCCGTTCGTGACGGACATCGCATCCGTGCGTACAGGAAACGGTGAGTACGTGGTGGTCGGCGGCGTCTACAACACCACAGAATTACATGTCACCACGGTGCTGCTGCGGTTTCAGGTGGAATGCGCACGCTGAACCATTCAACAAGGGAGAGAACTGCCATGCGAAGCACCGTCCTGTTCGCCTTGTCAGCCGGCGCACTGCTGCTGGCGGGATGTACTGACAGTGCGACGCTCCCCCGGCCATCCCCCCGCACCGCTGAGGGCACACCAATCCGCCGCGACGAATCGCTGCCGCCGGTACAGATCCTCAAAGAAAAGTCCCACATGCAATGGGAGGGTCGAACGGCCGTCGGCTACGCTCGTATGGATTACTTCGGGAACCGGGCCTGGCAGACACTGAACATCAACGTAACGCGCAACTACTCCATGGTGGGCCAACGCACCTTCACGGATCCCCAGGCATATATTCTTGGTAATTGGCGTGCCATGGGCAGTGTGCTGCGGTATCTCGCTGCGAGCACCTGCGGGCACCATGCTGTTGTTTACACGGAGCATGGTGCGGCACAGGCCATCCCGTTTACGGGCGGGTACGTCGAGTTGATGTCGGTCAGATCGACCAGCGAGGCCAGCGCCCTCCAGCCCGCCTGCACGGGGAGCGGGGGAGGTACGTGCGAAGAGGATCTCGACTACACGCAGGACTCCTGGGTTTCGCCCAATCCCTACACCCCATGCGACGGAGACACCACGGGTGGCGGGAGTGGAGGAGCGGACGGCCAGCCGGTGGACGAAACCTGGGTAGAAGAAATGTTCGGCATCCGCTTCCGGTGCTCCCGAAGCGCCGATCCCAACTTCGAAGTTGTCACGTGCGTGGCGGAAGAAGAGGAGGATCAATGATCCGGTCACCATCGGCACCGAACGGTCCCATGCCCACATGGACACGGGCGATCCGCGTCGCCGCCGTGTGTCTCGCGCTCGTCCTGCCGCGCCCCGGGCACGCGCAACGGGAGCAGAATGCGGCCGTGGTCCGCGAGCACCCGATCACGATCATGCTCGTCGACAGCCTGGGTGGGGCGGACATCAGCGCCGTGCTGCTGCGCCGGCGCACGGGCGGAGATGTCGTGGTGCTGCGGGCCGGGGACGCGCAGGCGGACCGGCTCGCGCTCGCGGTCACCATGCTGGTCAAGAGCGCGGGCGAGTCGTCACTCCCCATGCTGCGGGACAGCCGCATCGTCATCCGCGGCCACGCGGCTCCGCGGGGCGTTCCCCACGCATGGCTCGCACGGGCGAACGCAGTCATGGCGCAACTCCGGGCCTCCCCGGAACGCGAAGTCGCGGGCGCGGGACGCGGCCGTGCGCGGGAAGTCACGGCGTCCTGGCTGCGGCCGCCGTTCGACGCGGCGGATGCGGACGGCGGGACGCGCTGAGCGATCGTTTCCCAAGCGCCGGATGACGAGAAGCCCCGAGCGTGGATGATCCGCGTTCGAGGCTTCTGTGTTGATGACGAACGTTTTGCGCTACGGCTCCAGCAGTTCGCGGACGACGTTGCCGGCGACGGCGAAAACGAGGGCGAGCGTGCCGGACTGCAGCGCCCGCGCGGCGTCCGCATCCGGATGCCACAGCAGCGGGGCGAGCGCACCGGCGTACGTGCCGGCCAGGAACGGCGTGGAAACGCGTGCCCGGCCCTGCGCGTCGTAGTCCGTGAACGTTTCGAAGAGCGCGTGCGCGGCGCGGCGCTCCGGCTCGGCGCAGCCGCAGACGCGGTACTCGGTGGAGCGGTTGAGCACCGCCGCCATGCCGTGGCGAACGGACTGCGTCACCACGTGCCCGCCCGCACGCGACAGCACGCGCTTGCCCAGGGCGTCCGCGCCCCCGCCCCACTCCTCCGGCTGCGTGCGCGCGTGGTCGTACAGCCCCAGCGCGAGCGCCTGCGCGGCCACCAGCGGGTCCGCCAGGTCGCCCGTGTACGCGCGAAGCCGCGCCTGCGCGGCGGAATCCACCACCACCGGCCCCACGCGTACATCGACGGAGTCCACCCGCAGGGAATCCGCCCTTGCCGAGCCGGCGCGCACGCTGTCCGGCGCCGCCGTCTGTGCACGTGCGGCGGCGGGCGCCAGCAGCAGCGCGGCGGCGAGCGCCATCCATCCCCATCCCGCCACAAGCCGCTTCACGCGAACCCGCCGCCGCCGTACACGCCGTTCACGAACGGGTTGGTGCGGCGCTCGTGGCCCACGGTGGTGTCGCCGCCGTGGCCGGTGTGCAGCGTCGTCTCGTCCGGCAGCGTAAGCACCTGCTGGCGAATGCTTTCCATCAGCGTGTCCAGGTCACCGCCGGGAAGGTCCGTGCGGCCGATGGAGCCCGCGAAGATCACGTCGCCCACCACCGCGACGCCATCGCCCACCAGAATCACGTGCCCCGGCGCATGCCCCGGCGCAAAGCGGACGGACATCGTGCACTCGCCGAAGCTCACCGTGCCGCCGTGCGCGAGTTCCCCATCCACCGGCGGAAGCGGGTCCATGCGCAGCCCGAACCACTGCGCCTGCACCGGCGCGTTCTCGTACAGCTGCCGGTCCGCGGGATGGAGCAGGATGGGTGCGCCCGTCTCCTTCTTTGCCAGGGCGAGCCCCTCCACATGGTCGATGTGCGCGTGGGTCAGCACAATCTGGCCGATGGTGATCCCCGCCGCGCGGGCGGCGGCCAGCGCTTCGCCCGTCGCGGCGCCGGGGTCCACCAGAATTCCCTCGTGGGTGCCCGCGCACGCGAGCAGATAGGTGTTCTGCGCGAATGCGCCGCCGGTGAACGAGCGGACGGTCACCTCTCCGCGCTCACCGGCCACGGAGCGCCTCCAGCACCTCGGCCGCCCCGTGCGCGCCGGCCTGCGCGTAGACGATGGTTCCGTCGCGGTCGATGAGGTACGTGGCGCGCCCCGTGTAGCCGTCGTCGCGCAGCACGCCGTATGCGGCGGCGATGGCGGACCCCTCATCCACCAGGAGCGGAAAGTCCAGCGTGTACTTGTCCACGAAGCCCCGGTGGCTTGCCTGGTCGCCCGGATTGACGCCGAAGCGGGCCACGCCGGCCGCCGCGTACTCGGCGCTCTCGTCGCGCGCGGTGCACATCTGCTTGGTGCAGCCCGGCGTGTCGTCCTGCGGATAGAACATCAGCAGCACGGCCTGCGCGCCGCGAAAGTCGGCCAGCGACGCGCGCGCGCCGTCGGAGGTCTGCGCCTCCCACGCCGGCGCCTGAGTCCCCACCTGCAGCAGCCCTTCGGCCATCCGTCCCTCCCTTGTGGTCGTTCACCGCTTCGTAGCACGGAAGATGGCGCGGCGGCGCCAAGGCAGCAACGTGGGATGCGCGTGATCCACCGGCACCACGGCTCCGGCCCTGCATCCGCCTGGAACCATCGCGCGGTCCAGCGACCCTTTTCCGCCTGCGACGAGCAGCCTCGCACACGCGATGACGAACGTACGGCCCGGAGCGCCGCGCCAGTCTGCGCCGCCCCGGACCGCACGTCGGAGGAAATCGACCCTGCGCCCGCGGCCGGATCAGCCGGCGGCCAGGATGTCCAGGATCTGCCGGACGGTGGTGTGCCCCTTGTCGCGGGCGTACCAGGTGCGCACGTCGCGGTAGATGTCGTCCACCGGCCGCTCGCCCTTCCGCTTTTCCGCCAGCACGAACGTCTGCAGCTCCGGCGGGCGCGGCCCCCAGTGTCCGGCCACCGTATCATCGTGCCGCAGCACGATGGCGACGGGAATGGAGCGCGACCCGTTGGTCAGGAACGCATCCATCAACTCCAGGTTCTCATCGCGCTTCACCACGCGCAGCTCAATGCCGGGCACCGCCTCCGCCAGCCGCGCCATGACGGGAACGGTGTTGAAGGCGTCCCCGCACCAGTCTTCGCTGATCACCAGGATGCGCCACGAGCCGCCGATTTCGGCCGCGCGCTGCACCGCGTCCACCGGAACGCTGGCGCGCTGGTACAGCGACTTCCACAGTTCCGCGTTCTTCTGCACCTCGCGGTTCAGATAGTCATCCCACGAAAACGCACCCTCCCAGTAGGCCCACAGATCCGGGCCGGCCGATATGTCCGTCATCAATCCCACTCCTGCAGTGCGGTCGCGCCGGCTGTATGCCGGCGCGGGCTGATCCAGCGCAGCGAACCCGTCAACCCGCGGGGCACGGGAACGCAAGATTCTCTCTCACTGAAGTACCCCGCGCGCGCCGGGCGGGTCGCCCGCGGAACACACGGCGCGGCCGCGCGGCAGGCACCATCCCCGGCAACGTTCTTGCAAAACGCCGCGGCGCTCGCGGCGGCTGCAGCGCCCGCGCCTTCAGGAACTCATCAACGGTGCAATCCATGATCAGCAGAGCGGACCTGGAACGGCTCATCCATCGCCAGAACGGCGACCTGCCAGTTCTTTCGCTGTTCCTCGACATGTCGGTGGACAGCAACAACAAGCGCAACCATGGCGTGTTCCTGAACCAGAAGCGCGCGGAATTCGCGGAACTGCAGAACACCACCATCGGCACGGGCAACGGCGAAGAAGCGGGCTACGGCGGGCTGTTCGAGCGCATTCACGACTGGATCGCCAACAACTACCAGGAGGCCAACCGCGGCGTGGTGATCTACGCCGAAGTGGGCGGCGACTGGTTCGAGGCGCTGCAGTTTCCCATCTCGGTGCAGAACCGCATGGTGGTGAGCGACCGCCCCATGGTGACCCCGCTGGCGCAGGTGCTGACGGCGTACGAGCACTACGGCGTGATCCTGCTGGACCGCGAGCACGTCCGCATTCTGTCCGTGTACCTGGGCACGCTGCTGGACGAGGTGGAGTTCCGCGGCGATCCGCTGCCCACGGCCAGCAACGTCAAGGCGGGCGGCTACTCGCAGATGCGCTTTCAGCGGCGCAAGCGCGAGGAGATGAAGCACTTCTTCAAGGATTTCTCCGAAGAGGTGGACCGCTTCGTGAACCGCTACCAGCCCACGCACCTGGTGCTGCTGGGCACGGAAGAGAACGTGGGGCGCTTTCGCGAGTACCTGCCGGAGCACGTGAGCAGCAAGATCGTGTACACGGGCCCCGCGCCGGTGGACGCGCCCGCCTCGGCGGTCATGGAGCGGCTGGAGCCGCTGCTGCGCGCCGAGCACGAGCGCCACGACGGCGAGGTGCTGGCCCAGGTGCGCGACCGGGCCGCGCACGACTACCTGGCCACGGCGGGGATGCAGGCGACGCTCACCGCGCTGCAGGAGGGCAAGGTGGACACGCTGGTGGTCACGCGCGACGGCGAGCACCAGGGCGTGCGCTGCACCCAGTGCGGCTTTGTGTTCGTGCAGGCCATGAAGCGCTGCCTGTACGACGGCAACGAGACGCTGGAGCCGGTGGACGTGATGGAGGAGATGGTGCGCCTGGCGCAGCAGCAGGGCTCCGAGATCCAGTTCACTGAGCCGGGCGAGCTGGGCGACCTGCGCGGGGCGGCGGCGCTGCTGCGCTACTGACCGCCCCGGACGGATGAGGCGCGAGGGGCCCGGAAGCACGCCTTCCGGGCCCCTCGCGCCGTATTCGGAATACACCTGTTCTTGACACCGCCCCGCTCGCGCCTCTACGTTCGCGCGTCCCCCCGCAGATTTCCGAGTTCTTTCCGACTCCCATGCCCCCACTCGCCATGGACGCGGCCGCCGCTGAGCGCCTGCGCACCGAACTGGAAGCGCTGGACGGCGTGCGCCGCGCCATCGTGGACGCCGACCCGTTCCGCGTGTACCTGATCTGCGAGCGCGCCGACTGCCCCGCGGAAATGCAGGCGCGCGCCGTGCTGGCCCGCGCCGGCCACGCCGCGGACGCGGAGCTGCACCTGGCCTTTCTGCCGCAGACCGAAACGCGCAAGCGGGTGCGGTTCGTGGCCGCGTACCTCACCAAGCCCAACGTGGGCCGGGCGCTGGCCAAGGTGACGCTGGAGTGGGCGGGCCAGACGTTCGAGGACGCGGTGGAGGGCGAGAGCGGCCCCGCGCTGGAGCTGCGCCACGCAGCCGCCGCCACCCTGCGCACGCTGGAAGCCATCCTTCAGGGGCGCGTGCAGTTCTCGTTGGTGGGCATCAAGACCTTTCGCGCCTTTGATACGGAGCTGATCGTGGTGCTGCTGCGCACGGAGGGCGGCGTGCCGCTCGTCGGCGCGTCGCTGGCGACCACGGACGGCTACCGCTCCGCCGCGCTCGCGGTGCTGAACGCGACCAACCGGGTGCTGGGGAATTATCTGGCGAATTCGGAGGGCGGGGCGTAGGGGGAGGAAGTGCGGAGTGCGGAGTGCGGGGAACGCAAGTACGATAGTACGAAAGTGAACTGATCGAGGCGGGGGGATGGGTGGCGCGGGGGGCGGACCGGAGGCGGGCCGTGCATCGCGCCACTTCCGTATCGGTGCCGTTACCGCGACGTTACAGGTGCCGTCCATACTCACGGGAGCAACCCAGACGCATCCTGCTCCCGTCGAGGTGAAACCTTGTCGAGCCCTTCCGGACAACTGCAGGCAGCCAGCCCGTTCACCGGGCTGATCGGGGCCCGCGGCTCGTCCTCCGAAACCCCGACCCGCATGCCCGCACACATCCTGGTGGTGGATGACGAGCCGGACATTTCCGCGCTGGTGGCCTACCACCTCGCGCGCGAGTCGTACCGGGTGCGCACCGCGTCCAGCGGGCCGGAGGCCATTCGCGCCACGGAGGTGGAGCGCCCCGACCTGATCGTTCTGGACCTCATGCTCCCCGGCATGTCGGGCTTGGCGGTGCTGGAGGAACTGCGCCGCCGCCCGGAAACGCTGGACATCCCCGTGATTCTGCTCACGGCGCGCAAGGAGGAGCAGGACCGCATCGCCGGGCTGCGGCTGGGCGCCGACGACTACGTGGCCAAGCCGTTCTCGCCGCAGGAGCTGATCCTGCGCGTGGGCGCCGTGCTGCGGCGGGTGCAGCAGGCACCGCCGGTGGTCAAGGGCGGCAAGGTGGTGCGCGTGGGGCCGTTCAACGTAGACAGCGGCGCCGCGCGGGCCCAGGTGGAAGGGCGCGACCTGGACCTGACCCCCACCGAGTACCGCCTGCTGATGACGCTCATGGAGCGCCGCGGCCGGGTGCAGAGCCGCCGGCAGCTGCTGGAGGCGGTGTGGGAGGTCACGGCCAACATTGCCACGCGCACGGTGGACATGCACGTGCAGCGGCTGCGCAGCAAGCTGGGGGACGAGGCGGACTGGATTGAGACGGTGCGCGGGTTCGGGTACCGCTTCCGCAACGAGCCCCCGCGCTGACGGCGCCGCCCGGGACACGGTAGATTCGTCGCTGCGCCGGAGGGTTTTCGGCGCAGCGATGTTTGTTTGGGGGAACGGAAGTGCGGAGTGCGGAGTGCTGAGTGCGGAGTTTCAGGTGCCCAGTGCCCAGTGCCCAGTGCCGAGTGCTCAGGCCGGGTAACCGGAGTGTGGTGCGCGTCCGAGGCTGGGGCCCTCACCCGTCTCGCTTAGGCTCGCCACCCTCTCCCACGAACAGATGTGGGAGAGGGGGCACACCCCAGATCGGCACGAGTGGCGGAGGCCGGCGCGTGCGGCGGATCTCGCCGGCCCCACCCCCGGCCCCTCCCGGGCGGCGGCAACGACGGCGCACTTCGGACGGTGCCGGTGCGGCGACGGAGGCCCCCTCCCCCCCACCCCCTCCACCCGCTCCGCGGGAGAGGGGGAGCCGTTCGGCGCGGCGGCGGAGATCGGCGCGTGCGGCGGGCCTCGCTCCACCCCCGGCCCTCCCCGCGCAAACAGACGCGCGGAGAGGAGACCGTCCACACCGGGGCTGAGGTCTTCGCACGCCAGCCTCACAGCAGTACCGTGAGGCTTTCAGCCGTTGTTGCGGCGACTTCAGTCGCTCCGTGCAGTTTCGTACTTTGGTACTTTCGTACTTTGGTACTTTCGTACTTTGGTACTTTCGTACTTTGGTACTTTCGTACTTTGGTACTTTCGTACTTTCGTACTTCCGCACTCCGCACTCCGCACTCCGCACTTCCCCTCCCCATGCGTCTCCGCGCGGACCAGAAGCTCTTCCTCACCTACCTCACCATCATCGCGGTGGTGGTGTTGGTGCTTACCGTGGGCGTCGGGCAGCTGCTGCGCCGCCACCTCACGGACATGCTGGCCCGCGACCTGGCGCGCGAACTCCGGCTGTCCAACGCGCTGTACGACACGCGGCGCACCGCCGACCCGGACGCCATCGCGGACTGGCTGGGCTCCATCTCCGGCCGGCGCGTCACCCTCATCGACCTGGATGGGACGGTCCGCGGCGACTCGGACCTGCGGCCCGACCAGCTTCCCGGGCTGGAAAACCACCGCCAGCGCGCCGAGGTGGCCGCCGCGCTGGCCGGCGGAACGGGACGCGCCGTGCGGATGAGCCACTCCGTGGGCATCGAGCACCTGTACATGGCCGTCCGCACCCGCGACGCCCACATCATCCGCCTCGCCGTGCCGCTGCACGAGGTCAAGCAGACGGTGGCCCGGGTGCAGCGCGGCATCTTTGGCGTGGGGTTCATCGCCCTGGTGCTCACCGGGCTGCTTTCGCTCGGCTTCAGCATCGCCGTCACCTATCCCCTGCGGCAGATCGCGGGGGTGGCGCGCGCCATGGCCGCCGGCGACCTCACCCGCCGCGCGCGCCGCGACCAGCGCGACGAGCTGGGCGAACTGGCGGATGCACTCGACACCCTGGCCGCGGAGCTGCAGCGCCGGCTGGGGCAGCTGGAGGGGGAGCGCGCGGAAATGCAGGCGCTCATCGACGGCATGTCGGAAGGGGTGATCGCCGTGGACGCGCGCGGGCACGTGCAGCGCGCCAACCCCGCCGCGCAGCGCCTGTTCACGCTGCCCGCGGACCCGCGCGGCCTGTCTCCGCACGAGGTGGCGCGGCGGCAGGCGTTCCAGGAACTGGTGAAGCGCGCGCTGGATGGCGCCCCCGTCTTACCGACCGAACTGACGCAGGACGGCCGCAACCTGCTGGCGACCGCGCAGCCCCTTCCCACCGGCGGCGCGGTGATGGTGTTCCTGGACGTGTCGGAGCTGCGGCGGCTGGAGGACGTGCGCCGCGACTTTGTGGCGAACGCCTCGCACGAGCTCAAGACGCCCCTCACCGCTATCCGCGGCTTCGCCGAAACGCTGCTGGATCCGGGGCTGCCCCCCGCCCTGCGCGAGCAGTTCACGCGGACGGTCAAGGACAACGCCGACCGGCTGCAGCGCATCATCGACGACCTGCTGGACCTGTCCCGCATCGAAACGGGTGGCTGGCGCGTGCAGCCGGAGATCATCTCCATCACCGAGATTGCCGGCGAGGCGTGGGCGGCGCTGGACGAGTCGGCGCGGCAGCGCAACGTCACCCTGGCGGCGCAGGTGCCCGCGGAATGCGAGTTCGTGTACGCGGACCCCAGCGCGCTACGGCAGGTGTTCACCAACCTGTTCGGCAACGCGCTGCGATACAGCCCGCAAGGCGGAACGATCGAGCTGCTGGCCCGCGGCGTCGCCAGCCGCACGCCGGCGACGGCGGACCGCGCGGGGGACGGGTGGGTGCAGATCGCCGTGCGCGACCACGGCACGGGCATTCCCTCCGCGCACCTGCCGCGCATCTTTGAGCGCTTCTACCGCGCGGACACGGCGCGGTCGCGCGAGGACGGCGGCACGGGGCTGGGACTGGCCATCGTCCGGCACCTGGTGGAGGGCCACGGCGGATCGGTGGAGGCGGAAAGCGAGCTGGGCCGCGGCGCCACCATCCGCTTTACCCTCCCCGCTCCGGAAGAGATGGACGCCGCCACCGCGGACGCGGATGCGTTCGCTCCCGGGATCAATCCGTGACACCAGGCGCGACGCCGCCGTTACACGTTACACGGATGTGACGCTCCGGAGATGCGCGTGTCGCGCGTTCGAGGTAAGATCGGCGCGTCCGGGGCCCGCCCGGAAGGCGGGATTCACCCACGACGCGCGCGACGCCCTCTCATGCCCGGTTCCTTCCGCAGCCTGCTTTCCGCGCTCCTCCTGTCCGCCGCGCTCGCCCGCGCGTGCGCCGCGCAGGGGTTCTCCATCGCCGGACCCGATTCGTCCCGCCTCACGCTGAACGGGCGGGTGCACGCCCTGTTCAACACGACGTCGGAGGAGGACGCGCCGCAGGCCGAGATGGTGCTGCGGCGGGTGCGGCTGGAGGCGACCATGCGGATCAACGACCTGGTCACCGGCCGCATTCAGCCCGAGTTCGCGGGGAGCCGCGTGTCGCTGCGGGACGCCTACGTGCGGCTGACCATCGACCCCGCCTTCAACATCTGGGCGGGGCAGGCGCACCGGCCGTTCAGCGCCATCACCCAGCTGAGCAGCAACCGCATGGTCCCGGCGGAGCGCGGCCTGCGCATCCGCGGCGTGTCCGGCGCGTACGACGAGTACGCCCTGGTGAGCGAACTGGGCTACAGCGAGCGCGACCTGGGGGTGCAGGTGCGCGGCGAGTTCAAGGACGCGCCGCTGGGCCTCTCCTACGCGGCGGGATGGTTCAACGGCCCGGCACGCACGGACTTTCCGCGGGAGAACACGGGGCAGGTGGTCGCGCGGATCGGCGCGGCGCCGGCGGCAAAGGTGCGGATGAACGTGTCCTGGTCCGCCCGCGACTTCGCTGTGCGCGACTCGGCGGCGGGCGACGCGCGCGTGCGGCGGGGGGACGCGTGGGAGGCGGACGTGGAGCTGGGCACCGACGCCGGCGGCCCGCACCTGCTGGTGGAGGCGGTGACGGGCGACTTCGATCCGTTCAGCGGGGCGCGGTTCGGGGGCGCGCAGGGATGGCTGAGCTACCGCACGTCGCGCTTTTCCCGCCGCCTGTCGGCCATCGAGCCCCTCGTACGCGTGAGCTACGGCGACCCGGACACCGGCAACGACATGGCCGACCGCGCCGGCCCGCACGGCGGCACCCTCATCACTCCCGGCGTGAACCTGTGGCTGGGCGGGCTGAACCGCGTCGCCATCAACTACGACATCTGGTCGCCGCGGGAGGGCGATCGCGCGCAGAGCTTCAAGATGCTCTTTCAGGTCGCGTTCTGAGGCGGACGGCGGTCGCGCGTGCTTTCCGCCGTCGTCCTCCCGTACCGTGACCTCCGTGCCGCTCCGCAGCCTCCCGTGAGAGACGCGGTTCATCCGTGGACGGAGTAACGGACCACGTACCGGGATCGTGACCGGATCGCGACGGAGGACGGACGCCGGCGTGATGGTGAAGGGGGAAGTTCGTGGCGTGCCTGACCGGGCGCATGGACGAACCCCTGAATCAGTGACGGAGCCCTTCGTGAGACGTTCTCACCGACCCCGTTCTCCCCGCGAGAGCCGCGTGCGCGCCGCTCTCGCGGTTGCGTTTGCGGCCCTCCTGGGCATCGCCGCCCCCGCGGCCGCGCAGAACAGCGGCCGCATCGTGGGCCGCGTGATCGACGGCGGCACCGGGCGCGGCATCGCGGGCGCGCAGGTGAGCGTCGGCGGCACCACGCTGCGGGCCACCGCCGGCGTGGACGGGCGCTACACCCTGGCCGGCGTCCCCGCGGGCGTGCACACGGTCGGCGCCAGCCACCTGGGCTTTTCGCCCAAGTCGGTCACCGGCGTGAACGTGGCCCCCGGCGCCGCGGCCGACCTGGACATCTCGCTGAACGCCTCCACGCTCAGCCTCACCGGCATCACCGTAACCGCCGTGCGCGAGGCGGGGACCGTGAACCGGGCACTCGACGAGCAGCGCACCTCCACCGGCGTGGTCAACAGCACCACCAGCGAGCAGATCGCCCGGTCGCCGGACAGCGACGCCGCGCAGGCGGTGCAGCGCGTGAGCGGCGTCACCGTGAGCGAGGGCAAGTTCGTCGTCGTCCGCGGCCTGGGCGAGCGGTACACGACCACGTCGCTGAACGGCGCGCGCATCCCCAGCCCCGAGCCGGAAAAGCGCGTGGTGCCGCTGGACCTGTTCCCCTCGTCGCTGCTGGAATCCATCACCACCAGCAAGACGTTTACGCCGGACCAGCCGGGCGACTTCAGCGGCGCGTCGGTGAACCTGCGCACCCGCAGCTTTCCCGCGCGGCGCACGCTGACGCTGTCGCTGGGCGGCGGGCTGGTGCAGAGCGCCACCGGCAGCAGCGTGCAAGCCGTCCCCGGCGCGGGCAATGAGTGGTTCGGCACCGCGGCCGGCGGGCGCAGCCTTCCCGGCCTGGTGCGCGCCGCGGGCGACTTTCGCGGCCTGACGCAGCAGTCCATGAACCAGGTGGGCCGCTCCTTCCGCAACCAGTGGGCGCCCACCACCGCCGACGGGCTTCCCAACGGCTCCGCCAGCCTGTCGCTGGGTGGCGAGGACGCGCTGCTGGGGCAGCGGATCGGCTACGTGGGCTCGGCCACGTACTCGCGCAGCCAGGAGGTGCGGCTGGACGAGACCCGCGCCCGCGCCGTGGCCAACCCGGACTTCCGCGCCCGCACGTACGACGCCTTTCAGGGCAGCAGCGGCGTAAACAGCGTGCTGTGGGGCGGCATGCTGAACCTGAGCACCTTTCTGGGCGGCGCCGACCACAAGATCGAGCTGAACAACTCGTACAACCGCTCGGCGGACAACGACGCCTACGTTGGCGTGGGCACGCTGGAGCAGTTCAGCAACATCGACAACGTGCAGCGCACCTCCCTGCGCTACACCGAGCGCTCGGTGCTGAGCAACCAGCTTCGCGGCACGCACCAGCTCCTGGGCGCCACGGTGGAGTGGGCCGGCACCGCCTCCCGCGTGACGCGTGACGAGCCGGACCGCGTGGACCTGTTGTACGGCCAAGAGCAGAACCCGGCCGGCGGCACCCTGCCGATGGCGTGGCTGGGCTACCTGCCCGACGGCGCGCGCCGCACCTTCAGCGAGCTGGACGAGACGGCCCGCAGCGGCACGCTGGACCTGCGCATGCCGGCACTGGGCGGCACCCTGCGCTTCGGCGGGCTCGGCCGGCGTGTGGAGCGCAGCGCCAGCGCCCGGTCGTACAACATGAGCAACACCGCGCGCCTGACGGTAGAGCAGCGCGCCGCCTCGCCGGAAGAGATCTTCGACGGCCGGTACTTTCAGGGGAGCGACGCCTACATCATCATCGCCCCCACCACCAACGGCGGCTCGTACGGCGCGGATGAGCAGGTGGCGGCGGGCTACGCGATGGTGGAAATGCCGGTGAGCGGCGCCCTGAGCCTGGTGGGCGGCGCGCGGGTGGAGCGGTGGGACCTGGACGTGGACGCGGAGCGCACGGACGGCGAGCGGGTGCCGGTGAGCCGCCGCAACACCGACGTGCTCCCCTCGCTGGCGCTGAACGCACGCCTGAGCGACGTGCAGAACCTGCGGCTCTCGGTGTCGCAGACTCTGTCACGCCCGGAGTACCGCGAGTTGGCGGAGATCAGCTACCGCGACCTGGTGAACAACCAGGAAGTGGTGGGCAACGCCGGCCTGGTGCGCGCGCTGATCCAGAACTACGATCTGCGCTGGGAGATGTACCCGGGCAGCGGCGAGGTGCTGAGCCTGGGCGTGTTCGCCAAGCGCTTCCGCAACCCCATCGAGCAGATCGAGATCGCCACCTCGGGCGGCAACCAGCTGTCGTACACCAACGCCGAAAGCGCGCTCAACTACGGGGTGGAGCTGGAGGCCCGCACCGCGCTGGGCGACCTCGTTTCCGCGCTGGAGCCGTTTGCCGTGTCGCTGAACGCCACGCTAATGAAGAGCCGCATCAGCACCGGCAACGACCCGCGCAGCGCCGCCACGCGCGACGACCGGGCCATGGTGGGGCAGGCGCCGTACGTCATCAACGCGGGCCTTTCGTACACCCGCGGCGAGCGCGGCGCCACGAGCGCGACGCTGCTGTACAACGTCGTGGGCAAGCGCCTGGTGGCCGCCGCGCTCACGCCGCTGCTGGACGATCCGTACGAGCAGCCGCGCCAGATGCTGGACTTCTCCCTGCGCACCCCGCTACGCGGCGGCGTGTCGCTCAAGGTGGACGCGGAAAACCTGCTGGACGCACCGGTGGAATGGAAGCAGGGCGAGGTGACGCGGCTGCGCTACCGCACCGGCCGCACCGTGGGCTTCGGCATCAGCTGGAACCCCTGATCTTTCCGGCTGGATGATGGACAACGGGGCACCCGGACGCGATCCGGGTGCCCCGCTGTTCGTTCCGCTCCGTCACGGAAACAGAAATCTCACACAGAGACACAGAGGCACAGAGACAGATCAAAATAACGAGGAATTGCCACCCGGGCGGCACCGGCGGGGATCCAGGGACTTCTGGATTCTGTTGGTGTTCATCGCGTGCGGTTCTCCTCTGTGTCTCTGTGCCTCTGTTAGAGACCGAAGTTGCCGTTCAGCCGTGACAATCGCGTGACCGGAGCGCGGCGGGGCCGCAGCAACCGGGGGAGACATTCATCGCGTGGTCTGCAGGCCCGCCCGCGTTCGGGCGCGTTCCAAACCTCATCCTCGACTTTCAGGGACGATGAAATTCAACGCTCGGAAGCTGCTCGCGCTCGCGGCGGCCATGCTGGTCGCCGGCTCCGCGGGCGCGTGCGACAGCAACAGCACCGGCTCCGACCAGCCCGATCCGCCCACCGGAGTCACCGTGACCGTGGCCTCGCCCACGTCCGTGCGGGTGAGCTGGAACCTGGCCGAGGGCGTCGACAGCTACGACGTGGACCGCGCGGCCAACGGCACCACCTTCGCCAACGTGGCTACCGGCGTCACCGGCACCTTCTTTGACGACAACGGGCTGAGCGCCGGCGTGGAGTACACCTACCGCGTCCGGGCCGTGCGCGACGGCCGCAGCAGCACGTACAGTGCGGAGATGAAGGTCATTACCGCCGCCGCGCCGCCCAGGCAGCGCGTGCTGTCGGGCTTTATCAGCAGCAACACCACGCTGTACGCCGACACGCTGTACATCCTGAGCGGCTACGTGAAGGTGACCAACGCGGCCACCCTCACCATCCAGCCGGGGACGAAGATCGTGGGCGACACCGCCGCCAACGCGGCCGGCAGCTCGCTCTGGATCCTGCGCGGCTCGCGCATCATCGCCGAGGGCACCGCCGCCAACCCCATCGTCTTTACCTCCTGGCGCAGCGCGGGCAACCGCAAGCCGGGCGACTGGGGCGGCCTCATCATCGTGGGCAGCGCGCCCATCAACCGCACCGCCACGCCCATCTACACCGAGGGCCCGCAGGGCGCCCGCGAAGACTACAGCAACCCGGGCGGCAACCCCGCCGCGGCCAGCTTCAACGACAACAGCGGCTCGCTGCGCTACGTCCGCATCGAGTTCGCCGGCTACGACGTCTCCGGCGGCAGCGGCCAGGAGCTCAACAGCCTGTCCATGTACGCCGTGGGCCGGGGAACGAAGATCGAGTACGTGCAGGCCATGAGCGGGCTGGACGACTCCTTTGAGTGGTTCGGCGGCTCGGTGGACGGCCGCTACCTGGTGTCGTACGAGTCGGGCGACGACCACTTCGACTGGACGGAAGGCTACCGCGGCCGCAACCAGTTCCTGATCGCGGTGCAGGACACCGTGCTGCGCCCGCGCGAGGGTGCCGGAAGCGTATCCAGCGACCCGCGCGGCTTTGAGGGCGACGGCTGCGAGAACGACAAGGCCGGCTGCACCTACGCCAATCAGCCGTTCAGCGCGCCGGTGTTTGCCAACTTCACCGTGATCGGCCCCGGGCCGGGCGTGTTCGCGCAGACGGACGGCAACGGCGCGGTGATGCGCCGCGGCACCGCCGGCACGCTGGTGAACGGCGTGATCGCCCGCTGGCCGGGCGTGGGCATTTCGCTGCGCGACGCGGCCAGCAACGACCTGCGCCTGGCCGACAGCCTGATGGTGCGCAACGTTCTGCTGGCGGGGAACGGGAGCAACTTCGAGGCGGGGGGCGCCAACTTCGGCGCCGCGCTGAGCGACCCGGCGTACGGCAACGCGGCGGCCGCCTCCTTCGCGGGGCTGTTCACCGCGGTGCCGGCCAGCGGCACGGCGGCGAGCGCGGCGGCGCTGGACTTTTCCCCCGCGGGCGGCTCGGCGCTGGCCACGGGCGGCATGGCCAGCTTTGCGGGAACGCGCATCGAGGGCCGGGTGGCCAACTACTTCGGCGGCACGCTGACGGCGACCTCGTACCGCGGCGCGGCGGACCCCAACGGCCCCAAGTGGTGGCAGGGCTGGACCAACTACGCGCTCAAGTAAGCGGCGCGGGTTGACTGCTCGCACGCGCGGCGGCGGGGACCTCACGGTTCCCGCCGCCCGCTCCGTTTCACCGATCCACGCTTTCTGTAGATGATGACGATCGCGCCCCGAATTCGCCTTCTGCTCCCCGCCCTGCTCGCCCTGGCCGCCTGCGGAACGGCGGACGCGGACACCGCCCCCGAAGCCGCGCCCGTGGTGGTGGACAGCGCTCGTCCCCGCGACGAGAGCATCCGCCGCTACCAGGCGGAGAGCGGCCCCGCGCCCGCGGGCCTGCGCGGCGCCCCCGCGCCTTCGGCGGACTCGCTGGTGGCACGCTTTGCCGCGGCCGTAGCGCGGAGCGACACCGCGGCGCTCGCGGCGATGGTGATGGACCAGGGGGAGTTTGCGCACTTCTTCTATGCCGGCTCGCCGCAGTCGCTTCCGCCGTACGAGCTGCCGCCGGAGATCATGTGGCTGCAGCTGAGCCAGCAGAGCGAGCGAGGCTTCCCCCGATTGATGGAGCACTTCGGCGGGTCGTCCGCGGTGCGCGCGGAGGGCTGGTCATGCGCGCGTGAGGCGCGGCAGGGCGCGGACCGCGTGTGGAGCGCATGCACCGTCCGCGTGATGGGCGAGACCGCGCCCGTGCCCCTCTTCGGCGGCATCTGGGAGCACGGCGGCGCGTACAAGTTCGTCTCGTACGCGAACGATCTGTAACGGCAGGGAATAGGGAATAAGGAATAGGGAATAGGGATAGGAACAACGTGGGCGCAGCAAGGCGGAGGTGCGAGATGAGGCCGGTGCGGATCGCCGGCTATGGCCCTCACCCGGCCGCGCTGAGACGCGTCCACCCTCTCCCACGAACAGATGTGGGAGAGGGGGCACACACCAACGGCGCCCCTCCCCCGTCCCCTCCCCGCGCAAACTGCCGCGCGGAGAAGGGAGATTCATAATCACACCGGAACCTGAGTCTGTAATGCAGTTGAAGCCCCGAACGGCGCGCCTATAGCGCCGTGTCGGGGCTTACCGATTCTGGAGCGGCGGATTCATCCGCTCAGGACAGTCCGCGGCGGCGCCGATCCCTGATGCTCGCCCCGATCGCGCCCCAACAACCCTCCCCCAGTCTGTTTTGGGGGAGGGTGGGCCGGTGGTGCCGGCCCGGGTGGGGGCCGTCCTGAAAGCCGGCCGAGTGCGCTCTGCCGCGCGCGTGGCCCGGCGGTTGCCATCATGACGACAATCATCTGCTGGTTCGTTGCAAAGCCGTGGGCGCGAAGAGACGCCGCCCGCGCATCCTGATCCGCAGGCCATCGACCCAGTTTCCACGCAGCACGCAGGATATCCAAAATGCAGCACGCAGCCGCCCCGTGCGCCGGGCTTTCCGAAGACGACCTGTTCGTCTGCCCCGACCGCGACGAAACGGGCTTCGTTCCCAGCGAGCGCTGAGCGAACCGCCCGGCACG
>NZ_DASVTX010000298.1:0-13517 GCF_036387355.1 Longimicrobium sp.
CGCGGCGCAAAGAGCCACACCGCGTCCACGGTGGACGGCGGCACCCGGTTCGCCACGGCGGCCAGCGCGGCCGCGAGCGCGGGGCCGGCCGCGGGCGCCGGGGAGGGCGCGGGCTCAGCCAACGGCGGCCGCGTGCGGGGCGCGGGCGCGCTCGGCGGCCTCCTGCTCCACGTAGAAGCGAAGGACGTGCAGGAAATCCTGCGCGTTGGTGATGACCCCGAACGCCTGGTGCGTGCCGCGGTCCTTGAGCTTGCTGACCACGAACTCCGACGAGTCCACGCAGATCGTCGTCAGCGGGCGCACCTCGCCCGTTTCTTCGCGCCACACGTACGACGGCAGCATGTTGCCCGTGGCGATGGAGTGCAGCGCCGTGGCGATCATGATGACCCCCGTGCAGCGCCGCGTGTGCGCCTTCATGGCCTCCTGGCAGGCCACCGCGTCGGTGATGGTGTCCGGCAGCGGCCCGTCGTCGCGAATGGAGCCCGCCAGGACGAACGGGACGCCCGTGGTGACCAGCGAGTGCATGATGCCGTCGCGGATCACCCCCTGCTCCACCGCCGCCGCGATGCTCCCGGCGGCGCGGACACGGTTGATGGCGCGCATGTGAAAGGCGTGGCCGCCCTCCATGGGAATGCCGCGGTTGTTCATCCCCAGCGTGGTGCCCAGGGTGGCGGCCTCGATGTCGTGCACCGCCACGGCGTTGCCGCCAAACAGGGCGCCCACGTACCCCTCGCGGACAAACCAGGCCAGCGTGTCGCGGCCGCGCGAGTGGAGCACGGCGGGCCCGACGACCCAGATGAAGTGCCCGCCGCGCTCCTTCTCGTCCACCAGAATGCGCGCCATTTCGCCGTAGTCCGTCGGCTTTTCGCGGCTCACCTCGCTGGACATGAACTTGAACTCGCCCTCCGGCCCCACGTCGCCCTCGGCGCCCATGAGCCCGGTGGCGTGCACGAAGATCCCCTCGCTGCCGTCCTCCGCCAGCCCCATGGCCACCCGTTGCCCCGCGCGGGCGTAGCGGGCCTCCAGCACGCGCGGCACGCCGTCGTCGTCCAGCACCAGGGCGCTGTCCATCCGCGGGTCGCGCGGCAGCTTCCACGAGCCGTCCGCCAGCTTGACGTAGGTGGGCAGGTTGGTGGTGGAAAAGAAGCCTTCGGGAAGCACGCCGTCCGCCGGCGCGGGCGCAAAGCGGGCGGCGGGGGCGTCGCTGAAACGGGGCTGCGAAAAGTCGGGTGCGCGGTACATTGCGGGATCGGTGGGCAGATGATTCGGGTTCCGCCGGGCTGGCGCCAAGCTAGCCCGGCGCCCCGCACGGCGACAGTCCACGGCGGCACCACTTTCGCGCGGGGGCCGCGCAGAGCAGATTGGCGTCCCGCATTTTTCAGGAAGCACACGACCATGGCCCTGCGCCACACCCCGGAGGCCGAGATCGATACGAAGAAGTGGACCATCGACGATTCCCGCGAGCTGTACAACATCGAGGGATGGGGAATCGGCTACTTCGACGTGAACCAGAAGGGGCACGTTACCGTGCACCCCACAAAGGACCCGGCCCGCGGGCTGGACCTTTTTGAACTGGCGACGGACCTGGAAGCGCAGGGCGTGCGGCTGCCGCTGCTGCTGCGCTTCAGCGACATTCTGCGCACGCGGATCGAAAACCTGGGCGAGCGCTTCGCCACGGCCATCCGCGACTTCAGCTACGAAGGCGGCTACACCACCGTCTACCCCATCAAGGTGAACCAGCAGCGCCACGTGGTGGAAGAAATCGTGGCGTTCGGCGAGCGGCACGGGGTGGGGCTGGAGGTGGGGAGCAAGCCGGAGCTGCAGGCGGTCCTGGCCCTTACCGAGCGCACGGACCACCTGATCGTCTGCAACGGCTACAAGGACGAGGAGTTCATGCGGCTGGCCCTGATGGGGCAGAAGCTGGGGCACCGCGTCATCATCGTCATCGAAAAGCTCAGCGAAGTCGACGTCCTGCTCAAGGTGGCGGACGAGATGGGGGTGGAGCCCACCGCCGGCGTGCGCATCAAGCTGTCCGCCACCGGCGCGGGGCGCTGGAGCGAGACGGCGGGCGAAAAAAGCAAGTTCGGCCTGAACCCGTCGCAGCTCATGCGCGTGCTCGACAAGCTGCGCGACGCCGGCAAGCTGCAGATCCTGAAGCTGGTGCACTTTCACCTGGGCTCGCAGATCCCCGACATCCGCAACATCAAGCTGGCGATGACGGAGGTGTCGCGGTACTACGTGGAGATGCGGCAGCAGGGGGTGGAGGTGGAGTACGTGGACGTGGGCGGCGGGCTGGGGGTGGACTACGACGGCTCGCGCTCGCCCAGCGCGGCCAGCGTGAACTACAGCATGCAGGAGTACGCCAACGACATCGTGTACTCCATCGCCGAGGCGTGCCGCGAGAACGAGGTGCCCATGCCGCACATCATCTCCGAGTCCGGCCGGGCGCTCACGGCGCACCACGCGCTGCTGCTCATCAACGTCATCGACCTGGAGACGCAGGCCTCGGAGACGCCCGACGAGGTGACGGAAGACGACCACGCGCTGGTGCAGGAGCTGGCCGGGGTGCTGCGCGAGCTGGACGGCCGCAGCCTGCGCGAGGTGTACCACGACGCCACCTTCATCAAGGGGCAGCTGCAGATCCACTTCAACTCCGGCACGCTCAGCCTGCGCGAGCGGGCGGTGGCGGAGCGGTACTGGCTGGCGATCATGAACCGCGTGGCGCAGCTGGCCTCGCGGGATCCGGAAGAGCACGACGACATCCTGCCGGAGCTGGAAGGGCTGCTCATCGACCGATACTTCTGCAACTTCTCGCTCTTTCAGTCGCTGCCCGACTCGTGGGCCATCGACCAGCTGTTCCCCATCATGCCGGTGCACCGGCTGAACGAGGAGCCCACGCGCCGCGGCACGCTGCAGGACGTGACGTGCGACAGCGACGGCAAGATCGACAGCTTCGTGGGATGGAAGAAGGCCAAGCCCAGCCTGGAACTGCACTCGTTTGACCACGACGAGAAGTACGTGCTGGGGATCTTCCTCACCGGCGCGTACCAGGAGATTCTTGGCGACCTGCACAACCTGTTCGGCGACACCAACGCGGTGCACATTCGCCTGGCGGAGGGCGGGTACGAAATCGGTGACCTGGTGCACGGCGACACCATCACCGAGGTGCTGAACTACGTGCAGTTCAACACGCAGGACCTGATCAGCACCTTCCGGCGCAAGATCAGCAACGCCCGCGACCTCACCCGCGCGGAGGCCAACGCCTTCATCGCGGACTACATCGCCGGGCTGGCCGGGTACACGTACCTGGAAGACGAGGCGTAAGCCAGGCGCGGATTTGCGATCCGGGGATGATGTACGAGGCGGGCCTCCAGCGTGGAGGCCCGCCTTGTTTCGTCGATCAGGGATGACGATGCGCGGGAGGGCCGATGTTGTTCAGCGAGGATCGACGGTGTGGCCTTACCCGGCTCGCTAAAGCTCGCCACCCTCTCCCACGAACAGATGTGGGAGAGGGGGCACACGGCAACTGAAGATCGGCGCGTCGGGCAGACTGCGGCGCATGCTGCGGCCACCCGTCACTTCCCAACGCCGTCTCCCGCAAGCGGGCGAGGGGAGAGCCGTTCGGCGCCGGGGCCGGTTTAGTGCCCGCCCGACACTTCGCCCGGCGGTTGAAACCGCGCCTCCAACCACACGAAGTCCGCCTGCGCGGACTGCATCCGCGTCATTGGCGTGCGCGACATGCACCGGGCCGGCCGCCGGGTTGGTTGAAGCCCCGATTGTGGGACGCGACAGCGGCCATGAGTTGGGGCTTCCCGCTTCTAAACGGCGGATTCATCCGCTCAGGCCACTATCCGCGGCACGAACCATCGCAACGCGCACTCCAACCCGCGGCCGCATCAACCCTCCCCCAGTCTGTTTTGGGGGAGGGTGGGCCGGTGGTGCCCGCCCGGGTGGGGGCCGCGGTGAACGCCGCGACTCACACCGTCACCCGCCGCCACGTGCAGGTGAAGTCTCCCCGTATGTTCGGGGGGACTTTCCGCCGTTGTTGCGGCGGATTCATCCGCTCAGCTCGCCGGCTTGCACTGCCTGAAACTCGCGGGCGGGTGCTCCCGTACTGCACCCCACGCGGGCCGCAGGAGCCCGCCTGACTTCCCGAACAGTGAGGCGACGGTGAGAGATCCCGGCCTGGCGGCGCTCCTCAGCTTTCTGATCCCCGGCATGGGCCAGCTCTACAACGGCAAGTGGGGCCGGGCGATCTTCTGGTTCATCGTTACCCCCGGCCTCTGGCTCGGCACCGGCGGCCTGCTGGGATGGGTGGCGCACATCATCTCCGCCGTCACGGCCTACAACTACGCGCGGCGGCATCCGTACCGCTCCGTGGGCGCCTGACCGCGGCCGTTCAGAGGATGACAAACGGGGCGCGTCCAATCCGGACGCGCCCCGTTTTCGTGTGCCACACGCCCGGTCAGAGCGGCGGAGTCGCGGCCGCCTGGTTGAAGATCTCGGGCATCATGGCCGCCATCGCGCCCGCGAACACGGCGAAGATCATGAACATGATGATGGTGAGGATCAGGTACGCCGGGATGGCGGCGACCATGAACTTCAGGATGAGCATCACGAGCCGGCCGAACGGAATGTCGATGTCGCGGACGGTGACTCCGGTGTAGCCTCCCGTCATCTGCATGGACCCGGCACCCGGGGCCGGCCCGTAGCGCTGCGCCGGATTGCTGGCGCCGCACACCGGGCAGATGGCGGCGTTCTCGTCGACGGGGGTGCTGCACTGCCGGCAGGGGACGTTCATCAGATGGGCTCCGGAAGCAAGGCGGGATCCACGAAAAAAGGGGCGCCGGGCGGCACCCCTTTCCAAGTTCCGGCTTTCTGCACGCGGACGCAATGTTCGCGTGGCCGCGCCTGGCAGGCCTCGCCTGCGCACATGTACTCGTCCCCGCGAACGACGGGGCGCTCCGCCGTCAGCCGCGCAGGGCGCGGGTGACGGCGTCCACCACGCGGGGCACCAGCGTGGCCGCGGGCTCCTGCACCAGCGCGCCGGCCGCCTTGACGTGCCCGCCCCCGCCGAACTCGCGGGCGATGCGGTTGACGTCCGCCGCGCCGTTGCTGCGCAGGCTGATCTTGGTTTCCCCCGGCTTCGTTTCCCGGAACAGGAGCGCCACCTCCGTTCCCTCCACCGAGCGGACGTGCTCGCTGAGCCCGTCGAAGTCCTCGCCCGTGGCGCCCAGCCGCGCCGCGACCTCATGCGGCACCACCATCCACCCGATGCGCCCCTCCGGATCGCTCTGCAGGGTGCCCAGCGCCTCGCGCAGCAGCTCCAGCCGCCGGCGCGGCGAGGTGGCGAACAGGCGGCGGTACACGACTTCCGGGTCGATCCCCAGCCGCATCAGCTCCGCCGCAACCGCCAGCACGCGCGGCGTGGTGTTTCCGTAGCGGAACGATCCCGTATCCGACACCAGCGCCACGTACGCCCCCAGCGCCGACGCGTGAGGGATGGGATCGCCGGCCAGGGTGATCAGGTCGTACACCATCTCTCCCGTGGCCGCGGCGGAGGGGTCCTGCACCGCCACCTCGCCCACCACCTCGCGCCCGGCGGGGTGATGGTCCACCACCAGCGTCCGCGCCGGGTCCAGCCGCTCCGCCAGCCCGCCGATGCGGCCGGGCTCGCTGGTGTCCAGCACCAGGTGCAGGTCGGCGTCGTCCAGCGCCGCGTCGGCCTCGGGCGTGCCCAGGTCGGCCACCAGGTCCTGCCGGTGCAGAACAAAGCGGAGCGAGTCGGGAAAGGGGGTGGGGTTCACCACCGAGACGCGGATCCCCCGCCCTTCCAGCCAGGCGGCCACGGCGGCCTGCGAGCCGGTGCCGTCGCCGTCGGCCTGCACGTGGGTGTGCAGCGTCACGTGCCGGGCGGCCAGCAGCGGCTGCAGCAGGCGGCGCAGGGGAAAGGCGCGGGATTCGGGGACGGCCAGCAGATCGGTCATCAAACGGCGTCGCGTGCACGTGCGGAGTGCGGGCGGGCGGGCCGCCCCGGCGCGCCACTCTAACGCGCGCGGGGCGCGGGGCGCAATGCGCGCGGTGCGCCGGTTGGGCGCGCAACGGAGGGAAAAGCGCGTCCGTGGTGGTTCGAACGCTTGACCGGGCACGGGCGGCGCTTAGATTGGGGGAATTCCAGCAGCATCGGAGTTCCGGTACGAGGGGCGGCGCGGGCACGTGCCCGGCCCGTTTCTCGTGCCGCGGCGGCATTTCCCCGGCAGAGAAGGCGGCCTCCCGGCCGCCACGCTACGCGCGCCGCCTTGGCGCGCGGGACCAGCAACCCACCCCCGCGGCGGACCGGCGTCCGCCCACACCGGAGCAGTCATGAGTCTTTTCGCCCGCAAGAACATCGACGAGCTGCAGGCGGACGCCTTTTCCGAAGGCGAGCACAGCCTCAAACGTGAACTCGGCGTCGGCAACCTGATCTCGCTGGGCATCGGCGCCATCATCGGCACGGGCATCTTCGTGCTCACCGGCACCGCCGCCGCGCAGCACGCCGGCCCCGCCATCATGCTCGCGTTCGTCCTGGCCGGCATTGCCTGCGTGTTCGCGGGGCTTTGCTACGCCGAGTTCGCGGCCATGATCCCCATCGCCGGCTCGGCGTACACCTACGGGTACGCCACGCTGGGCGAAATCGTGGCGTGGATCATCGGGTGGGACCTGATCCTGGAGTACCTGTTCGGCGCGGCAACGGTGGCCGCGGGGTGGTCGGGCTACGTGAACTCCATCCTGCGCGACGTCGGCATCGACCTGGGGCCGAAGTGGACCAACGCCCCCGGCAAGCTGGTGCAGACGCCGGGCAGCAACTCCTGGGTGCGCCACACGGACGAGCTCACGCAGTCGCTGGCGGCGCAGGGCATCGACGTGAACACGCTGCCGCACGCCAACGGCATGTTCAACATCGTGGCCGCGCTGGGCATCTTTGCGGTGACGATCCTGCTGGTGCTGGGCATCAAGGAATCGGCGCGCTTCAACAACATCGCCGTGGCCATCAAGCTGGCCGTGGTGGGCGCCTTCATTCTGGCGGGCGGCTACTACGTGCTGACGCACTGGAGCCAGTCCATCGACCACTGGACGCCGTTCATTCCCGCCAACACGGGACCGCGGCAGTTCGGCTGGGACGGCATCGTGGCGGCCGGCGGCGTGATCTTCTTCGCCTACATCGGCTTCGACGCGGTGAGCACGACGGCGCAGGAGGCCAAGAACCCGCAGCGCGACATGCCCATCGGCATTCTGGGCTCGCTGCTCATCTGCACCCTGCTGTACATCATCGTGTCGGGCATCATGACGGCGATCGTGGACTACCCGGCGCTGAACGTGGCCGAGCCCATCGCGGTGGCCATCGAGGCGACGGGGTACACGGCGCTGGCCAAGCTGATCAAGATCGGCGCGATCGCGGGCCTTACGTCGGTGATGCTGGTGATGCTCATGAGCCAGCCGCGCATCTTCTTCGCCATGTCGCGCGACGGGCTGCTGCCGCCGGTGTTCAGCCGCCTGCACCCCAAGTACCGCACGCCGCACATCAGCAGCGCCATGACGGGCCTTGCCTGCGCCGCGCTGGCGGGCTTCTACGACGTGTCCACGCTGGGCCACCTGGTGTCCATCGGCACGCTGCTGGCGTTCGTGATCGTGTGCGGCGGCGTGTGGTACCTGCGCGTCAAGGAGCCCAACCGCCCGCGTCCGTTCAAGACGCCGCTGGTGCCCATCGTGCCCATTCTGGGCATGCTTTCCTGCTTCTTCCTGATGTCGCGCCTGCCGGTTGAGGCGTGGGAGCGGCTGGTGATCTGGCTGGCGCTGGGCATGGTGATCTACTTCGTGTACGGCCGCCGGCACAGCGTGGTGCAGCGCACCTATCGCCAGGCGCACGACATGGAGCCGCCTCGCCCCACGTACACGGACAGCAAGTAAGCGTGGGCGGGTAGTGGTTGAGGGGCCCCTCTCCCGGGTTCGGGAGGGGGGCCTTTTTTGGGGAGTGCGTGGGTGCTGAGTGCTGAGTGCTGAGTGCTGAGTGCAGAGTGCTGAGTGCCGAGTAGGGAAGCACGAGAGTAGCAACGTGCGGAGCCGGATTGCGGGGTGGCCGGGGTGCGGGGATGGCGGGAGCGGGCGTGTCGTGGGGATGGTGAACGGGGCCGGGTTGCGGGCCGTCGGCGAAGGGAGGTGTGCGGATGAGGGTTTCAGCGGATCGCCCCCCCTGAGCGGATGAATCCGCCGCTCAAACAGCGGCAAGCCCCGACTCGCGGCCGCTGTCGCGTCCACGATCGGGGCTTCAACTGCGCAAGGGACGCGCGCGATTCTGGTGTGTGCCTCCTCTCCAACATCTGTTCGTGGGAGAGGGTGGACGCGTCCAGGCGCGGCCGGGTGAGGGCCCCAGCCCGCCGCGCCACAGTCACTCCGCACTCCGCACTTCCGCACTTCCCTCCCCGGCATCTTTCTTGACTCCCATTGTTCAATGTATGTATCATGTTCAGGAACGTTGCAGTTTCACCCGCTTCCAGACAGAGGGGCACATGCAGTCTGCGCGCGCCGAGGTCATCCAGATGGTGGAAACGCTCACGGCGGAAGAGCTGGACGCCCTTCCCGTGGGTGTGATTCAGCTGCACCGCGACGGCACCGTTCTGCAGTACAACGAAACTGAATCCGCCCTGGCGCGCACCAGCCGCGCGGACGTGATCGGGCGCGACTTCTTTGCCGACGTGGCACCCTGCACCGCGGTCCGCGAGTTCCAGGGCCGCTTTCAAGAAGGTGTCGCCCGGCGCGAACTGGATGTAACCTTCGAGTACCGGTTCCGCTTTCGCGACGACCGCGTGAAGGACGTTTCCATCTCCATGGCCTACCGCCCCGAGAGCGACACCGTCTGGGTCGTCGTCGAACGGCCGTGACCGCCGCCTCCGGGCCGGCCGGCGGCCGCCCCCACTCTCTCTCCCCCGGATCCACCATGCGCGAAGTCCTCGACAGGACCGAGTTGCACCGGCTCTTCATGGATGAACTCCACCGCCACCCCGGCGCGCAGAACAGCCGCTTCACCTTTGAAATCGACTTCAAGCCCGAGGGCCCCGGCGGCTGCAACTGGTACCCGCTGGCCAGCATCGAGCTCTGGGAGGGCGACCTGATGGCCAACCTGGGCGTGTTCCGCGAAGTGCGCGAGCGCCTGGCCGGCCGCTACAACATCGTGCCCCCGGTAGAGACCGGGGCAGAGGTCGCCGCGGCGAGTTCCGGCACGGCCTGAACCCGCCCCGCGGCTCCCCCGGGCCGCACGGCGTCCTTTCCCTGTGCCGGTGCGCGGTGCACGAGCCTTTTTCGTGCACCGCGCACCGGCTTCGTTTTTGCCATGGTGCGCCGCGCGCGGGCGCCCATCCGCCCCACCCTGCCGTCCAACACCCAGTCCACTCTACGAGACACACATGGCCGACCGGTACGTGTATTTCTTCGGCGCGGGAGAAACGGAAGGCAGCAGGGACATGAAGGACCTGCTCGGCGGCAAGGGCGCCGGGCTGGCGGAAATGGCGCGCATAGGCGTTCCCGTGCCGCCGGGCTTCACCATCACCACCCAGGTGTGCCGGCTGTACCTGCGCGGCGGCCGCTACCCCGACGGGCTGCGCGAGCAGGTGGACGCGGCCCTGGCCCGGCTGGAGCGCGCGACCGGGAAGCAGTTCGGCGGGGGCGAGGCGCCGCTGCTGGTGTCGGTGCGCTCCGGGGCCGCCTTCAGCATGCCGGGGATGATGGACACCATCCTGAACCTGGGGCTGAACGACCGCACGGCGCAGGCGCTGGCGCAGGCCAGCGGCGACCCGCGCTTCGCCTTTGACAGCTACCGGCGCTTCATTCAGATGTACGCGGACGTGGTGCTGGGCGTGCACGCCGACCAGTTCGAGCGGCTGCTGGAAGACGCCAAGCAGCGCCGCGGGGTGACGCTGGACACGGAGCTTTCCGCGGACGACCTGCGCGCGCTGGTGGCGGACTTCAAGGCGCTGGTGAAGACGCGGACGGGCGAGGACTTTCCCGAGGAGCCGCAGGACCAGCTGTGGGGCGCCATTCACGCCGTCTTCGGCTCGTGGGACACGCCCCGCGCCAAGGCGTACCGCCGCATCAACAACATCAGCGACGACCTGGGCACCGCCGTCAACATCTGCTCCATGGTGTTCGGCAACATGGGCGACGACTCGGGGACGGGCGTCGCCTTTACGCGCGACCCCTCCACCGGCGAGCCGCGGCTGTACGGCGAGTTCCTGGTGAACGCGCAGGGCGAAGACGTGGTTGCCGGCATTCGCGACCCCCTGCACATCGACGGGATGGAGCAGGCCCTTCCCTCGTCGTTCCACGAACTCGTCCAGGCCGCGCGGCTGCTGGAGGACCACTACCGCGACGCGCAGGACCTGGAGTTCACGGTAGAGAAGGGGCGGCTGTACCTGCTGCAGACGCGCAACGCCAAGCGCACCGGGCGCGCCGCCGTGCGCATGGCGGTGGAGATGGTGGACGAGGGGCGCATCACCCCGGAAGAAGCGGTGCTGCGCGTGCAGCCGGAGCAGTTGGACCAGCTTCTCCATCCCATGATCGACCCCGGCGCGCACGTACAGGTGCTGTCGACGGCGCTGCCGGCCTCGCCGGGCGCGGCGTCCGGGCGCGTCGTCTTCAACCCCGACGAGGCGGCGGAGCGCGGCCCGCACGAGCCCGTGATCCTGGTGCGGCGCGAAACGTCGCCCGAGGACTTTCACGGCATGGTGGTGAGCCAGGGGATCCTCACCTGCCGGGGAGGGATGACGTCGCACGCGGCGGTGGTGGCGCGCGGCATGGGCAAGTGCTGCGTGGCCGGCGCGGGCGACATCGTGATGGACGAGGCGCGCCGTACCTTCTCCGCGGCGGGCGTGACGGTGCGCGAGGGCGACTGGATCACGCTGGACGGCAGCACGGGGCGGGTGATCCTGGGCAAGGTGCCCACGGTGGAGCCGGAGCCCACCCCCGACTTTCAGCGGCTGATGGAGTGGGCGGACGGCTTTCGGCGGCTGCGGGTGCGCACCAACGCCGACACGCCGCGCGACAGCGAGGTGGCCCGCCGCTTTGGCGCGGAGGGGATCGGGCTGTGCCGCACGGAGCACATGTTCTTTGAAGGCGACCGCATCGACGCCGTCCGCGAGATGATCCTGGCCGAGACGGGCGCGCAGCGCGCCATCGCCGTGGCCAAGCTGCTCCCCATGCAGCGTGCGGACTTCGAAGGGATCTTTCGGGCGATGGACGGGCTCCCCGTCACCATCCGCCTGCTGGACCCGCCGCTGCACGAGTTCCTGCCGCACGGCCCGGCGGAAATCCGCGACCTGGCGCGCAAGCTGGGGCAGGACCCCATCCGCCTGCGCGAACAGGTGGAGCGGCACCATGAGGCCAACCCCATGCTGGGCCACCGCGGCTGCCGCCTGGGGATCAGCTTTCCCGACATCACCTGGATGCAGGCGCAGGCCATCTTCGAAGCGGCGGTGAACGTGCAGGCGGAGGGCGTCACCGTGTGCCCGGAGATCATGATCCCCCTGGTGGCCACGGCGGAGGAGCTGGCGCGGCAGCGGAAGATCGTGGACGAGGTGGCGGCCGAGGTCTTCTTTCAGTGCGACGCCCACGTGAACTATCTGGTGGGCACCATGATCGAGCTGCCGCGCGCCGCCCTCACGGCGGACCGGATCGCGGAACACGCGCAGTTCTTTTCGTTCGGCACCAACGACCTCACGCAGACCACGTTCGGCCTGTCGCGCGACGACGCCGGCCGCTTTCTGCCGGAGTACGTGGCCAGCGGAATCCTGCCCGACGACCCATTCCAGACGCTGGACGTGGACGGCGTGGGGCGGCTGGTGGAAACGGCGTCGCGGCTGGGGCGCGGCGTGGTGCCGGACCTCAAGCTGGGCGTGTGCGGCGAGCACGGCGGCGACCCGCGTTCGGTGGCGTTCTTTCACCGCGTGGGGCTGAACTACGTTTCCTGCTCGCCCTACCGCGTGCCGGTGGCGCGGCTGGCGGCGGCGCACGCCGCGCTGGCCGACCGAAAGACGGAGCCGGAGGCCGCGCCCGCCGTGGAGCGCGAGGCAGAGGCGCTGGCCGCGGACTGATCGGCTCGGGTGGATGGGGCGCATCGCCGCGCCCCATCGATCGGCCCGCCGGGTGGCACCACGCCCGCTCGCCGCACCTCTGCGGCCACCGCGCGGCACACTCGCCCGGGTTCCCGGGGGCGTGGACCGATACTGCCTGTCACAACCCCCCCTGCTTGCAATGCCGAATCGACTGCAGGACGACCTGAGGCAGACGCGTCCCTTCTCCAGCCTGGAGCAGGAGGCGCACCTCAGCGTTCAGCGCACGGAAGCGGTGCTGGGCCACGCCGTGGCGGAGATGCTCAAGCCCTTTGACATCACCCCCACGCAGTACAACGTGCTCCGCATTCTGCGCGGCGCGGGCGAGGAGGGGCTGTGCCGCAACGACGTGCGCGACCGCATGGTGGCCAAGGTGCCCGACGTGACCCGGCTGCTGGACCGCATGGAGGCGGCCGGGCTGGTACAGCGCGAGCGGGGCGGGAGCGACCGGCGCTACGTCACCACCCGCATTACCGCGCAGGGGCTGCGCCTGGTGGATTCGCTGGACGAGCCCGTCGCCGCCCTGCACCGCCGCATGCTGGGCCACATGGACGAACTGGAGCTGCGCACGCTCATCGACCTGCTGGCGCGCGCACGCGAAGAAGGATGACGCCGGCGGGATCGCTCCGGCGAGGAAGGTGTTTTAACACGCATCTACGCGAGAGCAGTTCACGGGAGCCGGCGGACGCGGCCCTCGCGCGCACCGGGGGAACCGCGCGCCGTGTCTGACCGCACGCACACCCTTTCGCGCGCCGCACTCCGGCGCGGGAGGCTGAGGAGATGACGATTGAAACGACGGGCGGCACGCCGGGGGCGGAGTATGGCATCGCACCGCCGGGCTTTCGCATGCCGGCGGACCTGCGGCTGGGCGCCGTCCGCCTGCAGGTGGGCAGCCTGGAACGTTCGCTCGCGTTCTACCAGGGCGTGCTGGGGCTGCGGATCGTGCGGCGGGACGCGGGCTCCGTGCGGCTCGGCGTCCCCGAGTCGGACGCCGAACTCATGGAGCTGCGCGAGCGTGCGGGCGCGGCGCCGGTTCCGGGGCGCGGCCGGCTGGGGCTGTACCACTTCGCCATCCTGCTTCCGGACCGCGCCGCGCTGGGGCGGTTCATCAGCCACCTCGCGGCGGTGGGCGAACGGGCGGGCGCGTCGGACCACAGGGTGAGCGAGGCGCTGTACCTGCAGGATCCCGACGGCCACGGCATCGAGGTCTACGCGGACCGGCCCCGCGCCACGTGGCGGGCGCGTGACCGCGAACTGGTGATGGCCACGGAGCCGCTGAACATGGCGGACCTGGTGCGCGCCGCGGGCGGGGCGCCGTGGACGGGGATGCCGGCCGGGACGGTGATCGGGCACGTGCACCTGCACGTCGGCGACCTG
>NZ_DASVTX010000299.1:0-24910 GCF_036387355.1 Longimicrobium sp.
CGGGTCGTGTTGGATTGTCGGAGCCGTTCGGGGGGTCTAACTTTCGGGCGTGAACCCGAGCCCTGGAGACCCCCATGCCCGTACGACGGAAGACTCCCGGAATCCAGCCGATTCCCGGATCCAGATTCGATCTGGAAGCAGTGACGGAGATGTTCAGGCGGCAGCGCGTGGAGCGCGCCAAAGCCGCGGCCGCGCAAATGCAGGCGCAAGCGCTGGTGCAGCCCGACGCTGGTGCGGAGGCGCATGCGGAGGCGGACGCTGCCGCTGGCGCGGAGGCGCAGGCGCAGACACAGGCCGGCGCGAGTGTGCAGGCAAGCGCGGGTGAATCCGCGCTGGAGCAGGCCTCCGCGCCCGTTCGCGAGGAGGCGGCGTGAGCTACGCGACCACGGTGTTCTTCAGCTGCCCGTTCGACCGCGAGTACCGGCGGCTCTTCGAGGCGATCGTCTTTACGATCTACGAGTGCGGATTTCAGCCGCGCTCCACGCTGGAGATCGACGACAGCGACGAGATCCGCACGCCCAAGATCCGCGTGCTCATCGAGCAGAGCCGCCTGGGGATTCACGACCTGTCGGTGATGGCGAGCGGCCCGGACGTGCTGCAGGACCTGAACGTCCCGGTGGAACTCGGCATGTTCCTGGGCGCCAAGGCGTTCGGAACGGGCGTGCACCGCCGCAAGGCCGGGCTGATCCTGGACGTGGACGTCACGCGCGAAACGGACGAGGAGTCGCTGCTGGCGGGAATGGACATCCGCTACCACCGGGCGGAGCCGGAAGAGGCGATCTGCCACGTGCGCGACTTCCTGTACGAGCACCGGCGGGCGCGCCACTTTCTCCCGCAGGCAGACGAGATCGTGGAGCGGTACTACGAATTCCGCACAGCGCTGGAGGAAAGCTGCGCGGCGCATCGCATTCACGAGGATTCCCTTACTTTCCGCGACCTGACGACGTTTATTGTCGGGTGGATGAGCGTGAATCCGCTCGCATTGGCTGCCTGACCGAACCCCTGCCCCGCCCGCGAATGCCCGACCGCACCTTTCTGAGCTGGCCCTTTTTTGACGAGGAGCACCGGGCATTCGCGGCGGAACTGCAGGCGTGGACGGAGGAGCACGTTCCGCCCACGGGGCACGCGCACCAGGACGTGGACGCCGCCTGCCGCGCGCTGGTGCGCCAGTTGGGCGCGGGCGGATGGCTGCGGCACGCGGTCACGGCCCCGTACGGCGGCGCGCGCGAGCGGCTGGACGTGCGCACCCTCTGCCTGTCGCGCGAGACGCTGGCGCACGCGTGGGGGCTGGCGGACTTCGCGTTCGCCATGCAGGGGCTGGGCGCGGGGCCCATCACGCTCTTCGGCTCGGACGCGTTGCGGGAGCGCTATCTACCCGCCGTGGCCGCGGGCGAGGCGATCGCCGCGTTTGCGCTCAGTGAGCCGGACGCGGGGTCCGACGTGGCCGCCATGCAGACCGTGGCGCGGCGCGCGGACGGCGGCTTCGTGATCGACGGGACCAAGACGTGGATCAGCAACGCCGGCATCGCAGATCACTACGTGGTGTTCTGCCGCTTTCCCGAGGCAGGCGAGCGCGGATACGCCGCGTTCGTGGTGGACGCGGACAACCCCGGCCTGCGCATCTCCGAGCGCATCGACGTCATTGCGCCGCACCCGCTGGGCACGCTGGAACTGCGCGAGTGCCGCGTGGGCGCCGACGCGCTCGTCGGTGAGGCGGGCACGGGAATGCGGGTGGCGCTCGGCACGCTGGACGTGTTCCGCACCACCGTAGGCGCCGCCGCGCTCGGCTTTGCGAGGCGCGCGCTGGACGAGGCGGTGGCGTGGACGGCGCGGCGCCAGGCATTTGGTAAAGCACTGAGGGAATTTCAGCTCACGCAGTCCGCGCTGGGGCAGATGGCGCTGGAAGTGGACGCGAGCGCACTGCTGGTCTACCGTGCCGCGTGGACGCGGGATTCCGGCGCGGACCGCGTTACGCGCGAGGCGGCCATGGCCAAGCTGTACGCCACGGAGGCGGCGCAACGCGTGATCGACACCGCGGTGCAGCTTTTCGGCGGGCGCGGCGTCGTTTCGGGCGCGCCGGTGGAATCGCTCTACCGCGAGATCCGCGCGCTCCGCATCTACGAAGGCACGAGCGAGATCCAGAAGCTCGTGATCGCCGGTCAGCTGTTGAAAGACGCAGGTCCCACGGCTGCGCGCGAGGGCTGAGTCGGTCCACCTGATCTCCGTCCGTGCACGGTCCGTGGTTTGCGCCGCGGACACCGATCCCCCCCACCACTCTCCGGTTCTGCGAGCCATGGCCACGATGGAAACGCACATTCCGGCATCCGCGACCGCCCACGTGGACACCTTTGCCCGCGACCACCTGCCGCCCCCCGGGCTGTGGCCGGACATGGACTACTCCGGGTTGGCGGAACTGCGCTACCCGGCGCGGCTGAACTGCGCGGCGGAACTGCTGGACCGGTGGATGGAGCGCGGCCACGGCGACCGTACGGCGCTGCTGTGGGACGGCGGACGGTGGACGTACCGGGAACTCGTGGAGCAGTCCAACCGCATCGCGGGCGTGCTGCGGGACGACCTGGGCGTGGTGCCCGGCAACCGCGTGCTGCTGCGCGGCCCCAACTCGCCCATCATGGCGGCGTGCTGGCTGGGCGTCATCAAGGCCGGCGCCATCGCGGTGCCCACCATGCCGCTGCTGCGCGCGCGAGAGCTGGCGTACGTGGCGCAAAAGGCGCAGGTCCGCCTCGCCCTCACCGATCACAGGCTGCTGGCCGACCTGGCGGACGCGCAGGCGCAGGCCCCGGTGCTGGAGCGCATTGTCACCTGGGGCGATGGGGGCAATGACGGGCTGGAGGCGATGATGGCGCGGCGCCCGGCGGAGTTCACCCCGGTGGACACCGCGGCGGACGACGTGGCGATGATCGCCTTCACCTCCGGCACCACCGGGCGGGCGAAGGGGACCATGCACTTTCACCGCGACATTCTGGCCTGCTGCGACACCTTTTCCGCGCGGGTCCTTCAGCCGTCGCCGGACGACGTGTTCTGCGGATCGCCGCCGCTGGCGTTCACCTTCGGGCTGGGCGGGCTGCTGCTCTTTCCGCTTCGCGCCGGGGCCGCCACGCTGCTGGTGGAGCAGCCGTCCGGGCCCAACCTGCTGCACGCCATCCAGGACCATCGCGCCACCGTGCTGTTCACCGCGCCGACCGCCTACCGCGCCATGCTGGACCTGGTGGCGGACCATGATCTCTCATCGCTGAAGAAGTGTGTTTCCGCGGGTGAAACGCTTCCCCTGCCAACGTTCGAGGCCTGGGAAGAGGCAACCGGCATCCGCATCATCGACGGCATCGGCAGCACGGAGATGCTGCACATCTTCATCGGCTGCTCGGGCGGCGACATCCGCCCGGGCAGCACGGGACGCGCGGTGCCGGGATACCGGGCGCGGATCATCGACGAGAACGGGGAGGAACTGCCGCCCGGCGCCGTGGGCCGGCTGGCGGTGCAGGGCCCCACGGGGTGCCGCTACCTGGACGACCCGGAGCGCCAGCAGGGGTACGTGCTGGACGGATGGAACCTTACCGGCGACGCCTACCGGATGGACGAGGACGGGTACTTCTGGTACCAGGCCCGCACGGACGACATGATCGTGAGCGCCGGCTACAACATCGCCGGGCCGGAGGTGGAAACGGTGCTGCTGGAGCACCCCGCCGTGCTGGAATGCGGCGTCGTGGGGCTGCCGGATACGGAACGGGGACAGGTGGTGAGCGCCTTTGTGGTGCTGCGGCCCGGGCACCAGCCGGGCGAGGAAATGACGCGTACCCTGCAGGAATTCGTGAAGACGCACATCGCGCCGTACAAGTATCCGCGCCGCATCACCTTTGTGGAGCAGCTTCCGCGCACGCAGACGGGTAAGCTGCAGCGCTTTCGCCTGCGGGAGGGCGCATGAGCGTGCGCGTGCTGCAGCCGGAGGAATGGGGCCCGCCGCGGGGCTACGTGAACGGCATGGAGGCCGAGGGGCGCACCATCTTCGTGGCCGGGCAGATCGGGTGGAACCCGGCCACGTGCGAGTTCGAGACGGACGACTTCATCGGGCAGGTGGACCAGGCGCTGCGGAACATCGTCACGGTGCTGGCCCAGGCCGGCGCCCGGCCGGAGCACGTCACCCGGCTGACCTGGTACATCACCGACCGCGCGGCGTACATGGAAAACACCCGCGCCCTGGGCCGCGTGTACCGCGAGTTGTTCGGCCGGCACTTTCCCGCGATGGCGGTCGTGATCGTGGCCGGGCTGCTGGAAGAGCGCGCCAAGGTGGAGATCGAGGCGACGGCAGTGCACTGAGCCGCCCCTTCTCCGCCATCGCGCGAAGCAGATGGCGCGACGGCTGCGGGGATGCGGCGGGGCCGGGGAGACGCCGTGTCCGGCAACTCTGGGAATCGGGATACCGTTCCCGCCGATCCGGGTCTAACTCTTCATGGCGCAACGCGTTCTGCATTCGGAGGCCAGCCGCAATCCAACGGAACCGGAGGCTCACGGGTCTGTAGAAAGAACGTCCGAACCAACTTCTCTGACCGTGAGCAGAATGTCTCTCAAGACCCGAATCACGCCGCGTGCGACTGCCGTGGCGGCGTGCCTGCTTGCCGCCGCCTGCGCGCCGTCGCAGCCCGGCGTGGCGTCCGGATCCGCCGCGGCGCCCGCGCCCGCCCTGGGGCTGGGCATCGACACCACCGGCTTTGACCGCAGCGTGCGCCCGCAGGACGACTTCTACTCGTTCGTGAACGGGTCGTGGCTGCGCCGCACCGAGATCCCGGCCGACCGCTCCACCTACGGCACCTTCATCCTGCTGCGCGACCAGGCCCAGGCCTCGCTGCGCACGCTGGTGGAAGAGGCCGCCGCCGGCACGCACCCCGCCGGCAGTGACGAGCAGAAGGTGGGCGACCTGTACAGCAGCTTCATGGACACGGCGCGCATCGAGCAGCTGGGCATTCAGCCGCTGCGCGCCGACATCGACCGCATTCGCGCCGTGCGCTCGCGCGCCGAGTACCCGGCGCTTTTTGCGCAGATGCGCCGCCGCGGCACCGGGATCCCGTTCTCGTTCGGCGTGGGGCAGGACCAGAAGATGTCCAGCCGCTACGTGGTGGGCATGGGCCAGAGCGGGTTGGGCCTGCCGGACCGCGAGTACTACCTGGACCCGAGTGAGCGCTTCGCGAACATCCGGCGCGAGTACACGACCTACGCCGAAACGCTGCTGCGCCTGGCCGGCACGCCCAACGCAGCCGAGGCCGCGCGCCGCGTGCTGGCGTTTGAGACGGCGCTGGCCACGCGCCAGTGGGAGCGCACGCGCCTGCGCGACCCCAACGCCACGTACAACCCCACGGCCGTGGCCGACCTGGCCCGCCGCGCGCCGAACTTCAACTGGAACGAGTTCCTGCGCGCGGCCGGCGTGAACGCCGACACGGTCATCATCCGCCAGCCGGACTACTTCACGCGGATCGACAGCGTGCTTGCCGCCACGCCGGTGGAAGACGTGCAGAACTACCTGGTGCTGCGCATGGTGGACAACGCCGCGCCGTACCTGAGCCGCCCGTTTGCCGACGCGCGCTTTGCGTTCCGCGGCCGCGTGCTGAGCGGAACCACGCAGGAGCGCCCGCGCTGGCAGCGGGGCATCGACGTGGTGGAGGGCTCGCTGGGGGAGATGGCGGGCGAGATGTACGTGGAGCGCACCTTTTCGCCGGCCGCCAAGGCCCGCGCGCAGGAGCTGGTGCAGAACCTGATGGCCGCCATGCGGCAGGGCATCGACGAGCTGGAGTGGATGAGCCCCGCTACCCGCGCGCAGGCGCACCAGAAGCTCAACGGCATCACCGTCAAGATCGGCTACCCCGACGCGTGGCGTGACTACTCGGCGCTGCAGATCGACCGCACCGACCTGATCGGCAACCTGCGCCGCGCGGCGGAGTTCGACTACCAGCGCACCGTCACGGGCCGCCTGGGCAAGCCGGTGGACCGCACCGAGTGGGGCATGACGCCGCAGACGGTGAACGCGTACTACAACCCCACCAACAACGAGATCGTGTTCCCGGCGGCCATTCTGCGGCCCCCGTTCTTTGATCCCAACGCGGACGACGCCGTGAACTACGGCGGAATCGGCGGCGTGATCGGGCACGAGATCAGCCACGGCTTCGACGACCAGGGCCGCAAGAGCGACGCGGCGGGCAACCTGCGCGACTGGTGGACGCCGGAAGACGCCGGCGCGTTCGACCAGCGCGCCAACGCGCTGGCGGCCCAGTACAGCGGCTACTCGCCCATCGAGGGCGCCTCGGTGAACGGCCGGCTCACGCTGGGCGAAAACATCGGCGACCTGAGCGGGCTGGCGATCGCGTACCGCGCGTACCGCAACTCGCTCAACGGCCGTCCCGCGCCGGTGATCGCCGGCTTCACGGGCGACCAGCGCTTCTTTCTGGGCTGGGCGCAGATCTGGCGCAGCAAGTTCCGCGAGCAGGCGCTTCGCCAGCAGCTGCTGACGGACCCGCACTCGCCGGGGCAGTACCGCACCAATGGCGTGCTGGTGAACTTCCCCGCGTTCTACGAGGCGTTCAACGTCCGCGAGGGCGACCGCATGTGGCTCCCGGCCGACAAGCGGATCAAGCTCTGGTAGTCCGCATTGCGGAACCTGGATGAAGATGAGAGCCCCGGATCGCGAACGCGGTCCGGGGCTCTCGGCGTGTGGTCGACCGACCACGATCATCGTACAATGCCTCTCCGCTCGCCGCTCGTCTCCCTCCGCACCTGCCCCATCCGATGAACGACCTGTGGAACGATGATGCGCCGGAGTCCTGGCGCGCCGCGCTGGACCGGTACGACGCCGTGGTGGAGGCGCAGGGCGTCAAGCGGCTGTCGGAACTCGATGCGTGGTACCGCGGCGAACTGCCCGCGCTGATCGCGGCGCGGGAGCCGGCGCACGTGACGCACGACGAACTGGTGCGGATGACGGAGTGGAAGATGGCGCGCGGCGTGTGGCGGGCGCGCAACCTCGTTCTGGTGCGCGGTAACGATGCGGACCTGGTGATCCGGACGAGCACGGAAGCGCTCGCCGCCGTCCCCGACCCGCGCCGGCCGATCGCGATCCTGGCGACGCTGGCGGGCGTGGGACCCGCGACCGCCTCCGCCGCGGCCTCTGCGCACGCGCCGGATGTGTATCCGTTCTTTGATGAGCTGGTCGGCGCGCAGGTGCCCGGGCTGGGCGAGGTGGCGTTCACCCCCGCGTACTACGCCCGGTACGCCGCCGCCATCCGCGACCGCGCCGAACAACTCGGCTCCGGCTGGACGCCGTCCATGGTGGAACGCGCGCTCTGGGCCCATTCCGGCGGCAAGGCCGGCGCCCGCGCCACCTGATTCATTCCCCAGCCCCGGCGTCCCCCATGCGGGCAGGGTCTCGCGCCGGATCCCCCGCAATTCCCCCGCAATTCTGCCGCAGTTCCCCCGCGTTCCCCCGCGTTGCTCCGCCACTCCGCATCTCCCGCGCGAACCGCCGTTCCCATCCTCTTCCCGCCCGGGACCGGCGGACTTCCGCCCGGCCTCCATCGATCCTTCGACAGGAACGAATCACACCCATCGTCCAAAACGATATCTCGTATCGAAACTTCGTATTTGTCGATATGGCACTTCGGTTCTATCATTGAGTCGACGGCGGGAACCACCCGGCCTAACGCGCGATCCGCGACCAAAGTGAGATGAACGATGCAAGAGTTGCTGCGCTTGAACCTGCTTTCCCCGCTGGTCCTGGCCTTTGTGCTGGGGATCGTGGCGCGGCGGATCCGCAGCGACCTGTCGCTCCCCAAGGACATCTACCAGGGGATCGCCATCTACCTGCTCTTCGCCATCGGGATGAAGGGCGGGGTGGAGCTTTCGCACACGCCGCTGGCCACCATCGCCGGGCCGGCCGCCATGGCGCTGCTGCTGGGCCTGATCACGCCCGTTTCGGCGTTCCTGGTGCTGCGGCGCATCGGCCGCTTTTCGGTGACGGACGCCGCGGCCATCGCGGCACACTACGGCAGCGTATCGGCCGTGACGTTCATCGCCGCGCAGGAGTTCGTGCGGCGGGCGGGTTCCCCGGCAGAAGGCTACATGCCCGCGCTGCTCACCATCCTGGAGATTCCCGGCATCGCCGTCGCGCTGGCCATCGGCACGCTGCTCTCCTCCAGCGCGGTGCGCGAAGCAGGCGCGCGCGACGGGCAGGTGCGAGGCGGCGTGTACGCCATGGACGCCGCCACGCTCCCCGCCGGCAGCCGCAGCGAGGCGCTGCGCGAGGTGCTCACGGGCAAGACCTTTGTGCTGATGGTGGGCGGCCTGCTCATCGGCCTGCTGATGGGCAAGCCGGGGTGGACGCAGGTGCAGCCCTTTTTTGAGACCGGCTTCAAGGGCGCGCTCTGCCTGTTTCTGCTGGAGATGGGCGTGGTGGCCGGCGCGCGGCTGGGCGACCTGCGCCGCGTGGGTCCCTTCCTGGTGGGCTTCGGCGTGCTGCTGCCGCTGCTGCACGGGGCCCTGGGGGTGGTGCTGGCCCACTGGGCGGGGATGTCCGTGGGCGGCTGCACGGTGCTGGGGACCATGGCCGCCAGCGCCTCGTACATCGCCGCGCCGCCGGCCGTGCGCACCGCGTTGCCCTCCGCGAACCCGACGCTGTACCTCACGTCGGCCCTGGGGATCACCTTTCCCTTCAACCTGGTGTTCGGAATTCCCATCTACTTCGGCCTGGCCCGCATGATCGCGGGCTGACGGCGGGCTTCTACCACGGATACGAGCGATGAACGAGATGACTCAGGACACCCCGGTGCACACTCGCCCCGTCTCCCGCCGCGCCATGCTGGGCCTTGCCGCCGGCGCGGCGGCCCTCGCGGGGCTGGGGCTCCCCGCCCCGGTGCACGCCCTTGCGCCGCGCGTGCCCCCCACCACGCCGGACGAGGCGCTGCGCGCTCTCATCGAAGGCAACCGCCGCTTCGTGGCGGGCCAGGAGACGGAGCCGCACCGCAGCATGCAGCGCGTGCGCGAACTGGCCGCCAGCCAGGCGCCGTTCGCCGCCATCCTGTCCTGCGCGGATTCGCGGGTGCCGGTGGAGCTGGTGTTCGACCAGGGGTTCGGCGACCTGTTCGTGTGCCGCGCGGCGGGCAACATCGCCACGCCGGAGCTGATCGGCAGCCTGGAGTTCGGCACGGCGGTGCTGGGCGCCAAGGTGCTGATGGTGCTGGGACACAGCTCCTGCGGCGCGGTGAAGGCCGCGATCGAGAACGCGGCCGTCCCGGGGCAGATCAGCTCGCTGTACGCGCACCTGCACCCGGCGGTGCGCACGGCCGGCCCCGACGTGGCGCGCACGGTGGAAGAGAACGTGCGCGTGCAGACGGCGCTGCTGCGCGGTTCCAGCCCGGTGATCGCCGGCCTGGTGCGCGAGAACAAGCTCAAGGTGGTGGGCGGCGTGTACGACCTGGCCACCGGCGCCGTGCGGATGGTGGACCAGGGCTGATCCGCATCCATCCCTGACTGAACGACGGGCCGGCGAGGGCGCAGGTTGCACGGTGCAGCCCGCCCTTGCCGGCCCGATTCGCATCCGGACCCCACTGGCGCATGCCGTCGCTCAACTACCAGCACCTGTACTACTTCTGGGTCGTGGCGCGCGAGGGGAGCATCGCGGCCGCCACGCACAAGCTGTTCGTGGGGCAGCCTACCATCAGCGCGCAGATCCATGCGCTGGAGCAGGCCCTGGGCGAAAAGCTGTTCGTGCGCCGCGGGCGTGGCCTGGCGCTCACGGAAACGGGGCAGGTGGCCGCGCGCTTCGCCGACGAGATCTTTGCGCTCGGCACCGAGTTCATGCAGACGGTCAAGGGACAGGCCACGGGGAGCCCGGACCGTTTCGCCGTAGGCATCTCCGACGCGCTGCCCAAGCTGACGACCATCCGCATGCTGCAGCCGGCGCTCTCGTCCGGCGCGTACCGGCTGGTGTTCCGCATCGGCAAGACGGAGGCGCTGCTGACGGACCTGGCCGTGCACTCGCTGGACCTGGTACTGGCGGATGCACCGGCACCGGCGTCGGGAAAGGTGCGGGCGTTCAACCATCCGCTGGGGCGGTCGGAGGTGAGCGTGTTCGCCACGCAGGCGCTGGCGGCGGAGTACGGCCCCGGCTTTCCGCGCTCGCTGGACGGCGCGCCCTTTCTGCTGCAGACGGAGAACACGGCGCTGCGCCGCTCGCTGGACGTGTGGTTCGCGGCGGAGGGGATCGTGCCGCGCATCGTGGCCGAGGTGGAGGACTCGGCGCTGCTGCAGGTGCTGGGGCAGCAGGGGTTGGGGCTGTTTGCCGCGCCGTCGGTGGTAGAGGCGGAGGTGAGCCACGCGTACGGCGTGCGCGTGCTGGGCCGCCTGCCGCACGCGTACGAGCACTTCTACGCTATCAGCGTGGAGCGCCGCCTGCGCCACCCCGCCGTGATCGCCATCTCCGAGACGGCGCGCACGGAGCTGTTCAGCCCCGAGGAGTAGCCGGCTCTCCGCGATGGGCGGGCAATGACAACGGCGGTCTCACACAGAGGCATGGAGACACAGAGGGGAGACGCGAGTCGTGCGCCTCCCTTTCTCGTGTTCCCAACTGACGATCGCGGGCTCCGGGCCTGCCACCCGCGCCGCTCCCCTTCAGCCGTTCCGCCCCAGGCGCCTTCATCACCTCCGCGAGCCGGACGATGTTCACGCGAGCGTCCGCTTCGGCGATCCGGGACCATCTGTTCCGCGCTGCCCGTTGTGCGGCCCGGTGAGAATCGGGCCAGGGATTTCTGCAGCCCTGTCCACCGTACCCCCCCCTCGTTCGTTATCAGAAAGTTCTTGTGATTCCGGCCGACTGCGCCCACCTTGATCATGCGCAATCTGTTTCAATGCTCCCCCGTTCACGATTCAGCGAAGGAGTGGCATGCAAAGACGACGCGTTTGGCCCGGGTTCTCAGCGGCCACGCTCCTTCTGACGGCTGCAACCAGCGCCTGTGAGCGATCCACGGGTGCTCCGATCGTCAGCCCCGGACAGGATCATTCAAATTCCTACACATGGACTCCCGACCCTGAGATCCAGCCGGGCGACACCTACTACGTGCTCGACGTGGTGCAGCAAGGGAGTACCACGTACGAAACAACGACCCCGGTGATCGATCCCGTTACGGACGTTCCCACCACCGTCTGGACTGTGGAGCACGAGACGGAAACGCAGCGTGTGGAGTCCGGATACGATGCGCTCGGGCGTACCATCCAGGTCCTTCTGGAAACCACGCCGGTACAGGACCCCGTGATGCGCGCCGTGAACATCTCCCGGCGCACCCGTTCCGTTGAGGACGTAATCACCAGCTACGGGTACCAGGGAGAACTGCTGACGGATTTCCAGCCTTATCAGTCCGCGCGATCGGGCCCGCAACCCTCCTACTCGCAGATCACTGACGGTGTCGTGCTGGACGCGGAGGCCCTGGACACGATGGCGGTTCTCTCAGCGCAGAGTCCCACCCTCGCGAACAGCGCGGGGCCCCGCGCCCGGGCGCGGCGTGTGGATCCGGATCGCATCGAAGTCTTGAACGAGCTTTCTCCCGATGTCTTTGGCCCCGCAACCGCCTCGGCGGCCGCGCGCATGGGCTCTCGCGGTACCTACGTGCGAACGTGGCGGCGGCACGGCAGAGCGTATCTGCTGGAGCGGACGGAACTCACCTCGGAGTGGGAGGCACAGAACGGCGTCCGCAAGACGGAACGCCAGGTGGAGCACATCCGAATGGTGAAGCTTCATCAGAATGCACGGCGCGACGCTGAGCGCCGGGCCAGACGGGTCTCGGAAACGGGCTCGGGCGGGTTCACGCTCGCTTCACTCGGCGACCAGCCCGGCGACAACTGTGTCGTGGGCCAGGACTGTCCCCCCGACGATCCGCCGCCGCCGCCATCCAACGATTGTCAGCCCGTTCCGGGAGGGGCTCACATTCTGCACCAGCACGGCATCAACAGTGACCGGCATGCATTCCTGCAGAGCGGCGCGTGGCTCTGCACCGTAGCGTGGGAGCGGATCCAGGAAACGACCATCGACTGGCGCCGGCGGATCACATCTCAACGCGACGAACTGCGCGACTCGATCCGTCCGGGTATGCACGACATCATTCTCATCGGGCACAGCAACGGAGGACTGGTTACACGTTCTCTCGCCCAGTGGGCGCAGGTGAATCAACCGGGCCTGGTACGAGGCGTCATCACGCTCGACAGCCCCAACCAGGGTGCCATTGTCGCCAAGAATCTCGCGGTCGCCAACCGTCTGCTGGGGCCGGGAGCAGCCGCGCTCGGACTGGGACTGCGGCTCATGGACGAACATCCTTTCTACGTGGATGATGTCCCCAACAGCGCGTTCCTGCAGTCTCTGAACAGCTTCAGTGAGAACTTCGTGAACGTGGGCATCCGGACGCAGACACCCAAGCGATGGGTGGCCTGGAGAATCTTGGCGACGGGTGAATGCCTGCCGCGCACACCTTGCGAACTCGCCGTCGTGAAGAGGACACAGAAGAGGTATGACGACATGAGGCATACCGCAAAGGTGTGGTACCGGCCCTGGCACTCCATCCCGGCAGGGATCGAGCAGCGGGCCATGAATGCGTTCGACCGCACCTGGAACGCGCTTACCGCCCCCGACGACATCCCGGGCGACGGGTTCATCCATACGCCGGGACAGTACTACCCCGGCGCGCGGCGGAACCGCCTCATCGAGAACGGTGATTCTCACACGGGGACCACAAAGAGTGAACACGTCTTCGACGCTCTCACCGACGCTCTCCACGATCAACAACTCTTCGGCCTCCAGGGGAACCGATGAAGGCTCGGCGAATCGCCCTCCGTGCTCGAGTCTGGCCGGCTGTGGTTCTGGCGCTTTGCGGAGCCGCGTGCGTTCCCGACATTGCGACCGAGCCTGTGAAGCAGGAAGACTCTATCGATCTCGTCTGGCGGACGCCCCTCACGGGAAGCAACTCGGGGCGTGAGGATCTCGCGATTGATGAGCGGGCCTTCTATACGCTCGTTGGCGGCATCACCGCATACGACCTGACGAGCGGAACGGTTCTGTGGAACGTTCCCGAGAAAGCCTCGCTGGCGCTCAACCTGGTCGCCAGCGGCGGGCGAGTTTTCGTCGCGTCAGCCACTGCACGTGCTTACGACGCCAGAACGGGGGCGGAGTTGTGGCGGACCGCCATCGATTCTCTGGGCAGTACGGAAAACGCTGTTGATGAACGCGCGTACTACGTGGGAACAGATACCCGGCGCGTAGCCGCGCTCGATGTCACTACCGGCCGTCTCCTGTGGAATCAGGAGGTACTCGCAGATGGCGAATACCGGGAGGGTGTCACCGGCATCATCGTGCACGGCGACACCGTGTACGCCACCATCATCCAGGAGTTGAACCGGAGCGGAGGTCTGAAGCGGGGCTGGATGGTAGCGCTCGACCGCCATACGGGCCGTGTCCTCTGGCGATTTCTGAACGAGAAGCAGAACGAGCCGCATGACGTGAGCCGGCATGCCGTAGCGGGACGCATGCTGCTGATGAACGACCTGAACGGCGGCGCGATAATCGGGGTGGACCGGTTCACGGGGCAGGAGGTGTGGAGGCGCTCAGGGGCTCTGGACTACCTGGGCGCGTGGGACACCTTCAAGGTGGTGGATGGCGTCGCGTATGTGGCATCCAACGACACCTTTCTCTATGCGCTGGATCCGGAAACGGGGCGCGTGATCTGGCAGACAAAGCTGAAAGCAAGCGGTTCCGCCTCGGCCGTTTGTGGAGACAAAGTATTCGCCTCCACGGGTGGGCTCTACATGGCCCGGAAGTCGGATGGAAAGATCATTGCAACGCTGTTTTTTACCGAGCAGGGGGCGCTTGGACCGAGCCATGTGAGGGCCAGACTGCACGCTCAGGGGAACCGTGTTTATTTCGTGGGAAACGACGCCGTCTACGCCGTTTCATGCGAGTGACCGCCAGTCCATCAGACCTGTGCGTTCTGCCTCTGAGGAACAGCCGACCCCTTACGGTCGACAGACAGGAAACCGGCGGTCTCACACCGTGGCACTGAGACACAGAGGAGGGGCGCAGAGTGATGCTGCGCCCCTCCGTTTCAATCGCCACACTCAGGTTGAAGCGGAATACCGGTGTCTCGATTTACGCGGTCCGGCGGACGACCACTCCACATGATCGCGCTGAACTGGTCAACCGCTTCGCGAGAAAAGAAGCGCTCGCCCGTCTCCGGATCGACGCGTGCCGGAACGTTCTCCACGCGCACGAACTGCCCACCCACCTCGACGGAGTAAGTGACAGGCGTTTCCACCAGGTTGTCTTCGATGGCGTGCATCATCTTGTCCCACCCCTCCGGTGCCTCAGGTCCATCCACCGCTTCGGATCAGGCTCGTACACCGGGGATCACGCTGCGTACTGGCCGAGATTCATGCCGGCGTCAGGCCGCGAATCGGTACGTGACACCCGGCGCGTGCCGCTCCGAATCGCACCCGCCGCGGATGATCGCGTGTAGCCGATCGTACGTTTCGGCAGAGAAAAACCGCTCGCCCGTTTCGGGATCGACCCGGGCGGGCACTTCCTCCACCACGACGGTGCGGCCGCGGAACTCCATCGAGAACGTAACCAGCTCGTCCACGAGCCCGTCATCCACCTGGCTCTGCATCGCCATGAGATCTCAACCTCCGAAGCGGAACACCGGTGTCTCGATGACGCGATCCGGTTGACGATCACTCCAGAGGATTGCACGGAGCTGGTCGACCGTTTCTGGAGAGAAAAAGCGCTCGCCCGTCTCGGGATCCAGGCGCGCCGGAACGTTCTCCACGATCACGACCCGTCCACGAACCTCGATGGAGTACGCGACCAGCGTCTCGATGAGATGGTCTTCGACGGGGCGCATCGCAGAGTCCTTTATTCTCGCCAGCTCAGGCGGCAAAACGCAGAACGCCCGGATTGCTCGCGCGGTCCGCCTTCGCCGCACCCCAGACGATGCTCTGCAAGCGCTCCATGGTGTCCGTGGAAAAGAACTCCTCACCCGTATCCGGATCGATCCGCGCGGGGACGTTCTCCACAATGACAAGCCGACCCTCGATCTCGATCGAGAATGTGACGCGTTTCTCGATCATCCGATCTTCCAATTCGTCATCCATGGTCGCTCAGCCTCTCCGATATCTCGCGTTGATCCACTCTTCCGGATCGGGTTCGTAGACGGTGATGATCTTCAGAACGGCGCGGGACGGATGGGTACACACCACGTGCAACCGTCTGCCCGCCTCGATCGTTCCGGAGATGAGACAACTCGGCCCGTATTTGTCATCGGGGTAATCTTCGATGATCTCGCCCGATGCAATTGCCTCGTGAATGTCCGAAATGCTGACGTGGCGCAGTAGCGCCCGGTGAGCCGCGTGGCCCGACGTGTCGAAGCCCCACCGGGCTGCCTTGGCGCGTATCTCCTCAATCAGGCTCATGCCCCATGATAGCGGGGCAGCTCCGGCCTGTAAAGATTGTCCATTTACGACACAGACGGGCAAGGCACGTCGTATCCCTCTCCCGTGCAGCGACTTACCCCGCGCGGCGCGTCTTGCGCTTGAGGAAGTCGCGCATGATGTACTGGCCCAGCGTCATGGTGCTGGTGAAGTACGCCTTTCCGCGCGCGATCTGCGACACCTGGTTCACGAACGCCACCAGCGCCGGGTCGCGCGCCAGCATGAACGTGTTGATCAGGATCCCCGCCTTGCGGCAGGCACCCACCTCGTGAAAGGTCTCCTTCAGTACGAACTGGTCCAGCCCCATGCTGTTCTTGTAGATGCGCCCGTCCGGCAGCGTGACGGCGGACGGCTTTCCGTCCGTGATCATCACGATCTGCCGCATGTCCTTGTTCTGCGCCAGCAGCAGCCGCCGCGCGAGCTGCAGCCCCGCGGCCGTGTTGGTGTGGTGCGGCCCCACCTGCGCGTGCGCGATCCGCGACGCGGGCAGCTCCTCTGCCGTGTCGCCGAAGGTGACCACCTTCAGCGTGTCGCCGGGGAACTGGGTGCGGATCAGGTGCGTGAGCGCGAGCGCCACCTTTTTGGCCGGCGTAAAGCGGTCTTCGCCGTACAGGATCATGCTGTGGCTGGTGTCCAGCATGAGCACCGTGGCGCAGCTGGAGCGGTACTCGGACTGGTTGACGTACAGGTCGCCGTACTCCAGCCCGATGCTGCCGTCGTCGCGCAGCCCGTCTTCGCGCGAAAGCGCGCTCTTGAGCGTGGCGCTGATGTCCAGGTTGATGGTATCGCCGAACTCGTAGGGACGGCTCGCGGCTTCCACCTCCACGCCGGTGGCCAGGTGCGGGGTCTCATGGCTCCCCACGGCGGAGCGGCCCATGGCCCCCAGAAGCTGCCGCAGAGTGCGGTAGCCCAGCAGGTCGATACCCTTTCCCGTCAGCGAAAACTCCACCTGCTGCGCGGCGGCCTTGGCGTCGTCCACCTTGCCCTCGCCCTCCATCTCCGTGTATCCGCCCGGCATCTGCGGGTTGTCGGAGACGTTCAGGTACCCCTCGGCCACCATGCGCTGGATGAGCGCGTCCAGCAGGTCGGCGATGCGCTGGCGCACCGCCTCGTCGCCTTCGCCGTCGCCGCGCAGCTCGGCGATCATCTCGGGCGTGAGCTGGCCGCTCTCCAGCAGGGCGCGCAGCAGCGCCTCCTTGAGCGCGTCCATGCTGCGGTCGTCGTCGCCGAACTCGCCCCACCACGGGTGCGAGTATTGCCCGCCCGCGAACCCGCTCTGCAGAAGAAAATCCGACAACTGGTCCAGCAGCGCCTGAAGGTTCAGGGCGTCGGCCATGTTGCCGGTGTACTTGGAGTAGCTGGTAAACCGCATCGGGACCTCCGGGGGAAAGCGCGGGGAAGCACGCCGATCCAGCACGTTGCACGCCATGCGCGCGGTGGCGACGGCGGGGCGCCCTGGGTAAGATACCCCTTCATCGGGGAAGTGGAACAGCGGGATGGAACTGCGGGACGAAACGTACGAGAGCCGCCACGGCGCGGACGAGGCGATGGAAGCCCCGGCCGCGCAGCTTCGCGTGCCCGAAACCCCGGACCCGCAGGCCCCGCCGGAAGCGCCGCGCGCGTTCTCTGCATTGCGGCACCGCAACTTCCGCGTGTTCTACGTGGGCCACGTGCTGTCGCTCACGGGCACGTGGATGCAGACCACGGCACAGGGCTGGCTCGTGCTGGAGCTCACCAATTCCGAGTTCAAGCTGGGGCTGGTGACGGCGGTGGCGTCACTCCCCACGCTGTTCCTGGGGCTGTACGCCGGCGTGGTGGCGGACCGGCGCGACAAGCGCGGCATCATCCTCACCGCGCAGTGCGTCATGCTGGCCTGCGCGCTCGCCATCGCCATCCTGACGGGGCTGCACGCCATCACCTATCCCGTCCTGCTCGGGCTCGTGTTCGTCCTGGGGACGGCGAGCGCGTTCGAGATCCCCACGCGCCAGTCGTTCTTCGCGGAGCTGGTGGGCAAGGAGGATCTCGCCAACGCCATCGCGCTCAACTCCGCGGCGTTCAACGGGTCGCGCATCGTGGGCCCGGCGGTGGCGGGCGCGCTGATCGGCGGGGCGGGGATCGCGGCGTGCTTCTACGCCAACGCGTTCTCGTACGTGGCGGTGATCGCGGGGTTGATGATGCTGCGCCTGCCGTCGTTCATTCCCGATCCCGCCACGGGTGATGCGAGCGTGATGGAGCACCTGCGCGAAGGGCTGGCGTACATCCGCTCGGACCGCGTGGTGCGCACGCTGGTGTGGATGATTGCGGCCATGTCGGTCACGGTGTTTCCGTATTCCATGCTGCTCCCCGTGTTTGCGCGCGACGTGCTGCACGTGGGGCCGCGCGGGCTGGGGATGCTGCTGTCGGCGGCGGGGGCGGGCGCGCTTGTCGCAGGCGTGCTGCTGGCGGCGGGAAAGCTGGTGATGCACCGCGGGCGGATGATCGTGGGCGCGTGCTTCGCGTTCGTGACGCTGCTGATCGGGTTTGCGCTGTCGCCGTGGTATCCGCTGTCGCTGCTTCTGCTTGCGGCGGCGAGCTTCATGGTGATCCTGAACAACGCCACACTGAACGCGCTGCTGCAGGCCCGCGTTCCGGACGGGCTTCGCGGCCGCGTGATGTCGGTGTACGTATTCATGTTCGTGGGAATGACGCCGCTGGGATCGCTGCAGGCCGGCGCGCTGGCCCGGTGGATCAACGCCCCCGCCGCCCTGGCGATCGGGTGCGTGGCGATGCTGCTGATCATGGGCGTGGTGCTGGTGAAGGTGCCGGAGTTGCTGCAGGCGGAGTAGCGGGACGGCGGCTCGGGAGGGGGCGAGGCGTTCGGAGGGGTGCGTGTGGGGAGGTGGCGTGTTCTGCGGACGCGGGGGCGTGCCTCGGCTGGGGCCCTCACCCGGCCGCGCTGAGACGCGTCCACCCTCTCCCACGAACAGATGTGGGAGAGGGGGCACACCCCAGATCCGTGCGGAACGCGAAGATTGGCGCGTGCCCCGGGCTGCGGGCCCCTCCCCTGCCCCTCCCCGCGCAAACAGCCGCGCGGAGAGGGGAGAACGGCGGATCGGCGCGCTTCGAAGGGCACCGAGCACGCGGAAAGGCCCCCTCTCCGTGGCCCTCTCCGCTGTCGCGGGCGAAAGGGACCTCAGCGCGGGGGCGGCGTTCGTCACCGCACCACGCCTCGCGCAAGGGCAGCCTCACAGCGGTATCGTGAGGCTTTCAGCAGTTGTTGCGGCGAGTTCACTCGCTCAGCCGCCCAGTTCGCGCCACCCGCGCAACCACTTTCGTACTTTCGTACTTTCGTACTTTTGCACTCTCGCACTCCCTGACCTTGCTCCCTCCCGCCCTTCGCCCCGCCCTGCTCTCCTGGTACGACGTCCACCGCCGTGACCTGCCGTGGCGCGCGGCGCCGGGCGAGGCCGCGGACCCGTACGCCGTCTGGCTTTCGGAGGTGATGCTGCAGCAGACGCGCGTGGAAACGGTGCGGCCGTACTTCGCGCGGTGGCTGGAGCGGTTCCCCAACGTGGAGGCGCTCGCCGACGCGCCGCTGGACGACGTGCTCAAGGCGTGGGAAGGCCTCGGCTACTACTCGCGCGCCCGCAACTTCCATCGCGCCATCCAGACCGTCCGCGACCAGCACGGCGGCATCGTGCCGGATCATCCCGAGGGTTTCCGCGCGCTGCCGGGCGTGGGGCGATACACGGCGGGCGCGGTGATGTCGATTGCGTTTGGGCGCGAAGAGCCGCTGGTGGATGGGAACGTGCGGCGCGTCTTTGCCCGGTGGATGGACGACCCTGCGCCCTGCGAAGACGCGCTGTGGGAGATGGCGGGCGACCTGGTGCGCGGCGAGCGCCCCGGCGACGTGAACCAGGCGGTAATGGAACTGGGCGCCACCGTCTGCGTTCCGCGCACACCCCGCTGCGGCGAGTGCCCCGTCCGCGAGTTCTGCGCGGCGTACGCGGCCGGCACGCAGGCCGAGCGCCCGGCGAAGAAGAAGGCGCGCGCCATTCCGCACGAGGACACCGCCGTTCCCGTCATCGAGCGGGATGGGCACGTGATCCTGGTGCGCCGCCCCGTGCACGTGCGCCTCGGCGGCATGTGGGCTTTCCCCGCCGTGATCCGCGCGGAAGGCGAATCCCTTTCCGCCGCCGTCGAGCGCGCCGCGCGGGAGTGCCTGCGGATGCACGTGCGCGCGGGCGAGCCCGTGGGCGTGGTGGAGCACGTGTTCACGCACGTCCGCGCGACCTACCACGCCGTGCGCTGCGCCGTCCTCAGCGGCGAGCCCGATCCCGCCGGATACGATGCGGCGGTCTGGGTCCCGTGGGACCGCGTATCAGAATACGCTCTCCCCGTCGCCCAGCGCCGCATCGCCGCCCTCGCCGCCGAGCCGACGCTCTTCCGGACGTGAGGGGGATGGATGACGAGCGCCCGGACGGAACAGGCGCACCGGTCCAGATGATGAATCGTGCGAATCAGAGCCGGTCGCGGTGAGCGGAGTGTCCTGAGCAGATAAATCCGCCGCTCCAAAAGCGGAAAGCCCCGACACGGCGCCATAGGCGCGCCGTTCGGGGCTTCAATTCAACTGCATCCGGCATCCGCGCCGGTGGTGCGGGATGCAGTCCGCGAAGGCGGACTTCGTGCTGTTCCAGCGGCGAATTCATTCGCTCTGGACAGGCGGACGCGCAGAGTGACGCTCTCTGCCCCATAGTGTCCGCCGCAGTCCGCGCAGGCGGACTTTGCGCCGTTGTTGCCGCGACTTCAGTCGCCCGCGGCCCCGAATGTCTCGGTGAGCACGTGCCGCGTTGCCCGAAGAATGCGGTCGCTGAGCGCGGGGTCGTCCACGGCGCGGGCGAGCATCATCGCACCCGCCATTCCCGCCAGCACCGCGATCGCCACGTCCTCGCGCTCCGCGGGGTCGACGCCCGGCGGAAGGTTGGCCTCCGTGCGCTCCAGCGCGCGCCGCACCTGGCCGGTAAAGGCCGCGCGCACCTCCGGAGGCTGGCGCGGCATCTCCCCCGCCAGCGGCGGCATCAGGCAGCCCGCGCCGGGATCGTCGCGGTGCGTGCGGCTCAGGTACGCCCGCAGGTACGCCGCGAACCGGTCCTCCTCCCCCACGTCCTCCATCACCGCGCCGAGCGCCTCGCCGGTCTGGTCCACCGCGGACCGGCACGCCTCGGCCACCAGCGCGTCCTTGTTGGGAAAGTGCGCATAGAAGCCGCCATGCGTGAGTCCGGCGCTCGCCATCACGTCCGCCACGCTGGTGCCGTCCACACCCTTTTCCCGCAGCACGCGGGCGGCCGCGTCCAGGATCTGCCGCCGGGTGCGCTCCCGGTGCCCGGCCGGATACCGCGTCATCCGCCGCCCCCGCGCGCCGGGCGAAACACCATGCACGTGCTGGTGGCGTGCGCGTACAGCGTCCCCCGCGCGTCGCGGATGTGCGCCTCCGACGTGGCCACCCGCCCGCCCGCGTGGATCACCGTGCCCTCGCAGAAGATGCGGCCCGTGTCGCGGGTGAGCGCGCGGACGTAGTTCACCTTGATCTCCAGGGTGGTGTACGCCGTCCCCGCCGGCAGCGTGGAGTGCACCGCGCACGCCGTCGCCGTGTCGCACAGCGTGGCCGCCAGCCCGCCGTGCACCACGCCGATGGGGTTGTAGTGGTACTCGTCCGGATCGCAGAAGAAGACGACGCGCCCCTCGTCCGCCGACTCCATCCCGATCCCCAGCGTCGCCATGATGGGCGGCGCGGGGAGCCGGCCCGCCTGCATGGCCCGCAGGTACTCCAATCCCGCCATCTCCGCGCCCGCTCTGGCACCCGGGAGGGGATCTTCCCAGCTAATGGTGCGGCTGCGCTCCAAATCCTTCCCCGCCACGGCCGGCATCAGACGCGCTCGATGACGGTGGCCACGCCCTGCCCGCCCGCGATGCAGAGCGTGATGAGCGCGGTGGACAGGTCGCGGCGCTCCAGTTCGTCCAGCGCGGTGCCCAGCAGCATCGCACCGGTGGCGCCAAGCGGATGGCCCAGCGCGATGGATCCGCCGTTCACGTTCACACGGTCCATGTCCAGCCCCAGCCGGCGGATCACCTGCAGCGGCACGGCGGCGAACGCCTCGTTGATCTCCCACAGGTCGATGTCGGACACCTCCATCCCCGCCTTGCGCAGCGCCTTGCGCGCGGTCTCCGCCGGGGCGGTGAGCATGATGACGGGGTCCTCGGCCAGGATCGCCATCGACCGGATGCGGGCGCGCGGCGTGAGGCCGTGGGCGCGCGCGTAGTCCGGCGAGGCGATCAGCACGGCGGCGGCGCCATCCACGATGCCGCTGGAATTGCCCGCCGTGTGCAGGTGCTGAATGCCGCCCTCGCGCGGAAAGCGGGCGAGCGCAATCTCGTCCAGCGTTTCGCCATTCGGCCCGGCAACCGTTGCCCCGGCGGCGGCAAAGGCGCCCTTGAGCGCCGCGAGCCCCTCCATTGTGGTCTCGGGGCGCAGGAACTCGTCGTGGTCCAGCGCCACGCCGCCCGTCTCCGGGTCCACGACGGGGAACAGGCTTCCCGCAAAGCGCCCGGCCTGCTGCGCCTCCGCGGCCAGCCGCTGCGAGCGGAGGGCGAACGCGTCCAGTTCCTCGCGGGAAAAACCCTCCATGGTGGCGATCAGGTCGGCGCTGATGCCCTGCGGAACCTGGTGGTGCTGCACGCGCAGGCGCTGGTTCAGCCCGTCGCCCTCGCCGCCGTCGGAGCCCATGGGCACGCGCGACATGCTCTCCACCCCGCCGCCCACCACCACGTCCTGCATGCCGCTCATGACACCCATGGCGGCGAAGTTCACGGCCTGCAGCCCCGAACCGCAGTAGCGGTTGAGGGATACGCCGCCCACCTGCACCGGCCACTCCGCGGCCAGCACCGCCTGCCGTGCGATGTTGGCGCCCTGCTCGCCCACCTGCGAAACCGCGCCCACCACCACGTCGTCCACGTCGTCGCGGTTGACGTTCGTCCGCGCGGCGAGCGCGTTGAGCGTCTGCGCAAGCAGTTCCTGCGGATGAATCTCCGTGAGCGAACCCTTGCCGCGCTTCCCCCGCCCGCGAGGAGTGCGCACCGCGTCGATGATGTATGCGTCAGCCATCCCCGCCTCCCGAGCCCGAGTGAACCCGCTTATATGATGATCATCATATAAGCTGAGAAACCCGTCCGCAAGGTGGCGGGTCGCGGCTTGGGCCTTTGGCGATCAGCGATGTAGGATATCTGAGCCGGCGTTTCTCTTGGAGAAACGCGAGTGGAGAAGGCGAAAACGCAGAGAGGCGCACACCGGAAAGTTCCGGTGGCGCCTCTCAGTCCCCGGCGGCACCGCAAGCGGTGAGGGCACGGGGTACACTCATAATCTAAACCGATCCTCACCCATGGTCAACTCGCGCCCAGGCCACACTTCGGCGCTCCCACAGTCGGAGTGGCGCCCGCTACACGCATCCATTCGGCACGCCGTTTCCGTGGCGCGCCTGCTGGCGCACGCCGATGGAACGGCAAACAACTGGGACGCGATCATCGGCCGGTACCTCTTTGACGCCGAGCTTGCCCGCAGCCTGCACACGGTGCTCAATTGGGCGGAAGTAGGCCTGAGGAATCACCTTCATGCGTGCATCCGGGCACTCCGGCCTGTTCAGGAATACAGAACCCGCAGGGGACTGGTTTCATGGTTGAACGCAGAGCCTCCTACCCTCCTCGCTCCAGAACAGGCTCGGGTTGCAGAGGTGATCGCGAATCATAGCCGCGCAGCACGTTGGCGGAGGGACCGTCGTGTGTTGACCGAAGACGCACTCGTTGCGGAGTTATCGTTCGGCTTCTGGACTCGCCTGCTGGACTCGCAGTACGAGAATTGGAGGCTCCCGCCCCGGCAGCGGCTCTGGCCCGAACTCCTCTCGCAGGTTTTTCCCAACTCCGCGGGCGAGGAGCGCAGTCGCGCGGCTTTCTACGCGCGGTTCTCTGAAATCCGCATGATCCGAAACCGGGTGTTTCACCATGAGCGGATTCTTCACCTGGCGGATCCAGCGCTCTACGACAGGATCGTGGAGGCAATCGGGTGGATGCACGCGGATGTTGCCGCGATGCTGGCCTCCCAGGACCGGCCGCGCTTCTTGAGCTTGTACAAAGCGGGGCCGCAGCCGTGGATCGACCGGGTCGCAACGTGGGCAGCCGATCCCGAAACCCTGAACGACCGATGAACGTGAGCGACGCCGAGCAGGAATCCCCGCAGGGCAAGACCGCGCGCGAGTCCGCATCCACGCTCTCCGAGAGCATGATGCCGGACCAGCTGAACCACCACGGTAACGTGTTCGGCGGCGAGATCCTGGCGCTGGTGGACAAGTGTGGCGGCGTGGTGGCGCGGCGCCATGCCCGCCACCCCGTGGTGACCGTGGCCGTGGACCGCGTGGAGTTCCGCGAGCCCATCTACGCCACCGACTACGTGGAGGCGCACGGCCGGCTGGTGTACGTGGGCCGCTCGTCCATGGAGGTGATGGTGACGGTGGAAGCGGAGCAGGTGGAAACCGGCAAGCGTCGCTGCACCAACGTCTGCTTTCTCACCTACGTGGCGCTGGACAGGTTCAACGGGCGCCCCAGCCCCGTTCCGCCGCTGATCCTGGAAACGGACGAGGACCGCAGGCTTCACGCGGGCGCGATCCGCCGCCGCGAGCGCCGCCTGGCCGAAGAAGCAGAAGCCCGGGCCGCGGAATGAGTTCCGGCATCGGCATCCTCCCGTCGACCCTTCCCGGCGACCGTCTGGAGCGGCAGATGCGGTTTCTGCTGGAGGTAGACCGGCTGAAGGGGATTCTGCGGCAGACGCGGGTGCTGGGCGGCGAGCGGCGCGAGAACAGCGCGGAGCACTCGTGGCACCTGGCCCTGTGCGCGCTCGCCTTGGCGGAGCACGCACCCGCCGGCACCGATCCCGTCCGCGCCGTCCTGATGACGCTGCTGCACGACGTGGTGGAGATTGACGCGGGCGACGCGTTCGCCTACGACGCGGCCGCCAACGTGGGCAAGGAAGAACGCGAGCAGGCGGCCGCCGCGCGGGTGTTCGGGCTGCTGCCGCCGGAGCAGGCGGCGGAACTTACGGGGCTGTGGGAGGAGTTCGAGGAGGGAGAAACACCCACCGCCCGCTTCGCCGTGGCGATGGACCGCGTGCAGCCGGTGCTGCTCAACTTTGCCAGCGAGGGCGGAAGCTGGAAGCAGCACGCCGTGACGTACGAGCAGGTGATGATCCGCATGGCGCCCATCGAGCGGGGCGCGCCGGCGGTGTGGCCGTGGCTGCTGCGCCTGCTGGACGAGGCCCTCGTCCGCGGCTACCTCCCCCCGAAGTCCACGGCGTAGCCCGGGGATGATCGCC
>NZ_DASVTX010000300.1:0-7368 GCF_036387355.1 Longimicrobium sp.
AGACGCGCGGGGCCAGGCAGGTGACGCGGGCGGGGCCGGGCTGCAGAACGAGGAAATCCACCACCAGCGTCACCCCGGGCACCAGCCCGGCGTTGGCCTGCGCGCACTGCAGCGCCCCGAACCCCTGCACGGCGCCGTGCAGCTGCACCTCGCCCCCCATCACCACCGGGCGTACCTTCCCGCTCCCGATGGAGGGCTCGGCGGCCAGGCGCGCCTCCACCTCCCGCACGATGGCGGTGTCCAGGCTGGCCCGCTGGGCGACCTGCGCGGGCGTCTCCACGGGCGCGCCCCCGCCGATGCCCAGCACACTGCACCCCGCGCACGCCAGCGCCGCCGCCACACCCGTCCCGTACCTCGTAAGACGCATCAACCCGCTCCCGGGGAAACTTATCGCGCGCTCCACCCGTCCGATGAGGTGCGGCGCCGAATCTCGAGCCGAATTTCGCAATCGACAGGCCACCCGCCGCGAACCCCGCGCCGGAACCGCCGGACAAGGACCATGCGCGCGTACCTGCAAACCACCCGGACCCACACCTACACGCTGCTGTTCGCCCTTCCCCTGCTGGTGCTGTACGAGGTGGGGGCGGCGCTCACGGCCACGGACCGCGGCGGCATGCGCAACGGCGCCGACGTGCTCCTGCGCACCCTGCTGGCCGCGGGCGGCGTAAGCGGCACCCTGGCTTTTACCACGGCGCTCGCGCTGCTCGGCGCCGTGCTCATTGCGCGGGAGCAGCGCCGGAAGCGGGTGCAGGTGCGCCCCCGGCTGTTCGCCGGCATGCTGGCGGAAAGCGCGGTGTACGCGCTCGCCTTCGGCGTCGTGGTGAGCACCGCCACGCAGGCGCTGCTGGGCGGATTCGTGCGGATGGCGGCGGACGGCGCGCTGGGCACCCTTCCCGTGGGGCAGGGGGTCGTCCTTTCCCTGGGCGCCGGCATCTACGAGGAACTGCTCTTTCGCGTGCTGCTCACGGGCGGGCTGCTGGCCCTGCTCCCCGCGCTGGGGATGCGGAGGTCGACGGCGGCGCCGGTGGCCGTGATCGCCTCGGCCTTCCTGTTTTCCGCCTTTCACTACATCGGCCCGTACGCGTACCCGCTGGAACTGGGCAGCTTCACCTTTCGCCTCATCGCCGGGCTGGCGTTCAGCGCGCTGTACGTGTGGCGCGGCTTCGGCATCGCCGCGTGGACGCACGCGCTGTACGACGTGTTTCTGGTGCTGGCGGGCGCCGGCTGACGCTTCCGGGGGCAGGCGCGCGGTGCTATGCTTCCCCCGCACCAGCAACCCCGGGAGGCGCGGTGAACGAGACGGAAACCCAGTTCTATACCGAGCGCGAGGCGCGCGACCTGAGCCGCGCCGTGGAACAGCTGCGCGGCGGGCGCGAAACCGTGCTGCGCGACTGGATGGAGCGCGTGCGCGCCAACCAGGCCATGACCACGGGGCAGGCCCTGGCCGAGCCGCTGCTGCTGGACCACGTGCCGCAGCTGTTTGACGCTATCCTGGACCGGCTGGAGATCAACCGCTCGCGCGACGACGCGGAGCAGTTCGCCACCGTGCACGGCTTCATGCGGCGGCTCAGCGGCTACAACATCGCCGAAACGGTGCTGGAGCTGCTGATGTTCCGCCGCGCCATCTGGGCGCACCTCACCGCCGTGGGCGCGCGGGTGGAAGGCGCGTACGCCGCCATGGAGCAGATCGACGGCATGGTGGACCGCGCCATTCTGGCTTCGCTGAACGCCTACCTGGATCCGCAGGCGGCCATGCTGGAGCGCGACGCCGAGGACGGCGCGCAGGGCGGCACGGACCCGGACGGGTCTCCGGAGGGTACACCCCCGCCCGGCACGTCGCCCTGATTGAACCCGATTGCAATCCCGAATCATGAAGCTTGCACTTTCCGCCGGCGCCCTGCTGGCCGCGGCGCTCCTTTCCGCCTGCGACGGCGGCGGCACCCAGTCCAACCGGCTGAACCCGGCGGACGTGGCGGGCGTGTACCAGGTCTGCGACCTGGCGTTCACCCCGTCCAACGCCATTCTTCCCGCCGCGCAGCTGCTGCGCACGGTGGTGGACACCACGCCGGCGGCCGGGCGCCCGGAGCCCACGCTGGCCGTGGCCGGCAACGGCACCTACGACCTGGTCTACACCCGGCAGAGCGACAACTTTCTGCAGCAGCTGCGCGGGAACGTGACCTACGGGCAGGAGGCGATCGTGCTGGACCTGCCCAGCGGCGGGATCCCCGCGGAGCTGCTGCTGCCGCGCGGCCTGACCCTGCGCTTCAGCGACGCGGGCGGCAAGCGCCTCACCGCGTCGGCAGGCGACAACTTCGCGTATCCCGTGTCGCGCGCCGACTACGCGCGCGCTGCGGGCGTGAGCGAAGAAGGGCTGCAGAGCACCATCAACGGATCGCTGCTGGTTTCGCTCTCCACCGGCGCCTGCGGCTGACCGGAGGGCGGAGTGGAAGTGCGGAATGAAGTGCCCAGGTTCAAGTGCCCGGTGCCCAGTGCCCGGTGACTGAGCACTAAGGACTGAGCACTGAGCACTGGGTACTGAGCACTGATCACTCCGCACTCCGCACTCAGCACTGTTTTTTGATCTTTTTCCGCGGGAGCGGTACTCGGTGCGAAGCAGAGGGATGGCGGCGGCGCTGGCCGCGCTGGCGGCCGTGCTGGGAGCGGCCCCCGCGCGCGCGCAGGAGCCCGAGGGGTGGAACTCGCAGCGCACCCTGGAACTGGTGCAGCGCGCCCGCGACCGCCGGCAGCAGACGCAGGCGGATACCGGCATGGTGGACTACCAGGCCGACGCGCGCGGCTACATCTACTTTTACCTGGACCGCCGCGACACCGGCGAGCGCACCCTGGTCAAGACCGACCAGGTGGCGCTCGACGTGCTTTGGCGTGCCCCCAACCTCACCAAGCAGCGCATCATCGGGCTGCGCGACCGGCGCGACCTGCCCACCAACATCCAGTACCACCAGGACCACCTGTCCGTGGTGCAGGACAACTTCGGCGACCTGATCCGGCTGGGCGACGGCGACGAGGTGCGCGACGTGCTGCACCCCGCGTCGGGCGCCGGGCCCACGCTGTACGACTACCGGCTGGCGGACAGCAGCAGCATTCGCCTGCCCGGCGTGGCGGAGCCGGTGCGCGTGTACAAGCTGGAGGTGCGCCCGCGCAATCCGTCGCAGCCCGCCCTGGTCGGCTCGGTGTACGTGGACCGCCGCGCGGGCGACATCGTGCGGATGGACTTTACGTTCACCCCGTCGTCGTACGTGGACCGCGAGCTGGACTTCATCAACATCCGCATGGAAAACGGCCTGTACAAGGGCCGTTTCTGGCTCCCCATCCAGCAGCAGGTGGAAATCCGCCGCCAGCTCCCGGAACTGGGCCTGCCCGCGGGGGGAATGATCCGCGGCACCATGCGCATCTCCAACTACCGCTTCAACCAGGGGCTGGGGCCGGAGCTGTTCCGCGGCCGCCCCGTGGTGGCGGTGCCCGAGGCGCAGCGGCGCTCCTTCAACTTCGAGCAGGGGATCGACGCGGATCTGCGCGAGGCGGGGCTCAGCCCGGCCACCGAGCTGGGCGACGTGCGCGCCGAGGCCGCCGAACTGCTGGGCCGCCGTCTGTTGAGCGGGCTGCCGGGGAACCGCGTGGACCTGGCCGGCGCCACCCGCACGCTGCGGTACAACCGCGCGGAGGGGCTCGCCCTCTCCCTGGGCTACCGCGTCACTCCCGCGGAGCGCACCTCCCTCGCCCTGCGCGCGGGGATCGCGACCGCGACGCTGCGCCCCTTTGCGGAGGTGGATGCGTGGCGGGGCGCTCCGGGCGACCGCGCCGGGCTGGGCCTGTACTTCCGCCAGCCGCGGGACGTGGGGTACGGGCCGGTGATTTCGGGGGCGATGAACTCGCTGTCCGCACTGATCGCGGGGAGCGACTACAGCGATCCGTTCTACGCCAGCGGCGCCGAAGTGCGCGGCGAGCGGCCCTTGGGCGCGTGGACCGGCTCCGCGGCGCTCCGGCTGGAGCGGCACGACCAGGCGCGCCTGGCCTCGGACTTTTCCCTCCTGGGCGGATCGGATGCGTTCCGCCCCGTGCCCGACATCGTGCGGGGCACGCTGGTGGGAGGCACGCTCTCCATCCGCCGCGAGGCACCCGCGCTGGTGGAGCGCGGCCTTACGCTCGGCCTCTCGGTGGATGGCGGATCGCTGCGCCCCGCGGATGAGGACGGCGGGTACGAGTTCGTGCGGCCGCGGGTGGATGGCGCGCTCAGCTTCCGCACGGGAGGGAGCGGCGAGTGGACGCTGGACGGCTCCACCGGCGCCGCGCTGGGCGACGTGCCGCCGCAGGCGCAGTGGCGCGTGGGCGGGCGGGGCACGGTGCCGGGCTATGACTTCCGCTCGTACGGGGGCGACAGCTACGGCTTCGGGCGCGCGGCGTACGCGTGGGATCTGGCGCACCCCTTTGTCCGCGGCCGGGTGTTCGGCGCGGCGGGGTGGACCGGCGACGTGTTCCGCACCGTGAACGAGGCGGGGCTGTCGCCGCTGGACCGGCGCGGGGGGATGGCTTCCGTAGGCGTGGGCGTGGGGCTGCTGTACGACATCCTGCGCGTGGACGTGGCGCGCGGCTTCGGCGCGGGCGGCCGGTGGGAGGTAATCGTGGAGGCCAACCCCACCTTCTGGGACTTCCTCTGATGCCCATGCACCGGAGCGGCGCACCATGCCGGTGAGCGCCCACCGCCCGGCGGTGATCGACGCCTTTCACCTTCCCGCGCTGGACCACCCGCGCGCGACCACGTGGTCGTACGGCAAGGGCGAGGAGGCGTTCGAGGTGCGCATTCCGCGCCTGGCCCCGGCGGACCTCAAGCGGCAGGTGGAGGCGCTGGTGGCCGCGCGCGACCGGGTGCTGGCGCGCCGCCCCGTCGCGGAGATCATCGCCGTGGTGGACGCCGTGGCCGCGCGGCTGCTGGACCCCGCGGACCCGCTGCGGCAGGCGGCGGAGCGCGCGCTTCCCGCCGTGACCGCGTACTCGCCCGCCATGATCCGCCTGGTGCTGGACCGCATGGCGGCGGACTGGCGCGCGCCCCGCCTGCGGGAGCTGCTGCGGGCCGAGTTCGGCGATCCGCGGGTGCTGGACGGCTTTCAGCCCGCGGCGCGGACGGGCGGCTTTCACGCGGCGTTCGGGCCGCGGCTGGCGGTGCACGTGTTCAGCGGCAACGTCCCCGGCGTGGCGGTCACCTCGCTCATCCGTTCGCTGCTGGTAAAGGCGGCCACGCTGGGCAAGGCGGCGGTGGGCGAGCCGCTGCTGGCCGCGCTCTTTGCGCGCGGCATCGCCGAGGCGGACGCGGAGCTGGGCGCCTGCCTGGCCGTGACGTACTGGCCCGGCGGGGACGAGGCGATGGAGCGCGCCGCGCTGGACGGCGCCGACGCGGTGGTCGTCTACGGCGGCGCGGAGGCGGTGAGCGCCATCCGGGCCCGCACCCCGGCCACCGCGCGCTTTCTGGGCTACGGCCCCAAGGTCTCGTTCGGCATCGTCGCGCAGGGCGCGCTGCGGGGCGAGGCCGCGCGCGAAGCCGCCCGGGGCGCCGCGCACGACGCATCCACGTTCGACCAGCAGGGGTGTGTGTCGCCGCACCTGTTCTACGTGCAGGAGGGCGGGAACGTGTCGCCGCGGGCGTGGGCGGCGCTGCTGGCCGAGGAAATGGCGGCGGTGGAGCGCGAGCTCCCGCGCGGCGCGCTGGCGCCCGGCGAGTCGTCCGCCATCCGCCAGGTGCGCGCGGAGGCCGAATTCGCCGAAGCGGGCGGCGGCGGCACGCGCCTGCACGCGTCGGCGGAGGGCACCGCGTGGACGGTGGTCCACGATCCCCGCCCGGACTTCGCCGCCTCGTGCCTCAACCGCCTGGTCCGCGTAAAGCCCGTCGGCTCGCTGGCGGAGATCGCGGCGCTGGTGGAGCCGTTCGGCGCCGTGCTGCAGACCGTGGGCGTCGCCGGGACCGCGGAGGAAACGCGCACCGTCGCGGAGGCGCTGGCCCCCCTGGGCGCGAGCCGCTTTACCGCGCTGGGGCAGATGGCGTGGCCGCCGCCCTGGTGGCACCACGACGGCCGGGCGCCGCTGCGGGAGCTGGTGCGGTGGGCGGACATCGAGGGAACGGCGGGGAATAGGGAATAGGGAATAGGGAATAGGGAATAGGGAATAGGGAATAGGGGCGCCCGTGTGGACGGACGCCTTTTCTCGTGCCCACAAGCTCCATTCCGGTCTTGCATCTCCTTGGATTCTGTGCGATCGGTGGTTCACGTGAGCGGCCGGTGCCTTCCCTCTCCGTTGTTCCGCGATCTTCAGGAAATCGTAAGTGCCCTGCGGAAAACAGGATGGGAGCACGGGGGCGGAACGGCGGCCGGAAAGCGGACGGAATGGCATTGTTCCTGCCCTCAGATGTTTTCGTCCATCCGGGCCTGGTGACCGGCCCCGACCGTTCGCACCACCGCACGATCTCCATGCAACAGGACGTTCGCACCCCGGGCCGCCGCGCCTCTGCCTGGCGCGGCTTCGACAGCCGTTCGGCCAAGGCCATCGACACGCAGCTTCGCGAAGGACGCCGGCCCTGCTGCCCGCTCTGCCGCGAGCTTCTGCAGGCCCGCCCCGTCACCCGCATGACCCGCTACCTGGTGCTCGACGCCTCCGGATACGACTTGGAGTGCCGTACCTGCCGCCGCTTTCGCTCCGTGATCCGCCACACGGCCCGCTCGCTTCGCCTGGTGCGCATGCGCCGCCTGGCCGCCGCGGTGCACGCCATGGGCACCCGCGAACCCGCGCTGGCCTGAACGCTCGCGCGCGGCCCGGGGGTGGCACGCGCGTTGCTCCCTGGACGGGTTTCTCGACACGGCAGGAAACCCTTCGCGCCGCCGGGCTCCGGCGGCGCGTCCATGATCCCGGAAGCGCACGATGTCCCTGCACCTGTTCAGCACCCCGGTCCAGTGCACGCGGTGTGGTACCGTGGTGGACGACCCCACCACCGACCGCTGCCCCAAGTGCGGCAACCTGATGAAGGAGCGCCGCGCTCCCCGCCGGCTGGCCGGCGTAGAAACGCGGTACAGCAGCCTTCGCATTCTGCTGAACGCCATCCGCTTTCTGGCGGTGCTGCTGGTTCTGCTGGGCGGGCTCATGTTCTTCAGCACCCTGGGCAACGACGGGCTCAGCGGCATTCAGGGCGGCATCGTGCTCATGGCCTCCATCGTGGTGGCCGTGGGCATGCTGGCGCTCGCCGGCATGTTCGTGCTGATGATCGACATCGAAGAAAACACCCGCTCGTCGTTCCGCGTGCAGCAGCAGATCCTGGAAGAGATCGAACTGGCGCGCACCCCGGGCGTCCCGGCCGCCGGGGCTGAC
>NZ_DASVTX010000301.1:0-16233 GCF_036387355.1 Longimicrobium sp.
AAAGCGCGGCGCACGCTCCTTCAGAATGACGCCTCAGCGCCGAGGTGGGCGGCGGGACACCGGCGGAGCCGAGGAACCGCCGCGGAGCTGCGTGACCGAAGAATCCCGCGCCACTGCATCCGATGCACGCCCGGTTGCCGCGCCGCGCTCGGACGCTGCGGGCGCGGCGGGAGAGGCTGGAGCACGCCGCGCCGGACCGCGGTGCGGCGGACGTGTCGGTCCGGGATTCTTCAGTCGCGCATGAACGCGGTGCCGGGGAGAGCGCGGCGCACGCTCCTTCAGAATGACGCCTCAGCGCCGAGGTGGGCGGCAGGATACCGGTGGGTTCAGTTCTCCCTCGTCCAGAATCCGCCGACGCGCAATCCTGCCGCCGGCAAAAGTGCCCCGGATTGCGGCATTCTGCCGCACCCCCCTCTCCCCATCCGCTCAACAGAAACGCGCCGTCAGGCAAAAACCCGCGCTGTTGCTGGGATTTTCCCGACAACAGATGGCGGCGCGGCACGGGGCACGGAACCGGCCTTGTGTTGGGCCCGGATTCCCAGCCCGCCGTTCCGCCGCACCCCGGCGGACTGAAACCGGGCTTGCCTGATATTCCGTCCGCCTCTGCGTGCCCATGCACAACAGCCCCACCGGCGCCGTCGACGTGCTCGCCGTGCGCACCCTGGAGCAGGACCGGCGCAACGAAATGCTCTCGTGGCAGATCGCCGGCCTGAGCCAGCGGCTCAGCACCCAGCAGGCCGCGCTCAGCGACGCCCAGGCCGCCGCCCACCGCTCCACCGACCTGCAGCAGCAGAACACGCTGCTGGCCAAGCTGTGCGTCGCCTGCGACCTGCTGCACGGCTCGCCGCGGATGGCGGACGTGCTCAGCGCCATTCAGGACGTCGTCATCAACCTGATCGGGAGCGAGGAGTTCGCCGTGGCCGACGTGGACGCGGACGGCTCGCTCACTCCCCTGCTCGTCTTTGGCGTCGACGAGGCCCGCGTGGCGGATGCGGCGCGCTCCCTGGCCGTCGTGGACGCCATCCGCACGGGCGAGGCGCGGCTGGCCGAGGAGGTTCCCCTGCTGGCCGCGCTCCCCATGAGCACCGGCGGGCGCATGGGCGCCATGGTGCTCATCTACGGGCTGCTGCCGCAGAAGGGCGGATGGGTGCCGTTTGACGACGACCTGTTCTCGCTCCTTCGCCTGCACGGCGGCGCCGCCCTGCACACCGCGCGGCTGCACGCCCTGCTGGCCGGCAACGGCTGACGCCCCCTCCCGCCTCTCCCCCCTCCAGAAACCCCGCATGACCGAGATGGCCTTTGCCGCGGCGGACACCGCCACGGAGCAGTACCTGAGCTTTGAGCTGGCCGGCGAGCAGTACGCGCTCGGCATTCTGCAGGTAAAGGAAATCCTGCGATATGAAGTGGTTACGGCCGTCCCCGGCGCCCCGCTGGGGGTGCACGGCGTCCTGAACCTGCGCGGCGCCGTGGTGCCCATCATCGACCTGGCCGTACGTCTGGGGCTGGCCCCCACGGAAATCGGCGCGCGCACCTGCATCGTCGTGGTGGAGGCCGTGCGCGACGGCGCGCCGCTTACCATGGGCGTGCTGGTGGACTCCGTGCGCCAGGTGCTGGACGTGGCGGAGCACGAGATTCAGCCGCCGCCGGACTTCGGTGCCGGGGTGGCGGTGGAGCACCTGCGCGGAATGGTTCGCCAGGGCGGCCGCTTTGCCCTGCTGCTGGAACTGGACACCGTCCTGTCGCGCGAGTCGCTGGCCGCCTCGGCCGCGGGCGCCGCGGAGTGGCTGGCCATGGAGGCGGAATCGTGACCCTTCGCCGCCTTGCCCTGGCCGCCGCGCTGGCGCTCCCCGCCCGCGCCGCCGCCCAAGCCCCCGCCGCCGCCGTGCAGCCCTCCCCCAGCGACGCGGTGCACGCGGACACCGTCCCGCCCGCCGCCCCGGCGGAACCACCGCGGCGCGACACGGCCCGCGCGACGGTTTCCATGATCGCGTCGCCGGTGGACTACCACATCACGCTCACCGGGCGCGTGCAGACCGCCTGGTCGTACAGCGCGCCCGACGCCGCGGCGCCCCCGGTGAGCGGGCCCGTGGTGGGCGACACCAGCCTGTTCCGCATCCACCGGGCGCGCATCGGGTTCAGCGGGTGGATCTACGACCCGCGCGCCACGGTGGACGTGCAGCTGGACTTCGGCAGCACCAGCGCCCTGCTGCGCCGCGCCTACCTGAACTACGCCCTGCGCGGCAAGGACGTGCAGCTGCGCGCCGGGCGCTTCATCATGCCGCTGGGGCGCATGCAGCTCACCAGCGTGTTTCAGCAGCCCACCCTGGACCGCGCCGCCGTGGCCGACGAGTTCGGCCGCGGGCACGACGACGGGGTGATGGTGTGGGGCGCGCCCGCGGGAGGACGGCTGGAGTACTACGCCGGCCTCTTCAACGGCGACGGCTTCAACCGCAACGCGCAGCAGGACGCCGGCAACCTGTGGGTGGGCCGCGTCGTCCTCGCCCCGCTGGGCCCCGTGCCGTACAGCGGCATCGCCCTCGGCGACACCCGCCATCCCCGCTTTGCCGTCGGCGCCAGCGCGTCGCACAACAGCGGCTGGCTGTACGAGGTCAACGGCACCGCCGGGCTGCAGGCCCCGTCGCGCACCTGCGCCGCCGCCTGCACCACCGACTGGGGCGACCTGGCCGCCGTGCGCACGACCGCCGCGGACGCGGTGCTGCGCTGGCGCGGCGCCTCGGTGATGGCGGAGCTGTTCCGCCGCCAGGCGGACCCCCGCAACGACGCCGCTCCCGCGCTGCGGGCCTCCGGCGGCTACGCGCAGGCCGGCGTCTTTCTGCTCCCCGCCCGGCTGGAGGCGGGGGCGCGGCGGATGGAATACACGCCCGACCGGTCCGCCCGCATCAACCGCGTGACCGAGAACACCCCGTTCGTGAACCTGTACCTGCGCGGCGCCGACCTCAAGGTCATGGCCGACGTTACCTGGCAGCGCCGCACCGGCGCCGATGCTCCGCTGACCGCGCGCCGCGGCCGGATCTCCCTGCTGGTCACCTTCTGATCTCCCAAGCGATCCCATGTCGTTTTCTTCCCGACTCGCCGTGCGCCACTGGCGCTTTCGCACCAAGCTGGTGGCCGCCGTCACCCTGCTGATGGGCGCCTCGGCGCTCTCCATCGCCTTTCTGGTGCGCCGCGCCGACGCCGAGCGCGACGTGATGAACCAGCTGACCGCGCGGGAAATGCCCGGCATTCAGCTGGTGCTGAACGTGGACCGCGACGGCTACCAGGCCGTGCTGGCCCTCAGCCAGGCCGCCGCGCTCCCGCCCGCCGAGCGCGGCGAGCTGCTGGGCTCGTACCACGAAAACATCGGCCAGACCGCCGAGCGCCTCACCCGCTACGCCGAGCTTCCCGGCATCGCCGAACTGCACAAGGACCGCATCGCCGCGGCCGAGCCGCTGCGCGCCGCCATGCAGGCCGCGGGCGACAGGACGGCCACCGCGCTGGCGGCCGGCGCCCAGGGCGCCGCCGCGGACTCGCTGGTCACCGCCACCACCGAGCGCATGGTGGCGTTCCGCGAGGTGATCGGCACGCTGGAGGACGCGCACCAGGCCAGCGGCGCCGCGCTCATGACCGAGGTGTCGCAGACCGCCGCCGCCACCCGCTCCGTCGTGTGGGCCGCGGCGGTGGGCACGCTGGTGGCCGGGCTGCTGATCGCCCTGCTGCTGAGCGCGCAGCTTTCCACCCCCGTGCAGGGGATGGTGCGCATCGCCGAGCGGCTGGCCGAGGGCGACCTCACCGGCCGCACGGGGGAGGAAGAGGACCGGCGCGACGAGATCGGCCGCCTGGCCCAGGCCATGGGCCACATGACGGGCCGGCTGTCGCAGACCATCGGCGAGGTGCGCGCGGGGTCGGATGCGCTGAGCGCCGCCTCCAGCCAGCTTTCCGCCACGGCGCAGAGCCTGTCGCACGGCACCAGCGAGCAGGCCGCGTCGGTGGAGGAAACGATGGCCAGCCTGCAGGAGATCGCCGCGTCGGTGGAGGCCAACGCCGCCAGCAGCCGCGAGGTGGAAAGCATCGCCCGCCGCGGCGCCCGCGACGCCGAGGCCGGCGGCCAGGCCGTCCGCGAGACGGTGCAGGCCATGAAGACCATCGCCGGCAAGATCGGCATCATCGAAGAAATCGCCTACCAGACCAACCTTCTGGCCCTCAACGCCGCCATCGAGGCGGCGCGGGCGGGCGAGCACGGGCGCGGTTTCGCCGTGGTCGCCACGGAAGTGCGCAAGCTGGCGGAGCGCAGCCAGTCCGCGGCAAACGAGATCAGCCAGATGGCCAGCGGCAGCGTGGCCGTGGCCCAGCGCTCCGGCGAACTGCTGGAACAGCTGGTGCCCACCATCCGCCGCACGGCGGAGCTGGTGCAGGAGGTGGCCGCCTCGTCCACCCAGCAGGCGGCGGGCGTGGGGCAGATCAACCGCGCCATGAGCCACATGGACCAGGTGACGCAGCAGAACGCCAGCGCCAGCGAAGAACTGGCGAGCACGGCCGAGGAGCTGGCCGGGCAGGCGGAGTCGCTGCAGCAGCTGATGGGCACCTTTCGGGTGCACGAGGCGGAGCGGGCCGCGGCGCGCCGCGTTCCCGCGCCCTTCTCCATCTACTCCGCCCCGGCCGCCGCCTTTGCGGCGCACGGCGGGAATGGGAATGGCAGGGCGCCCGCCCGCCGCGGCGCGGAGCCGCTGGCCCTGGGCGGCGACTTCCACCGCTTCTAGGCCTGGACGGACGGCGGCGGGCGCACTCCGCGCCCGCCGCATCCACCTTACCCACACGGCAGCAGACGAGTACCCGATGGGGAACCACCTCGCGTCGCCCGCCCGGCTGCGCGCGCTGCGCAACCTTGCGCTGCTGGACACGGAAGCCGAAGAGGGGTTCGACCGGATCACGCGCATGGCCACGGCCGCGCTGCGGGTTCCGGTTTCGCTCGTTTCGCTGGTGGACGCCGACCGCCAGTACTTCAAGAGCTGCCGCGGCCTTCCCGAGCCGTGGGCCAGCGCCCGCCAGACCCCGCTGTCCCACTCCTTCTGCCAGCACGTGGTGGCCACCGGCCAACCGCTGGTGATTCCCGACGCCCGCGCCGATGCGCGGGTGCGCGACAACCTGGCCATCCGCGACCTGGGCGTGGCGGCGTACGCGGGGGTGCCGCTGGTCCTGGGCGGCCACGCCATCGGCAGCCTGTGCGCCATCGACGGCGCGCCGCGGGAGTGGACGGAGGAGGACCTGGCGCTGCTGCACGACCTGGGCGCCGTGGTGATGTCGGAGATCGAGCTGCGCGGGCAGGTGGCGGCCACCCGCTTTGCCGAGCAGTCCGCGGCGGACGCGGGCGCGCGGCTGCGCTCCACGCTGGAGGGGCTGGACCAGGGCGTCGCCATCACCGGGGCGGACGGGCTCGTGGAGTACGCCAGCCCCCGGCTGCTGGAGATGACGGCGCACGGATGGGCCGGGCTGCTGGGGCGCCCGCTGGTGGCGACGCTCTGCCGCCCGGAGGACGCGGCGTGCGCGGAGGGGTGGATCGCCTCCGCCTGCGCCGGGGAGCGCACCGGCGGCGAGCTGTGGATCCGCCGCGCGGACGGCGCGCTGTTCCCCGCCGAGGTGGGCGCCGGGCCGCTGAACGACGGGAGCGGCGCCGTGGCGGGCGCGGTGATCGCCGTGTCGGACATCACCTGGCGCCGGCACAAGGAAGAAGCGCTGCAGGAAAGCGAAGACCGCTTCCGCTCCGTGTTCGCCCACGCGGGGCTGGGGATCGGGCTGGTGGGCGCCGGGGGCGTGTGGCTGGACACCAATCCCGCGCTTGAAAGGCTGCTGGACCGGCGCGGGGGCGAGCTGCTGGGCCGCCCCATGGGCGACTTTGCGCACCCCGACGACGCCCGCGCCTGCCGCGAGATGTACGCCCGCCTGTGGACCGGCGACGCCCCCAGCCGGGTGGAGGAGCTGCGCTTCGTGCGGGGCGGGGGCGAGCTGGTGTGGACCCGGCTGACGGCCACGCGCTACACGGACGCGGGCACGGGCGACCTGGTGCTGCTGCTGGCGGAAGACATCACCGCCCAGCGCCGCGCGGAGCAGGCCCTGGTGCAGAGCGAGCGGCTGCTGCGCAAGGCGCAGGACATCGCCGGGCTGGGCACCTGGGTGTGCGACCTGCGCACCGGGCACGGGCAGGCGTCGGGCAGCTACTTCGGCCTTCTGTGCGCCGCGCCCGGCACGCGCCCCGGCTTTGACGCCGCGCTGGAGCGCGTCCACACGGAGGACCGGGAGCGGGTGATCGCCGTGTGGCGCGAGGCGATGGCGCGGGGCGGCCCGTTCGAGTACGAGCAGCCCATCGTGCGCCCGGACGGGGGCATCCGCCACCTGCACCTGCGCGGCCACGCGTCCACCGACGAGCAGGGGCGCGCGGCGGACACCATGGGCGTCGTGCAGGACGTGACCGCGTGGCGCGAGGCGGAGGAGGAGCTTCGCCGGCAGGCCATCGTGTTCGCCACCATGCAGGAGGCCGTGATCCTGATGGATCCGCAGGGGACCATCGTGGACTGGAACCCCGGGGCGGAGCGGCTGCTGGGCTACCCGCGCGAGCAGGTGATCGGCCGGCCCGCCCGCGCGCTGGTGAGCGGTGGCGAGGAAAGCGTGCCGCGCGACGAGATCCTGGCGGCGCTCGCCGCGCAGGGGCGGTGGGAGGGGGAGGTGCCCTTTCTGCGCGCCAACGGCCGCACCGGCGTGGCCGACGCGGTGCTGGTGCAGCTGCGGGACGCGGAGGGCAGCCCGAGCGGACTCATCAGCGTGCACCGCGACGTGACGGAGCGGCGCGCGCTGGAAGACAAGCTGCGGCAGGCGCAGAAGATGGAAGCCGTGGGGCAGCTGGCCGGGGGGATCGCCCACGACTTCAACAACATCATGATGGCGGTGAACGGCTTTGCCCAGCTCGCGCTGCGCGGCACGGCGCCGGGCGATCCGCGGGTGGCATGGCTGGAGGAGATCGGGCGGGGGGCGGCGCGCGCCGCGGACCTCACGCGGCAGCTGCTGGCGTTCAGCCGGCGGCAGGTGCTGCGCCCGGAGCCGGTGGACCTGAACGCCGCCGTGAGCGCGCTCGCGCCGCTGCTGCAGCGGGTGGTGGGCGAGCACGTCACGCTGGGGACGCACCTTGCGCCCGGGCTGCCGGACGTGTGGTTCGACCGGGGCAACCTGGACCAGGTGCTCATGAACCTGGCGCTGAACGCCCGCGACGCCATGCCGCAGGGCGGCGTACTGCGCATTTCCACCGCCGCGGGCCGCGTGGAGCCGGGCGCGCACGCCGAACTGGCGCCGGGCGAGTACGCCGTGCTGACGGTGGAGGATTCCGGCGAGGGGATCGCGCCGGAGCTGCTGGGGCGGGTGTTCGAGCCGTTCTTCACCACCCGGCCGCAGGGCAAGGGAACGGGAATGGGGCTCAGCACCGTGCACGGAATCCTGGCGCAGAGCGGGGGCGCGGTGGAGGTGGAAAGCACCCCCGGCGCCGGCGCCACCTTTCGCGTCTACCTCCCCTGGGCACCCGCGTCAGCGGGGAGGCCGTCGTCCGCGGCGGGGGCGGCGGACGCGGCGACGGTGCTGCTGGTGGAGGACGATCCGTCGGTGCGGGGGATCGCGCTGGAGGTGCTGCGGGCGGAGGGATACCGGGTGCTGGCGGCGGCCAACGGGGTGGAGGCGCTGGCGCTGGCTAGCGGGCACGCCGAGCCCATCCACCTGCTGGTGAGCGACGTAATGATGCCGGGAATGGGGGGGCCGGAGCTGGCGCGCAGGCTGAGGCTGCTGCGGCCGGAGTTGCGGGTGGGGTTCCTGTCCGGGTACCCGGAGGAGGACGCCGGCCTGCCGCGCGGCGCGGCGCACGGGTTTGCGCAGAAGCCCATCAGCCCCGCCGAGCTCGCCGCCTGGGTGCGGTCGCTGCTGGGCGGATTGGCGGACGGGATGAACTGAGCCGGCCCAGGTGGGGTCGGCGAGGCGGCGCCGTGAGGCGGCGCGGGCCGGTGAGGCGGGGCGGGCCGGTGAGGCGGTCGGGGCGGTGCGGCGGGGGCGGTGTGGTCCGGGCGCGCGCGCGGGACGGGGCGGGTGGTGGGGCGATTCGGAGGGATTGGCGCGTCCGCCCGTCCAGAGCGAATGAATTCGCCGCTGGAAAAGCACGAAGTCCGCCTGCGCGGACTGCGGCCGCGGCTTCGGTGCGCATCGCCTGCGTTGCCGAGCAGGGCTATGCCTAACCGCTTGCACGCCCGCGACTTGTCATCCTGAGGAGGCGCCGGAGGAACCGTTCGCCGCGCCGATGATTGGCGCCGACGAAGGATCTACTTTCCGCACGAGCCAACTCCGCGCCCCGGCACGGAATCGCGCCAACGGTTTGTATCCCCTGAAGCAGGTGAAGCCCCGATCGTGGACGCGTCAGCGGCCGCGAGTCGGGGCTTTCCGCTGTTGGAGCGGCGGATTCATCCGCGCAGGGAAGCCTGCGATGCGCTCCGCGCGCCCCCCCCGGCCCCTCCCGCACCCCTCCCGGCCAGAAGCGAAGCACGAGGGGAGAACTGCTATCACGGTGCGTCCCGAAGGGTGCCGAGCGGCCGGAGAGGCCCCCTCTCCCCGGCCCTCTCCCCCGCTGCCGCGGGAGAAAGGGAGACCTCAGCGCGGGCGCGGCGTTCGGTGCCGAACTCATGCCCGCACCGGCGCAGCCTCACAGCAGTATCGTGAGGCTTTCAGCCGTGGTTGCGGCGACTTCAGTCGCTCAGCAGGCGCCTGCAATGATCCCCAAGAGTCAGTACCAAGTTTTCAGCCCGGATCAACCCTGCTGCCGACGGCCGTGTTCATCCTCATTGCCCAGACGCCGCCGGGGCAGCGCGCGGACGCTGGTTTCCCTGATCAGGTACAGGGACGGGCGCGGCTGGCTCGCCGCGACGCGCTTCATCTCCGGCCAGTTGCGGAACAGGGCCGTCGTGATGCTGCACAGGCTCTTGTTCAACGACTGATTGAGAAAGAACGCGCCCATCTCCCACTGCTTCAGCACCGCCCGTTCATGCGGCCGGTGCAGAATCCGGTGGTCGCGCCCCACGTAGATCCACCCCCGCTCGCCCGCGTACGCCAGCACGGCCTCATCCGGCGTGTTGTTGAGCCCGATCCCGGGATCGCCGACGTGAACGCAGCGTTCACCGAGCCCGCGCAGAGCGTGGGCGAGGCGCGCCGGCATGTTCTCGTCGAACAGAAAGACTAGTTGCTGCCCGGCGCGGCCAGCCATGCCTCGAACCTCAGCGCCGACTCCACGTGCCCGGGCTTGACGTTGAACATCCAGGCCACGTGATCCACGGCCTGCTCCCGGTACTGCGGAAGCTCGGCCCGGAAGGTCTCGATCAGCGTTTCGGCACGGATGCCCACATCCTCCACGATGGGAGCGCCGAACGAGAACCGCGGATCCACCACCACTCCGCCGCGCTTCCCCATGGGCCACCAGCGGCTCGCGACGTCATCCACCTCGAACGCCAGCTGGTGGAGGTACGGGCGGACGAGCGCCGGCAGGAGCTGCTGGCCGTGGCCGGAGAGCTGAATGAGCGACCGCCCGCCGTCCTGCTCATCCAGGCCGGCGTAGATCGCACCGGGATCAGCATACAGCTGGCGGAGCGCGAACGGATGCTCCGACGCGAACATCCGCGCCGCGACGGCGGCCGCGTCGCGGATCACCTTCCAGCCGATGCCGGCCTGCTGAAAGGCCCGGATGTACAGCAGCTCGATCAATTCGACGAAGGTGAGCGCGTTCTGCCCCTCGACGCGCGGAAGCTCCGTCCGGATAAGGGGCGGATGCCGGACCACGCCGGCGGCGCGATGGCGCTCGTAGCCGTACGCCCAGCGGCGGACGGTGCGCACCGGCTGGTGCAGGAGCACCGCCGCTTCCGAAGGCGTATACAGGCCGGTTCCGAGCATGCGGGCACCGCGGGTGAAAGGCGCAACGGGAAGACCATCACACCCGCAAGGTAAGGCCGGATAGGGCCGCCCGCCAAGCCTGTCCGTCCCGGTCGCATGAACAGCGATGTCCTGCACAAGCCTTTGTTGAAGCGGCACTTGCGCTTGCGCCCATCCCGCAATCCGCACGACCCGCACAGAACCCGCCACCCGCGCGCAATTCCGGACCGCGCGGTCACCCCTGCAGTTCCTCCGCGCACCTCCGCGTCCCCGCGTATTCCGCGGTTGGTGGAGCCGGCAGCGCGAACAAACGCCCGGGAAAGCGCCTCAGGCCACACCGTCTCCTTCCCGGTACCGCGCCAGCTTGCGCTGCAGCGTGCGCCGGTCCACGCCCAGGATCTCCGTGGCGCGGCCCTGGTGCCCGTGCACCTCCTCCAGCACGCTCAGGATGTACTCGCGCTCCAGCCGCTCCAGCCCCCAGCGCTCGGCGCGCGCGCGCCCCAGCAGCCCGTGCTCGCCGGAGGGGGCGCTGGGCGGGCGCGGGGGATCGAACGCCAGCGTGCGCGAGCCGGCGTGCAGGATCAGCGCGCGCTCCACCCAGTTTTCCAGCTCGCGCACGTTGCCCGGCCACTCGTACGCCTGCATGCGCGCCAGCGTCTCCGGGCTCACCTGGGGCGGCTCCACCCCGTTCTCGCGCGCGAACCGCTGGCGAAAGTGCTGCACCAGGAGCGGGATGTCGGCCGCGCGCTCGCGCAGGGCGGGCACCTGCACGGGAAACACGTTCAGCCGGTAGTACAGGTCCTCGCGAAAGCGCCCCGCCTCCACCTCGCCCCCCAGGTCCACGTTGGCCGCGGCCACCAGGCGAAAGTCCACGCTCACCTCCGGCCCGCCGCCCACCCGCTGGATCTTTCGCTCCTGCAGCACGCGCAGCAGCTTGACCTGCGTGGGGAACGAGATGGACGCGATCTCGTCCAGGAACAGCGTTCCCCCCGCCGCCTCCTCCACCAGCCCGCGGCGGCTGTTGAGCGCTCCCGTGAACGCCCCCTTCACGTGGCCGAACAGCTCCGACTCCAGCAGCGTTTCCGGCAGCGCCGAGCAGTTGACGGCGATGAACGGCCGCCGCGCCCGGTCCGACAGTTCGTGGATGGCGCGCGCCACCAGCTCCTTGCCCGTCCCCGTCTCCCCCGTCACCAGCACGGTGGCGCGGGTGGGCGCCACGCGCTCCAGCAGCTCCCACAGCCGGTGCATGGCCGGGGTGCGCCCCACCAGCCGCTGGCGAATGCCGGAGCCGGACTCCGCGCGCAGCCGGGCCAGCTCGCGCCGCGTCTCGCGCTCGCGCAGGGCGCGCTCGGCGGTGAGCGCCAGCTCGTCCACGTCCACCGGCTTGTTCAGGTAGTCGTAGGCGCCCAGCCGCATGGCCTCCACCGCCGACTCCACCGACCCGAACCCGGTGAGCATGATGAACTCCGCGTCCATCTGCAGCGCCCGCGCGGCGCCCAGGACGTCCATCCCGCTCACCCCGGGAAGGTTGATGTCCAGCAGCACCAGGTCGTACATCTCGCGGTCCAGCGCGCGCAGCGCCTCCTCGCCGCTGGGCGCCGTGTCCACCGCGTAGCCGGCCTGCCGCATCACCTCCGCTACCAGGTCGCGGACGATCTGCTGGTCGTCCACCACCAGCACGCGCGCACTCACGAAGCCTCGCTCTCGTCCAGGGTTTCGCGGACGCGGCGGGCCAGCTCGTCCGGGTCCACCGGCTTCTGCACAAACCCGCCCTCCGGCAGCCGCTGCCGCACCGCGTCTTCCGTGTAGCCCGACAGGAACAGCACCCGCGTCCCCGGCCGGGCCGCGCGCAGCAGCCGCGCCAGCTCGGGCCCGCCCATCTCCGGCATCACCACGTCGCTCACCAGCAGGTGAATGGGGCCGGGGTGCGCCGCCGCCACCGACAGCGCCTCCGCGCCGTTCGCGGCGGAAAGCACGGTGTACCCCGCGTCGCCCAGCACCGCGCCGATCAGCATGCGCACGGCGGGCTCGTCCTCCGCCAGCAGCACCGTTTCGGCGCCTCGGCGGGGGGGCAGAGGGGGCTGCGGCGCCTCCGCCACCGTCTGCGGCATTTCGGTGAAGGGGAGGTAGACGCGAAAGGTGGTGGCGCGGCCGGGGATGCTGTCGGCCCACACGTATCCGCCGCTCTGCTTGACGATGCCGTACACCGTCGCCAGCCCCAGCCCCGTGCCCCGCCCCGCCTCCTTGGTGGTGAAGAACGGCTCGAAGATGCGCTCCACGGTCTGCGCGTCCATGCCATGCCCCGTGTCGGTGACGGTGAGCAGCAGGTACCGCCCGGGCACCACGTACCGGTACTGGTCGTGGTCGCGCTCCGTGAGCGCCGCCGTCTGGGTGGAGATGACGAGCACGCCGCCCTCCGGCATGGCGTCGCGGGCGTTGACGGCCAGGTTCATGAGCACCTGCTCCAGCTGCGCGGAATCCGCGCGAACCGTGCCGAGATCCGGCTCCAGCGAGGCCACCAGCTCCACGTCTTCGCCGATCAGCCGCTCCAGCATGGGAATCACGCCGCGCACCACGTCGTTCACGTCCAGCACCGTGGGCCGCAGCACCTGGCGCCGGCTGAAGGCCAGCAGCTGCCGGGTGAGCGCGGCGGCGCGGTCTGCCCCCTTCTTGATCTCCTCCAGGCTCCAGCGTGTGGCGTCCTCCTCCGGCGTGCGGCGCAGCAGCAGCTGCACGTGCCCGCCCACCGCCATGAGGATGTTGTTGAAGTCGTGGGCGATGCCTCCCGCCAGCCGCCCCACCGCCTCCATCTTCTGCGACTGGCGGAACTGCTCCTCCAGCACCCGCTGCTCGGTGATGTCGCGCGTCACCGTCAGCACGCCGGTGAGCGCGCCGGAGGCGTCGTGGTACGGCGACTGGGTGATGCTGATCACCCGGGTGCGGCCGCGATCGTCGTACGCCTCCTCCCAGGTTCCCGCGTTTCCGGTGGCAATCACCCGGTCCGCGCTCCCCGCCACCCGGTGCGCCACCGGCTCGCCGCGCAGCTCCTCCAGCCGGTGCCCCAGCATCTGCCCCGCGGGGACGCCCACGATGCGCGCCGCCGCCGGGTTCACCAGCAGGTAGCGCCCGTTCAGGTCCTTGAGGGTGATGGCGTCGCTGATCTCCTCCAGCACGGAGCGCAGCAGCGCCTCGCTGGCCCGCAGCGCTTCGTCCGCAGCCTGCCGCTCCGTGAGGTCGCGGGTGATCTCGGCGAAGCCCGTGAGCCGCCCCGCGTCGTCGTGCAGCGCGGTGAGCACCGTGTTCATCCAGAACGGCGTGCCGTCCCGCCGCCGCCGCCACCCTTCGCGCTCCACCCGCCCCTGCGACGCCGCCTGCTCCAGGTCCGCCGCGGGGCTGCCGTCCTCCACCGACGGCGCGGGGTAGAACAGGGAGATGTGGCGCCCCAGCACCTCCTCCGCGCGGTAGCCGGTCATTCGCTCGGCGCCCGCGTTCCAGCTGGCCACGTACCCCTCGCGGTCCAGCAGCAGGATGGAGTAGTCCTGCACGGCGTCCACCAGCTGCCGGAAGCGCTCCTCGCTCTGGTGCAGCGCGGCGGCGGCCCGGCGCCGCTCCGTGACGTCGCGGGCGTTCAGCACCACGCGTTCGCCGTCGCGCTGGGCGCGGGCGCTCCCCACCACCTCGAACAGCCGCCAGGTGCCGTCCGCGTGCCGCACCCGCACCTCCGCCTCGTACGGCACGCCCGGGGCGGCCAGCGCGGCGGAAAGGGCGCGGTTGGCGCCCGCCCGGTCGCCTTCGTGCACCAGCGCCAGCACCGGCTGGCCGGGAAGGGCGCCGGGGTCCAGCCCCAGCGCGGGAAGAAAGGCCGGGCTGGCATAGTGGATGGTCCCTGCGGAATCCACCACCACGATCAGGTCCGACGCGTTCTCAATGAGCGAGCGGAAGTGCTCCTCGCTTTCACGCAGCGCGTCCGCCTGGCGCTGCAGCGATTCCACCGCGCGGTGCCGCTGCAGCGCGATGCCCGCCAGCCGGGCCGCGCGCGCCACCGCCCCGCGGTCGCCGGCGGAGATCTCCGCCCCGTCCGCCCGGTACAGCGCAACGGAGCCCAGCATCTCGCCGTTCTCGGAGCGGATTGTTTCCGCCAGGCAGGCGCCCAGCCCCAGCGCGGCGCCTTCCGGATCGGCGCGCCCGGAGCCGTCCGCGCCCGGCGAGCAGCACCCGCGCCGCTCGGCCGAGCGAAGAAAGGCGGGGGGGAGCGAAGGGGCCGCGGCGGCGCGCATCTCCCCTCCGGCGGCGAGGAAGATGGCGGCGCGCACCCCTTCGTCCGCATCGTCGATGACGCGTGCGATGTCGTGCAGCACCTCGCTGAGGGGCGCGCCCAGCGCCAGCCGCTCCAGCACCCGCAGCTCGCCGTCCAGCGTGCGCTCGTCGCGCATGCGGGCGCTGGCGTCCGTGAGCGCGCCCACGATCCCCACCGGCACCCCCGACGCGTCGCGCAGCGGGGTGGCGATCACGTCGGTCCACGCCAGGGTGCCGTCCGCGCGGCGCAGGCGGGCCATGTACCGCGCGCTTTCGCCCTCCATCCGCCGGGCCGCCCGCGCCAGGTACTCCTCCGTCTGCTCCGGGTGGCCCAGCACCTCGTACGCCAGGCGGCCGATGAGCGCGCCCGGGGGGTAGCCCAGCACGGCGTGCACGCGGTTGTTGGCGTAGGTCACCAGCCCGGCGCCGTCGGTAATCACCAGCGCCTCGCCCAGGCTTTCCACCACGGAGCGGAACCGCGACTCGCTTTCCGCCAGCGCCGTGCTGAAGGCGCGCCGCTCCGTGACGTCCGTCTGCAGGCCGACGTAGTGCGCCACGCGGCCGTCCAGACCGCGCACGGGGGTGATGGAGACTTCGTTCCAGAACGGGGATCCGTCGCGGCGGTAGTTCAGCACCTCCACCCGGCAGGGGCGCTCCTCCGCCAGCGCCGCGCGAATCTCGTCCAGGGTCGCCGGGTCCGTCCCGGGCCCCTGCAGAAAGCGGCAGTTGCGCCCCCGCGCCTCCTCTGCCGGGTACCCCGTCAGCCGCTCAAAGGCGGGGTTCACGTACAGGATGGCGTACCCGCTTTCCGCGCCGCCGGTAATGAGGACGGCTTCCTGCGCCGCCTCCAGCGCGCGGTCGCGAATGCGCAGGGCCTCCTCGTTGCGCAGGCGGCTGGTGATGTCGCGCGCGTTCACCACGATGCCGCGTACGGCGGGGTGGTCCAGCAGGTTGGTGGCCTGCGCCTCCAGCACCCGCACCCCGCCGTCGCTGTGCAGCAGCGGAATCTGGATCACCGGCCCGCGCCCCGGCTGCGCCATCACGCCCCCCAGCACCTCGGCGATCTCGGCCCGGCGCGACGGCTCCACGTAGTCCAGCGAGTCCGTTCCCACCATCTGCTCCGGGGTGTAGCCCAGCACCCGCTCCACCGAAGGGCTTACGAAGCGCACCCGGCCCTCCCCGTCCACCACGTCCACCACGTCGGCCGCGTTCTCGAAGAGGGCGCGAAAGTACTGCTCGCTGTGCTCCAGCGCGGTGCGCGCCTCGTGCTCCGCTGTCACGTCGGTCTGAATGCCCACGTAGTGCGTCACGGTTCCCGACGCGTCGCGAACGGGCGCGAGGGACAGGCGGTTCATGAAGGGAGACCCGTCGCGGCGGTGGTTGCGCACCTCCACCGTGAGGGGCTCGCCCGCCCGCACCGCTTCGCGGATGAGCGCCACGGACGCCCGGTCCGTTCCCGGGCCCTGCAGAAAGCGGCAGTTGCGGCCGATCGCTTCTTCCGGCGTGTAGCCGGTCATGGCGTAAAAGGCGGGATTGGCGAAGACGATCGGCTGGTCCGGGAGCCGCACGTCGATGATGACGACGCCGCTGGACACGGCCGCGATGGCGTGGTCGCGGATGCGCAGGGGCTCCGCCTCGTCCTCCCGCGCGGCGGCGAGGGCCAGCGCCGCGGCCCCTGCGGCGTCGGCCAGCGCCTCGCGGTCAGCGTCCGTCCACGCACGCCCGGCATCGCCCACCACGCAGAGCACGCCCAGCGGTCCGCCGTCCGCGCCCCGTACGGGGATCGCCAGCAGTGCCGCGTCTGCCTGGCGCGACAGCTCCGGCGCGTCGCTCCCCGTCCCCGCCGAAAGCCCGCCGCGAACGGCGGCCGCGCGCAGCCACTCGCCCGGGGCGCCCTCCCTTTGCGCCACAACGTCCCCGGCCGCGGCGGCGACCCGGGGTGCGGGGTGCAGGGCAACGAGCACCGCCCCGCGAGCCGAGAGGCAGCGCAGGGCGAGG
>NZ_DASVTX010000302.1:0-14317 GCF_036387355.1 Longimicrobium sp.
CCCCTCGCGCGCCACCAGCTCCTCCAGCTCCGCCGTCGCCCGGGGCGAGACGAGGTCCGGGCGCCCGCCCGCATCCACCAGCCCCGCCACCTTGCGCGCCCCCACCGCCCCGCCGCCGACGACCAGCACGCGGAGCCGGGCCACGTCCAGCATCACGGGATAGCGGGCGCTCACAGGAACCCCGCGCCGGCCGCTTCCGCCGCCCGCAGCACCACGTAGGCGGCCACGACGACGGCGAAGCCGATGACGGTGGTCAGCGCCGCGCGGCGCGCGTGGGTGGCGTTCCCCGCGCGGGCCAGCAGCGAGGCCACGAAGGCCAGCCAGGTCACTACCCCCCAGACGACTTTGGGGTTTCCCGCGTGCATGGCCGGGCCGAAGCGGTGCGACCACGCCCACCCCAGCAGCAGCGCCGCCGTGAGGGCGGGAAGCCCGGTGAGCAGCGCGCGCACCCCGATGCGGTCCAGCGTGTCCAGCGGGGGAAAGAAGCGGAACACGGCGCCGAAGCGCTTTCCCTTGAGTTGGCGGAACTGCAGCAGGTACATGAGCCCCGCCGCAAAGGCGATGGTCAGTCCCGCATACCCCACAAAGGCCAGGGTGACGTGCAGGATGAACCACGGGCCGCGGTAGGCCAGCTCCGGCCCCGTAGGCCGCAGCCCCGCGGCCTGCGCGATGGCGCCCAGCAGCGCCGCCACGGGGACGAGCACGAGACCCAGCGGCCCGCTGCGCCCCACGGCCGCAAGCAGAAACGACCCCAGCGCAATCAGCAGCGCCAGGGTGCTCAGCGACGGGGCCAGCCCCACCAGGGGCGGCTCCCGGAACGCGGTCCAGTACGAGCCCAGCGCGGTTGCGTGGGCCGCCACGCCGGCGGCCAGCGCGCCGGCCGCCACGAGCGGCGCCCGCTGCGCCGACCGGGCCAGCGACCACCCCAGCAGCGCGGCGGTTGCGGCGTACAGCACCAGGGCCAGCGTGTGCAGCCCCAGGGTCATGCTCATTCCCATCCCTCCGCAAGCAGAGGCGCCCTTCCACAGGGAAGGGCGCCGCGGGCACCACCCGGCCTGCGCACGCGCGCGGTCTGCGTCACCGCATGCGCGCCACGCGCCGCACCGCCAGCCCCGGCGCAATGCTGGGCTGGTCCAGCTCCGTCACGCGCACCGAAGCGCTGTTCCCCGTCACGCGCACCACCTGCATCCGCGCCACGTACACCTCCGGGCGGGTGCCCAGGCGCGACTGGTGGCGGGGCTCGTACGCCTCGAACACGTCGCCCACCGACACCCCCGCCTCGCGGCCCACGTCCAGGAACAGGATGCTTTCCGTGCGCTGCAGCACGCGCCCCTCGTCTTCGAACGCGATCACGCGGCCCTGCAGGTCCGGCTCGCCGCGCTGGCTGCGCGCCGTGGGCTCCAGGGGAAACCGCTCCCAGGGCACGGCGATGTCGTTGGGCTCCAGCTGCCCGTACAGCCCCACGATGACGACGGTGGCGACGCCGCCGTCCACCGCGGCCACGGTGCCCACCCCCGTGGGGCGGTACACGCGTCCTACGTTGCGCATTTCGCGGCCGGGGCGCAGAAAGCGAAGGCGGTCGCCCTCGCGCACCGACTCGTTCACCTGCACGAACACGCGGTCGTACAGGTTGATCTGCGGCGTCATGCGCACGTCGATCACCGAGCGGTACTCCGGCTCGGTGAAGCGGCCCACCGGCACCACTTCGCCGCGCCGGGCAATGAAGCCCACGCGGTAGAAGTCGCCGGCCAGCACCTCGGGGCGGTCGGCGCGGTCGCCGAACTGCACCCGCGGGCCGGTGTCGCGCGGCGTGTTGCTGCCAAAGACCGGCTCCGCGGCGGGGATGCCGTCGGGCAGCACCAGCCGTTCGGAGGGATAGATGCGCGCGGGATCCTCGACCACGTTGGTGTTGAGCCGGAAGATTTCCGGCCACAGGAACGGGTCGTTCAGATAGTTGCGCGCGATGTCCCACAGCGTCTCGCCGCGGCGCACCACGTGAACGCGCGGGTTCTGCGCGTCGTTCTGGGCGGCCAGCGGCGCGGCCGCGAGCAGCCCCGCGGCGGCGATGACGGTGGCGGTTGTTCTCACGAGTCCCCGAAGGTGGTGTGCAGGAGGCGTGGGATTCACCCGGAGCCGGGGGCCGGCGCTCGGCCGGCCCGCGGTGCGGCGCCACCCGCGGGCCGCAGCCGAAAGTGTAAGCCGCGGCACGGCGAATGGCAAGGCGAATCAGGAAAAAACGGATGGGTGTACGCGGATGCCCCGCCAGAGGCGTGCCGAATGCGCCTTCACGATCCATCCAGCAATTCCGCCGTTTTTCGGGCGTTTCCGCGTGGAGGACGCGGCTGATACAGGAGCAGGGTGGGCAATGTTTTCCGGATCTGAACCGTGTTGCCGGGTCCGGGGTCGGCGGTTCACGCGGAGGACGCGGGGGTGGCGGAGGATTGCGGGGGAACGTGCGGGAGGGTTCCGCTCCGCGGCCAGGGTCCTGTCCTGTGGATGAGGTTCCTCGTTGCCTTGTATCCGCCTGAGCCTTGCATCCTCGCTGGCGACGCGACCCCGGCAGTATCGTTTCGCGTCACGCGTGGCACTTCGGCAAGCCTCGTCTGGGCGCATGAAGCGTTGCGCGGCAACACAGGCTGGCCCATTCTTCCGGCTCGGGCACATGTCTCAGCGGTGGCGGCTTCTGGCATGACCACGCTGGACCACCCGCGGGGAATCGGGATGTTCAGCCCCGCGAACTGCTCGGCCCTTCCCCTGATACGCATCTGAACGGCACCAGACCGGAGCTTTGATGGCGAACACCGACGAAGTGAGCAGCGACCTGAGTTACGCCGACAGTCTCTGGAAAGCGGCCGATGCGTTGCGTGGACAGGTTGATGCCGCGGAATACAAGCACGTTGTTCTGGGCCTCCTCTTTCTAAAGTACATCTCCGACAGTTTCGACAGCCGCCGCGAAGAACTCCGTACTGAGCTGGAGAAAGATAGCATCCGGGGAGAGCAACTTGAGCGCTTGCTTGAGTCCCGCGACGAGTACACGGCGGAGCGGGTGTTCTGGGTGCCACCGGAGGCACGCTGGCAGAACCTGCAGAACCAGGCGGCGCGCCCGGAGATCGCCACGCTGATCGACGACGCGATCCTCGCGGTTGAGCGCGACAATCCGGACCTCAAGGGCAAGCTTCCCCGCGACTACGCACGCCGCAGCATCGAGCCGATCAAGCTCAAGCGGCTGATCGAGCTGGTTGCGGACATCGGCTTCAAGGGGAGCCGCGAAAAGGCTCGTGACATGCTGGGCCGGGTGTACGAGTACTTCCTGGGCAAGTTCGCCGCTGCCGAAGGGAAGCTGGGCGGTGAGTTCTATACGCCGCGAAGCGTGGTGCGCGTGCTGGTGGAGATGCTGGAGCCCTACCAGGGCCGCATCTACGACCCCGCCTGCGGCAGCGGCGGCATGTTTGTGCAGTCGGAGAAGTTCGTGGAGGCTCACGGCGGCCAGCGCACCGACGTGTCCATCTTCGGGCAGGAGAGCAACCCCACCACGTGGCGCCTCGCCCACATGAACCTCGCCATTCACGGCATTGAGGCGAGGCTCGGCGAGCAGCCGGCTGACACGTTCCTCCGCGACCAGCACCCCGACCTGAAGGCCGATTTCGTTCTCGCCAATCCGCCCTTCAACGTCAGCGACTGGTCTGGCCAGCTGCTGCGCGGCGACAAGCGGTGGGTGTACGGCGATCCGCCGGTGGGCAACGCCAACTACGCCTGGATTCAGCACTTCATCCACCACCTCGCGCCACCCAACGGCCGCGGCGGGGGCATGGCCGGCTTCGTGATGGCCAACGGCAGTCTGTCGAGCAACACCAGCGGTGAGGGGGAAATCCGCCGCAAGATCATCGAGGCCGACCTGGTCGACTGCATTGTCGCCCTGCCCGCGCAGTTGTTCTTCACCACGGGCATCCCTGTCTGCCTCTGGTTCCTCACCCGCGACAAGTCCGGCCGCAACATCCGACGCGGCACGCCGAACCGTCCCGGCGGACGATCAGGCGAAACGCTCTTCATCGACGCCCGCAGGCTCGGCACGATGCAGACGCGCGTGCTTCGCGTGCTCACCGGGGTCGAGCAGGCGGAGTGCGTACCTGGCACCGGCGATCCGCTGCCGGAGTCCGACATCGGGCGGATCGTGTATGCGTACCGCCAGTGGCGAGGCGAGCACGCACCCGAGTGGTGGAACAAGGCGGAGTGCGGCGCGTGGGCGTTCGCGCCGACTCCGGGCTTCGCCAACCCCGCTACGATCGGCGAGATCGCGAAGCACGGACATGTACTAACCCCTGGCCGCTACGTGGGCGCGGAGGAGCAAGAGGACGACTTGGAACCATTCAGCGAAAAATATCCACGGTTAGTGGCAGCGCTGGAGGATCACCTCGTCCAAGGAGAGCGACTTACCGGGATTGTTCGCAAGCGTCTCAGGGGACTTTATGACGAGTGACTGGCCCGAGGTCACCCTTGGGGATGTGGCTCGCGAAGTTACTGTCGGACACGTCGGACCCATGGCGTCTCGCTACGTCCATGAAGGCGTGCCGTTCCTTCGCTCCCAAAATGTCCGCCGTCTGCGTATCGATTTGACGGACGTCAAGTTCATCCCCGCTGAGTTCCACCGACAATTGTCAAAATCGCGCCTCCGCCCCGGTGATGTTGTGGTAGTGAGGACAGGCGAACCCGGTGTGTGCTCTGTCATTCCCGAGGAACTCGCTGATGCCAATTGCGCTGACTTGGTCATAATCCGACCAAGCTCACGTATTGATGCTCGTTTCCTCGCATATTACATAAACGAAGCTGCGTCTCACCATGTCGCGTCACACTTAGTCGGTGCCGTTCAACAGCATTTCAACGTTGGCGCGGCCCGGCTACTTCCGATTCGGCTCCCGAACATTGCAGAACAGGAAGCAATCGTCGGAATATTGGGTTCGCTTGATGATAAGATCGAGCAGAATCAACGGACGGGTGGCGCGATCGAGGCTTTGGCGCGGGCGACGTTCAAGGCGTGGTTCGTGGACTTCGAGCCGGTCAAGGCCAAGGCTGCGGGCGCCGCGAGCTTCCCGGGAATGCCGCATGCCGCATTTGCCGCACTTCCTGACACCCTGATCGACTCGCCGCTCGGCCCGGTGCCGGATGGCTGGGAGGTACGCTCAATCGGGGATATGGTTGCAACCCGCGGCGGCGGAACGCCTAGCACGGCGGACCAGTCATTCTGGACGGGGGGCACACTTCACTGGGCAACGCCGAAGGATTTATCCTCACTTCAGCATCCTGTCTTGTTATCCACCCAGCGACAAATCACCGACGCGGGTGCGGCCAAGATCAGTTCGGGCATTCTGCCCGTCGATACGGTGTTGCTGTCTTCGCGGGCACCTGTCGGCTATCTGGCGCTGGCGAAGGTGCCAACCGCAATAAACCAAGGTTTTATCGCGATGACATGCACCTCATCCCTCAAGCCACACTACTTGCTGCATTGGGTGCAAGCCAACATGGAAGAGATCAAGAGCCGAGCCAGCGGAACGACCTTCCCAGAGATCAGCAAGGCAGCTTTCCGGCCCATTCCGGTTGTTGTCCCGCCATCCGTGCTCATCAACGCATTCGAGGACGTGGCAAAGCCGATGTTCGATTGGATCACGCAGGCAATGACGGAATCGTCGAGTCTCGCTGTCATGCGGGACTACCTCCTGCCGCGGCTGCTTAGCGGTCGGATTCGAGTTACCGTTAGTTAAGGAGAGTCAATTGAGTGACCAGGCTGCGCCGGTGTTGGAGGGCGCTAGAGCGATCCTTGAAACCTGGCCCGAGTCAAAGACGCTCGGCGAAGCAGTCGCCCAAGTCGAAAGATTTCTCGGTGAGAAGTCTGACGCAGCAATCGATGCTTCCAAGTGCCTTCTCGAAGCTCTTTGTAAAACGATCTTGCTGGAGCGTGGTGACAAGGCGGAGGCGTTCCCAAAGCTGCAGCCTCTGTTGAAGCAAACCTGCGCTGCCCTTGGGCTAGTCGAGGCTGATGGCGGCGAAAGCGTGCGCAACATGGTGTCTGGAATGGCGACAGCGATTCAGGCACTCTCAGAGTTTCGGAACCAATTCGGCCCACTGGGCCACGGGAAAGATGCATATCACGTTGCCGCTGACGACTGGCAACGGACAATTGCGGTGCGTACAGCCGAGGCAATTTGTGTGTTGTTGCACGAGTCGTACAGGCGTCTTCCCGCCATCGATCAGCATTCTCGACGCCCATTCATGCAAGATCCGTTGATACACGATGACATGGATCACATAACGGAAGTAAGCGTAGACGAGGAGACGAACACGATCTCGATCAACGGCGTCATCCTTCGTCCGAGTCAACTTCTCTGGGACTACGACCGCATCGGATACATCGAGCAGAAACGTCTAGCAGAAGGTTCTGCTGCGGAAATCGCGGGTTTCGATATCCTCCGGCAGTACGAACCGAGTAAATGGCCCGGCCAACATATTGTGGAACAGGACAATATGGGAGATTGGGGTGGTTGGCTAAGCCAGTTTGATGGACCACTTCAAACAATGTTCGATGATGGAACGGACGAGGGGACAGCTCTCGCCGCCGGTATGGCTAGCGCCTACATCGAGGAATGCAGATCCACCGGATACCCGCTTCCATCGGAGTTTCGCGACGATATGGACGTGGCCACTGCGGAGGCCGAAGACCGCTCCGCCATCGCTGCGGAATTCAGGCTTTTCTTGCAGGCATGGAAGGCGGCATGGCGCAAGTCACGACACAGGAATTAGAGCGAGGCGCACCGTGACGTCAACAAGGCTCAGCGAGCAACGCGTCGAAGAGTTCGCGATCCGGTCTCTCACCGCTTCCGGCTCAGATGTGCGCTCCGGTGCACAGCTGGTACAGGCGGGGATGAGTCCGAATGGTGGGCTCATCAATGCGCTCGTTCAGGAAGCTCTCGGATGGCTCAATCCCCAGCTTGCGCGAGACGAGCGCGAGCAGGTGCTGCGGGTTCTCACCCGCCCGCCGCACCCCTCGCTGGTGGAGAACAACCGCTGGTTCCACGGGCTGCTGACCGATGGCGTACCGGTCGAGTACCGGGACCCCGCGACCGGCGAGACCCGCGGCGGCCGCGCCCGGCTGATCGACTTCGACGATCCGGCGAACAACCACCTCCTCATCGTCCCGCAGCTTACCACGGCCGGCGCGAACGGCAAGATCATCCGGCCGGACCTGGTGCTGTACGTCAACGGCCTGCCGCTGGTCGTCATCGAGCTGAAGGATCCCGCCAACACCTCCGCCACGCTCAACGTCGCCATCGACCAGCTCGGAAAGTATAAGGCGGTCGCGCCGGAGCTGTTCGTGCCCAACCTGCTGCTGGTCGCCAGCGACGGGCTGCTCACGCGGGTGGGGAGCATCACCAGCGGGCGGCAGCGGTTCACGCCATGGCGGCCGGCCGCGGGCGGGGAGCCCACGCTGGAGGGGCTGATCCGCGAGTTGCTGAATCCCGAGGCGCTGCTGGACTACCTGCAGTCGTGTGTGGCGTTCGAGGAAGACGAGCGAGGGAACATCGTCAAGAAGGTGGCGGGCTACCACCAGTTCCGCGCAGTGCGCAAGGCGCGGGCGAGCGTTATCGGCGCCATCAAGACGCCCGACCGCGCGGACGACGACACCGCGGGGAAGGGCGGCGTCGTCTGGCACACGCAGGGGAGCGGCAAGAGCCTGACGATGCTGATGCTGGCGGGCACGCTGGTGCGCGCGGCGGAGATGGCCAACCCGACGCTGGTGATCGTCACGGACCGCAACGACCTGGACGACCAGCTGTTCGACACCTTCGCCATGGGCCGCGCGCTGCTGCGGCAGGACCCCGTGCAGGCGGACAGCCGCGAGCACCTGCGGCAGTTGCTGGACCGTGCGAGCGGCGGCGTGGTGTTCACGACCATCCACAAGTTCACGGAGGCGCACGGCGCCATCAGCGAACGGGCGAACGTCGTGGTGATGGCCGACGAGGCGCACCGCAGCCAGTACGGCTTCGTGGAGGGCGGGGCGCGGTGGATGCGCGAGGCGCTGCCGAACGCGACCTTCGTGGGCTTCACCGGCACGCCGCTCACGGCGGGCGATAAGGTCACGCGCCACGTCTTCGGCAACTACGCCGACGTGTACGACATCCGCCAGTCGGTGGCCGACGGCGCCACGGTGCCGCTGTACTACGAGCCGCGCATCGTCAAGCTGATGATTGACGAGGCCGGCGCCCGCGACGCGGAGACAAAGCTCGCGGAGTACACCAGGCAGGACGAGAACGGCCTTGAGACGCCGGAGAACGTCCGCATCCGGCTGGAAGATCTGTACGGCACCCCCGCACGGCTGGCGCGGGTGGCGCGCTTCGTCGTGGAGCACTGGGAGCAGCGCCGCGCGGCCATGGAGGGAAAGGCGATGATCGTGACGATGAGCCGCGACATCGCCGCCCGGCTCTACGAGGAAATCCGCAAGCTCCGCCCGGAGTGGCACGACGATGAGGACGCGAAGGGCGCCATGAAGGTCGTGATGACGGGCGGCCCGGACGACCCGCAGCACATGGCGCGGCACACGCGGAGCAAAGCGCAGCGAAAGGCGCTGGCGGACCGCTTCAAGGACCCGGCCGACGACTTCCGCCTGGCGATCGTGGTGGACATGTGGCTGACGGGGTTCGACGTGCCCAGCGCCCACACGATGTACCTGGACAAGCCGCTCGCCGGGCACAACCTGATGCAGGCCATCGCCCGGGTGAACCGCGTCTACGGCGAAAAGCCCGGCGGGCTCATCGTGGACCTGATCGGGCTGGCCGACCCCCTCGCGGACGCGCTGGCGACGTACGCCAACGCGACGGGCGATGCGGACAAGCCGGTCAAGGAGCTGCAGGACGAGGCGATCCCGGCCATGCGGGCCGCGTTCGAACAGTTGCAATCGTTCTTCTACGGCTGCGACTACACGGCGGCGCTGGAGGCGGAGCCGGCCGACGTGCTGCGGCTGTACCTGCGCGCGGTCGACCACGTGCTGGACATGAGGCACACAGTCGGTGACGAGACGGGGTGGCAGCGGTTCCGCGGAATGGTCAAGCGGCTGGCCACGGCGTTCGCGCTGGCAGTTCCGCGTGAGGAGACGCGGGAGATTGCGCCGCACCTGGCGTTCTTCCAGCGCGTAGCGGCAATGATCCGGAAGCGGCTGGCCGACGAGGCGGAGTCGACCGGCGCGGCCAGCCCCGATCCGGAATCGCGCGACATCGACGCGGCCGTGCGGCAGGTGATTGGTGGGGCGGTAGGCGCGGGCGAAGTGATTGACCTGTTCGCCGCCGCCGGACTCGACGCGGCGCGATTGGACATTCTGAGCGACGAGTTCCTGGAGCGCGTGTCGGCCCTGGAACAGAAGAACCTCGCGCTCGAGACGCTGCGGAAGCTGCTCACGGACCAGATCAAGCTCAGCGAGCGAACCAACCTCGTACAGGCCCAGAAGTTCCGTGAGGCGCTGGAGAAGGCGATGCTGGGCTACACCAACAAGCAGATCAACACGGCCCAGATGATCGCGCACCTGTTGGAACTGGCCAAGTGGGTGCGCGAGGCGAAGCGCCACGGCCAGGAACTCGGCCTCAGCGACGAGGAGACCGCGTTCTACGACGCGCTTGCGGCGAACGGGTCGGCCCAGAAGGTGATGAAGTCCGAGCAGCTCCGCCTCATGGCCCGCGAGTTGGCCGAGATGGTGAAGAAGATGCCCAAGCTCGACTGGACGCAACGGGAGAGCGTGCGCGCGGACCTCCGCCGAAAGGTGCGGCGGCTGCTGGCGATGTACGGCTACCCGCCTGATCTCTCAGAAGACGCAACCCAGCTCGTGTTGAAACAGGCAGAGATGTCCACCGCGTTTGCCGTGAGAGGCGGCATGCACGATCAAGGGACTGTAAACCGTGCCCCAATCGTTGTGGTGAAATGAGATCCGAGTACCGTCAGTGGCTGCTCAGCCAGAAGTACGCTGCGAATACGGTGTCCGCCCAGGTTCATCGGGCCAGTCGCGTGGAGGAATTCCACGGCGATCTTGACGAGCACTATGCTACCGACCGAATGGAGGGCCTGATTGAGACGCTGCGCTACTCGGTCGACGATGCGCGGCGCAACCGGCCGAACCCGACAAGCATTCCGATCGAGGGGGACATCCGGAATAACTTGGCGTCATACAAGAACGCCATTGAACGCTACCGAAGCTTCCGAGACTCGGACCATGGTTTGCCGGACGAGCCCCCGGTTGCACGGGGTACAACGTCCGAAGCGGCGGAGGAAACCGGCCGGGGGCTCAGCCTTGAACGAGACATGCAGGCGGCATTGAGGGTCGCTATCGATCAACTGGAGCCTGGGTTGGTGATCATCGATGACGGTGCCGAGCGATCTGTTGATTCGGGTTTCATCGACATCACAGCGCGAGACGTGACGGACGCGATTGTAGTGATTGAACTGAAGGTGGGAGTAGCAGGCCAGCGCGCCGTAGCCCAGATACTGAGCTATATGGGAGATGTTGCGAGTGAGCAGGCCGGAACGCGGGTTCGTGGGATTCTCGTCGCCTCTGACTTCGACGCAAAAGCGAAGTCCGCAGCCCGCGTCGTTCCCGATCTCGCCTTGCGGCGGTATAGCGTCAGGTTCACGTTCGCGGATGCGCAAACCTAACGGGCGTTCCCGGCAGAGTGATCAATAACGGATGAGCGGTGTGTTGCGCTCCTACGGCAACGAGCGCCCGCTGACGCTGGACAGTACCGTCAGCAGTGGCCGTGTTACAAAAAGGCGGGGGGCCGTGTGGCCCCCCGCCTCGTTGTCTCCCGTCCAGCCGGCGCCTCCGCGTCGGCCCTGTTGATCTCGATCAGAAGGCGATCACGCCCTCGATGGCCAGGCCGTGGAACTTGCCGCCGTTGCGGATGTCCGTGGCGGCGAAGCCGTCGTACTCCTGCTGCACGTACTCGGCTTTGGTCAGCAGGTTGCGGGTCAGGAACCACCCGGCCGACACCGCCCGCCGCGTCACCGTCAGGTCCGTCTGGCCGGCGAAGTCGCCCGTCACCCGGTTGTAGCGGGCGCCCACGTACAGGGCGTCGTTGAACAGGCGGTACACCGCGTCGCCGGCGATCTGGTTCACCTCGCGGCGCTCCGCCTCCTTGGCCGACTTGCCGCTGGCCCACTCCATCACCCCGAACAGCTCCAGGCTGCCGATCTCCACGTAGGGGTTGATCTGCCGCGCCGTGATCTCGTTGGCGAACCCGGGGTTCACGCGGCCGTTGGTGAACGCCGCGCCGGCCTTGAGGCTCACCGTGTCTTCCATCACGCCCCAGTAGCGCGAGCCGGTGCGGTCGCCGCCGTACAGCGTCACCGACGGCGACGATTCGGCGCTGTACACGCTCCCGGTGAGCCGCACGCGCAGCAGGTCGCTGAACCGGCGGTCGAAGCCCACCTTGCCCAGGAACGCAGGCGACGCGTTCACCGCGCCCTCCTTGATGTCGCCCTTGTTCTCGCCCGACGTGACGCCGCCCATCACGAAGCCGCCGAACGGGGCGCGCACCATCACCTCCGCGCCGATCTCCGTGGTGAACGCATCCAGCACGTAGTTCTCGCTGAACGGGTTGCGGATGGTGTTGCCGTTGTCGCTGCGGCGAAAGTGCGCGTCGCCGTAGTTGAGTTCCATGTGGCCCGCGCGGATCGTGGTGTACTGCATGATCCGGTTGAGGACGGGCACGTTGAACGGCGAGGCGTCGATGGTGGCGTAGCCGCCCTTGACCCAGAACTCGTTGTGGTGGCGGCTGGCCATGTAGTTCTCCAGGTCCACCCGGATGCCGCGGGCCAGCTGCGCGCCGATGTTCAGGTTGGCGCTCGCCAGGTTGAAGCCGGGGCGGATGTCGCCCAGCATGGTGCCGGGCGCGGGCGCCGCGGCCGTCTCGTGGTCCAGCGCCTGCCACGTCTGCGCGAACGCGCCGCCGATCTGCAGCTGCAGCCCGGTGAACTCGCCGCTCTGCCTGGCGGGTTCGAACTCGCCGATGGCGCCCGCCGCCGGCGAGCCGACCACCACGGGGACGGGGGCCATGGCGGCGGGGGCCAGAACGCTCCCCGTCCGCCTGGGCGCGGTGGTGTCCGCCTGCGCGGCCGGCGGGTCTGCCTGCGGGGCCGCGTTCACGGCCACCTGCTCCGTCTGCGCCGCCAGCGGGGCCGCCGCCAGGACGGCCAGCGTGGAAAGCAGCGCACGGTTCAGGGTTCTCATGGTTCTGTCTCCGTAAAACCGGAGTGTGGGTGTAAAGGGAGGCGCGGCGTGCGCCCCCGGTACGTCCGGCGGACCCGGTCCGCCGTCCTGATCATCGGTTACTGGCCCAGCACCACGTCGAACCCGATGGTGACCGGCGGATGGACCCGCATCGTGCCCGCCATCAGCCGCGGCGGCTGCACCCCGAAGTCCGTCATCGTCAGCTGCTTGCTCCCCGTCACCCGCAGCGTTCCGTTCTCGCGCGCCGCCGTGCCGGTGATGGTGACTTCGCGGCTCTGGCCGGCGATGGTCAGCGGCCCGGTCATGCGCACGGCGCCCGCAGGAGTGACGGCCACGGTGGTGGCGCGAAAGCGGATGGTGGGGTTCTCGCCCGCCTTGAGCGCGTTGCGCATGTGGCCGTTCATGGTGTTGTTGCGGCAGTCCAGGCTGGCCACGGGGATGGTGATTTCGCCGCGGCTCTGCGCCACCTGGCTCAGCTCGGTCCCGGCGCCTTCCGCGGTCCCGGTGACCTGCGTGCTCTCGCAGCGGTAGCCGCGCACGGTCGAGGTCCCCGACACCCAGACGCGGCTCCCCGACTGCACGGAGAGCGGCAGGCTCGCCGCGGCCAGAAGAGCCGGGACGGCGATGATCCCGGCGAGGTACGTTCGCGTGCGCATGGCTCCGGCTCCTGTTCTCTGGTGCGCCGCCGCGCTCCGGTTCCGGTGCGGCGGGCCGGCGGATCGTAGATCTCGCCGACGTGAACCAAGCTAGGCCCGGGGCCATGCCGCGCCTGCCGGGCGGCGTTGGTGTGCGGTGACGGGAGGATGTCGCGACGCCGTGTGGGGGCGGCGACTACAGGGGGCGGGGTGGATGAACGTGCCTGCCCGGGGCGGCTGGACGCGTGCGGCGGGGCCGGGCGCCGCACGGACTCCTCCCCACACGCGAGCCTGTCTTTTCCCGTCCCGGAGGATGATGGCGAACGCGATCGTGATGGAGCCCGGGCGCGCGCACGCCGCCCGACCCCACGTTCGCGGAGCGGGACGATGTGCCCTTGCCTGGTTGATTCGATGGATCGCGCCGCGCACCGCCGCGCGGGGAGGCGGCTGTTGTACGCCGCCGTGGCCGCGGGGGTGCTGTGCGCGCTGGCGTCTCCGGTGCATGCGCAACCCCCCGTGCTTCCCTTCGCGCCGGGCGAAAGCTGCGTCTACCGGGCGAGCGGGCCGCTGGGACGGGTGGGGAGCGGCACCTTCGCCGTGCAGCGCGGCGACGGGGAGGGCGCGGGCAACTGGCTGCTGCGCTTCGACATCCGCGGGCGGGTGGGCCCGGCCGTGGTGGAGAACCACAGCCGCTCCTGGTTTGATCCGGACCGCGTGGCGTCGGTACGCTTCAGCAAGACGGAGCGCTCGCCGGTTTCGTCGTCGCGCGAGGAGGTGCGGATGGATGCGGAGTCGGGGCGCTGGACGGGCGCGGATGGCGGGCAGGGCGGCGAGATGCCCACGCGCGCGCCGCTGGACGAGCTGTCGTTCATCTACTTTCTGCGCACACTCCGCCTGGCGGATGGCGAAATGCACAGCCTGGCGCGGCACTTTGACGCCGCGCGCGGCCCGGTGCGCGTCCGCGTGGTGGGGCGCGCTCCCGTGCGGGTGCCCGCGGGCGAGTTCCGCGCGGTGCAGGTGGAAATGCGCGTGCCCGATCCGCGGCGGTACGGCGGCGAGGGCGTCATCCTGATCCACTTCAGCGACGACGCCCGCCACGTCCCCCTGCGCATCGATTCGCGCATCCCCCGCGCGGGGCACATGGTGCTCACGCTGGAGGCGCTCACCCCAGCCTGCGGCGGAACCGCCGTCGCCGCCCGCGCAAACCGCTGACACTCGCGCATCACCATCATCCCCAGCGCGGAACACGATCCGCCGCCCAGGCCCCGGGCGGCGGATCGACAACTTCGCTCTTGGCATTCGGTAGAGAGTCGTCTGCCGGTCGCGTTTCCCCCATCGTCTGAAAATCCCCCGCACGTGCGCGAATCCCTCCCGATGCCCTGCACCGCGCGTGACAGCTATCGTGGGACGAGGAGCGGCGGGT
>NZ_DASVTX010000303.1:0-7893 GCF_036387355.1 Longimicrobium sp.
CGCCGCGCCACGCCCTTGTCGCGCACCACGTAGCGCCCGTCCTCGTCGATCACCACGCGCTGGAACTCGGGATACGCCCGCAGTGCGTCCCCGCCGCGCGTCACAAAGTCCAGCACCCACCGCCACTCGTCGTCCAGCAGCCCCGCGTAGGCGCCGGTCGTGCGCACCTCCGCCAGCAGGTCGTCCGGGTCAAACCCGCCGCCGAGCGCCACCGTGACCACGTGCTGGGCGAGCAGGTCCAGCGGGCGCTCCACGGGGAGTCGCGATTCCACCGCGATGGCCTCCACCCCGTCGCGCGCGGCGGCTACTTCGATGAGTTCCAGCGCGTTGGTGGGCACGCAGGTGACGCGGCTTACGGCGCCCGGGCGGTGGCCGCTGCGCCCCGCGCGCTGCAGCAGCCGCGCGACGCCCTTGGGCGAGCCGATCTGCAGCACGCGGTCCACGGGGGAAAAGTCCACGCCCAGGTCCAGGCTGCTGGTCGCCACCACGCACCGCAGCTGTCCGCCGCGCAGGCCGGCCTCCACCCAGTCGCGCTTGGCGCGGTCCAGCGAGCCGTGGTGCAGGGCAATGAGCCCCGCCCAGTCCGGGCGCGCATCCAGAATGGCCTGGTACCAGATCTCCGTCTGCGACCGCGTGTTGGTGAACACGATGGCCGTCTCGCCTTCCTCGATGGCGTCCACCACCTGCGGCAGCATCTGCGTGCCCAGGTGGCCGGCCCAGGGAAAGCGCTCGATCCGCGGCGGGATCAGCGCGTCCACGATGATGTCCTTGGGCACCAGCCCTCGGATCACCCGCCCGGGCGGCCGGCCCGTCCCCGCGCCCAGCAGCGCCTCGCGCGCGTCGTCCAGGTTGCCGATGGTCGCCGACAGCCCCCACGTGCGCATTGTCGGGCGCCAGCGCCGCAGCCGGGCGAGGGCCAGTTCCGTCTGTACGCCGCGCTTGCTCCCCATCAGCTCGTGCCACTCGTCCACGATCACGGCGCGCAGGTCGGCGAACAGGGTGCGCGCGTCGTCGCGGGACAGGAGCAGCGCCAGGCTTTCCGGCGTGGTGACCAGCGCCGTGGGCAGGCGCGTGCGCTGGCGGGAGCGGACCTTGGCGGAGGTGTCGCCCGTGCGGCTTTCCAGCGTCCACGGCAGCCCCAGGTCCGCCAGCGGGGCGCGCAGCGCGGCCTCGGTGTCCGCCGCCAAGGCGCGCAATGGGGTGATCCACAGGATGCGCAGCGGCGGGGGCGGCTTGGCGGGCGCGCCCTTGGGATGCTCCGCCATCCACTCCAGCACCGGCCCCATCCACGCCGCGTACGTTTTTCCCGTTCCGGTGGCCGCGTGGATCAGTCCGCTTTCCCCCTCCAGGTACGCCTCCCACACCTCGCGCTGGAACGGAAACGGCTTCCACTTGCGCGACGTGAACCACCGTTCGGCCGGCGCGAGCGGGCCTTTGGCAGAGGAGGAGCGGCGGGGCGCGGCGGTCGGAGCGGCCATCCGGTTCGGCTGCGAGAGACGTGGAAACGTGATCATCAGCACGCGAAATGATCACGTTAATCTCTCATGATCATGTTTTGGACCCCGGGAAGATCCGTTCGATCATTGCCGGGCCGTGGAAACGTGATCATGAGCACACGAGTTGATCATGTTAATCTCTCATGATCACGTTTCGGACCGGGTGACGATCCGCTCCGCCTGAATGGAAAGGAGGCGAGGGACCGTAAGATCCCGCGCCTCCTTTCATCACCCGCCGGCGCCGCGGGTCAGGTGGGCTCGATGCCCAGCGTGCGCCGCAGCGAGTCGCGAAGCTGCGCGTCCCACGCGGGCGAGCGGCGGTCCTCGTATGCCTGATCGTCGTCCGTGAGCACCACGTACGCGTGGACGAGAAAGACGAGGAGGACCGCCACCGCCGTCCCGGTTTCCTGCGCCTCGGGCGAAAGCTGCCGCAGCACGAAACCGGTCACGAGCAGCACCACCCCGGTGCCCACAAGCCCCAGCCGGTTGGCCGCGCGGTCCAGCGGCGACGAGGTGTCCAGAGGGGAGCGGCGCTCCGCGGAGTCCACGAACTCGCGGATGAACTGCTGCGTCCGCTCCGACGGGTTCGGCTCGTGCAGCCAGATGCGCGCGCCGTTGTGCCCCACCGCCAGGAGCGCGGCCCGGTCGATGTCCGCCGTGTCGCGATAGAAGGTGACCTCGTCCCACCGGAGCAGCGTGATCTCGTCCGCGCGATGCGGCCGGCGCATGTGCCGCGCGATCCCCCGATCGTCCAGCACGTATTCCGCCGGGCGGCGCGTGACGCGGCTCCACAGCGCCCACACCGTTCCCGCCGCCGCGGCGATCACCGCCAGCGCCCACGCGCCCGCGGCCGGCGCGGAATCCACGTCGCCCGCCAGCAGTCCCGCGAGCAGCAGAACGACCGCGCACACCGCGGCGCCAAAGACCAGGAACGACCCGCGCTCCTCGTCCGTCGCGTGCAGCAGAATGCTGGCGTGCGGCGCGGAGCGGAGCGTCTCGTCCATCGGCGCCATCGCGAGCACGGGAGGGCGTTCGTCCGCGAACAGGGCCCAGTGATCCATCGTGCGTTGATCGTTCATGCCGCCCCAGCCGGGTTTCGGGATCCAGTCATTCCGCCCCCTGATCAACGGAGCGCGCGGCGGATCAGTTTCAGCCACCACCGGCCGGTGCCAATCGCCATCAACGGAGAAGGAGGCGCGGAACCGGGGTTCCGCGCCTCCTGTTCATCCATCCGCCTGCTTGGGGTCAGCGAGCCACGGCGGCGCGGCGCCAGTCCGACAGCCCGGGAACCAGGTTGGGCGAGGGCAGAATGCCAATGGCGACGAGCAGGGCGCGTGCGGTGTTCATCTCTATATCCTCGGGCACCGGAGTGCACCATTCGGGTTGTGCTTCAGGTCCTTCTCTCCTGCCCCACACCGTACGCGGCCCGCGTCCACGGAGTTTCAGGCGGATGATCCGCGTTGTGCGGCGGCCCGGCGAGCGGCTATCCTCCCGCCCATGCAGAGCCCCGATCCGCTGGACGAGGAGCTTCCCGCCCCCGTGCCCGCCGTGCCGTTCGGCGAGGCGGCGCGCACGTGGGCGCGCATCGGCGTGCTGAGCTTTGGCGGGCCGGCGGGGCAGGTCGCGGTGATGCACCGCGTGCTGGTGGAGGAGAAGCGGTGGATCAGCGAGCCGCGCTTTCTGCACGCGCTCAACTTCTGCATGCTGCTTCCCGGCCCGGAGGCGCAGCAGCTTGCCACCTACGTGGGGTGGACGATGTTCGGCGTGCGCGGCGGGCTGGCCGCGGGGCTGCTGTTCATCCTCCCCGGCTTTGTGACGATGATGGCGCTGAGCGCCGCGTACGCCGCGCTGCACGGCACGCCCTGGGTGACGACGATCTTCCTGGGATTGAAGCCGGCGGTGATCGCCATCGTGGTGCAGGCGCTGCTGCGCATCGGCGGGCGCGCGCTGGCGACCCGCGCGCAGGTGATGATCGCCGCGGCCGCGTTCATCGGCATCGCGCTGCTGGGCATCCCCTTTCCGCTGATCGTGATGGGCGCGGGCGTGGCGGGATGGCTCGCCCTTCCCGCCACCGCCGTGGACGATGATCCCCTGCCGCCCTCCACCCCCGCGGAGCGGCGGGCAATGACGATGCGGTCGCTGCGCGTTGCCGCGGTGTGCGCGGTGCTGTGGTGGGCGCCGGTCGCGGCGCTCGCCGCCGTGTTCGGCGCGGGGAGCGTGTTCGTGGCGGAAGGGGTGTTCTTCGGGCGGGCGGCGGCGGTGACGTTCGGCGGGGCGTACGCGGTGCTGGCGTACGTGGCGCAGCAGGCGGTGGGGCACTACGGATGGCTGGCGCCGGGGCAGATGCTGGACGGCTTGGGGATGGCGGAAACCACGCCCGGGCCGCTGATCCTGGTGGTGCAGTTCGTGGCGTTCCTGGGCGCGTACAACCATCCGGGCGCGCTGCATCCGCTGCTCGCGGGTGTGATCGGCGCGTCGGTGGCGGTATGGGTGACGTTCGCGCCGTCGTTCCTGTTCATCTTTGCGGGCGCGCCGTTCGTGGAGCGGCTGCGGCGCAACGGCGCGCTGGCGGCGGCGCTCTCCGGCATTACCGCCGCGGTGGTGGGCGTGATCCTGAACCTGGCGCTCTGGTTCACCCTGCATGTGCTCTTCGGGGGGATGACGGAGGTCGCGCCGCTCGGGCTGCGCATCGCCCTCCCCGACGTGCGCTCGCTGCAGATTGCGCCCCTGCTGATCGCCATCGGCGCCGCGGTCGCCATCTTCCGCTTCCGCGCCGGCATCCCCGCCATCCTCGCCGGCGCCGCCCTCTGCGGCATCATCCTGCGCCTGCTCGGGTGACGCAGCCGGACCCTATGGGGAACGATCGGGCCAAAAAGGTGAATCGGCCCCTATTGGGAACGAAGCGGGCGAATCACGGGTATCGTTCCCCAAAGGGTTCGCTCCGACACCATTGCTCCACTGCCGCATCCATGCGCGAAGAACATCTCGTCCAGGACCTCGCAGACCTCGCCCAGGTGGTCCGGCGCAGGCGCCTGGAAGAAAAGCTGACGCTGGACGACGCAGCCGGCCGCTTTGGTGTCGGCCGCCGGCTTCTGGTGGAGCTGGAAGGCGGCAAGCGGAACGTGCGCGCCAGCACACTGCTGGACCTCGTTCAGCTTCTGGGCTACGACCTGGTGCTGCGCCGCCGCGGCGGCCCGGCGGACGAGTGAGCGCGCCGATGCTGGACGTGTTTCTGCACGATGTGCCCGTGGGCCACATCCGCGGCGGCGAGCGGGGCCTGCTCTCGTTTCAGTACGGCGAGGCGGCGCTGGACCAGCCGGCGGCCTCGCGGCTCTCCATCCGGCTTCCCGTCCGCCCGGAGCCGTACGACCACGAGGCCACGACCGTCTTTTTCGAGAACCTGCTTCCGGAGGGCGAGGGGCGCGACCTGATCGCGCAGGCGCGCCACTATTCGCCCGGTGACGTGGGCGGGCTGCTGGGGATGGTCGGCGGGGAGTGCGCGGGCGCAGTGTCGCTCTGGCCCGCGGGGGAGTCGCCGTCCGCGCAGCCGTCGTACCGCACGCTGAGCCCGGCGGAGCTCGCCGCGCTGTTCGACCCCGAGTACGGCGCCCGCGTGACCGACATGCAGATCGCGGAGCGCCTTTCCATGAGCGGCGCCCAGCAGAAGATGATCTTTCGGCGCCGCGGCGGCACGTTTGAACTGCCGCTGAACGGCTCGCCCAGCAACGTGATCATCAAGCGCGCAAAACCCGTGTTTCCGGGGCTGGTGCTGAACGAGCTTGCGTGCATGCGGCTTCTGGCGGCGTGCGGCTTTCAGGCGGCTGTTTCCGAGGGTGTGGGCGGCGAACGTCTGCTGTTCCAGAGCCTGCGCTACGACCGGGTGGAGCAACCGGACGGCACGCTCCGCCGCCTGCACCAGGAAGATTTCTGCCAGGTGACGGGCCACCGGTCCGGCCAGAAGTACCAGGCGCGCGGCGGCCCCTCGCACGCCGACCTGGCCCAGGTGATCCGGCGGCACTGCGCCAATCCTCTGCGCGACCTGGAGACGTTGGCGCGCTGGGCTCTGTTCAACCTGCTGGTGGGCAACAACGATGGGCACGCCAAGAACCTGTCGCTCCTGTACGAGCCCGGCGGGCCCGCGCTGGCCCCCGTGTACGACGTGGTTTCCACGCACGTCTACCCGCAGATTGACCGCGAACTCGCCATCCACGTGGGCGGGCAGAAGAGCGTCGCGGGCCTGCACCGCGGCGCGCTGGAGAAGTTTGCGCGATCGATGAAGATGGGCACCTCCGCCGTCAGCCGTTTGGGGCTGGAGTTGGCGGAGCGGGCAGAGGCCGAACTGCCCGGCATCCTGCACGCGATCGCGGCGGAACACGGGCACGACGCCGTCCTCGATCAGATTCACGAACTCGTGCTGGATCGGGCCGCGTGGATGAAGACGTGGCTAACGAGAACCCTATAGGGAACGAAAGCACCAGATTCAGCCTTTCGTACCCTCTAGGCCTGAAATAAGCGAGTAGGCTCCCGAGCGCCTGACCGAAGGCTGTTCCGGTTCCGAACGGGACATAAGGCGCCGCTCGTCGGGCTTCAGGAGCTATTTCCTCGCCTCTTGCGCAGTCACGAGTGCCGGGGAGGCGCGTACTTTCTGTGCGCTTTCAGAGGCTCTGGTCCTTCAGCGCAGGGCCGAGCTCCCGTTTCGCCCAGGCTCGCCGCGAGACGGTACAGGCACTGCCGGTCTGCCGCACCCTGTTACGTGAATCCCACGTTCTCGATCATGCGCCAAGTGCCGAAGAGCCGGTCCAGCGTGGGATGGCAGCCGATGAGCCGGATCGTGATTCCCCGCGCCCTCCGCTCCACGCGCGCCGGGATCAGGATGAGTGCGTGCAGGAAACGGCGAAACTCCATCCGGATGTAGTCGCGGCGGTCGCTCTTGCAGTGCATCATCAGGGCTAGCCAGCTCTTGAGGTTCCACGCCAGCGCCGCCATGACCATGTACGCCCAGTTGCTCACCAGGTCGTACAGCGGCACCCGCAGGGCTCCGACCCCGTTCTTGAGCTGCTCGATCACGTTCTCCTGGTCGCACCGCTCGTTCGCGCACCGGACCACCTCCTCGGCGCTGAGGTCGGTGCGCGTGGTGACGTAGAAGAAGTAGCGGATCTCGTCGAAGAGCAGGTTCTCGCCCTTCATCTTGCTGATGTTCTTCCGCAGCGCCACCACGCGGTAGCTCCGGGCGCACTTGCCCGGCCGGTACTCGAACTCGGCGACGTCCTCGTACTTGAGTTCGAGGTTCAGGTAGCCGCGCTCCTTCACGATCCGCTCCTTCTCGTTCGGCTGCCGCCGGCGCGTCTGCTCCGTCAGCGGCGCCCGCTTCGCCTTGCGCTCCAGCCGGCGCCAGCAGCTCTCCTCCAGCGCCTCCGCACGGCTGCGCAGCGCCTTGCTGCAGTCCATGCCAAAGACGAAGTCCGCCCGCTCCGCCCAGCGGTCGAAGTGCGCGGTAAGCGAGAAGTCCGTGTCGCCGCGCAGGCACACCCGCTGCGCGTGCGGGCTCACCAGGTCGATCGCGCGGTCGATCCACTGCGCCGCGTCCGTGTGGCTGGGCGCGTTGCCCGGCCGGTTGACCACGTACAGTACCTCGCGCGTGTTCGCCAGCGAGATAATAAGCGGCGCGTATCCCCAGATCCCCTTGTAGGAGAGCCCCATCCCGGCCTTCTGCTCGCCGTCGGTCGGCGAAATGCTGCCGTCTGCGTCAACGTACGTCACCGGCCCCAGCATCTCCTTCGCACGCCCCCGCCAGAGCTTCGGACGCACCGCGTTGATGCACTCCATCAGCGTCAGCACGTCGGCTTCGCGGAACCGCCGGCAGAAGTCGCCCGCCGTCGTCGGGTCCGGGATCAGCTCCGCACCCAACGCGTTCATGTACGCCGTGTCGTGCCGCAGCCGCTCGATGTCCTCCAGCCGCGTGCCCCCGCACATCACGTTGTACGCGAGGTTCAGCACGTGGTCCGACTCGTGGTAGGGCAGGTGCACCTTCAGCAGCTTCAGCTTCCGGTCGATCTCCCGCGCCAGCCCCAGACGCGTCACCATGCGGTGCACCGCGGCGATGCCTCCGTAGCTCGTCGCGTCCGTGTTCGCGCCGATCTCGTAGTGCACCTTCCCCTTGCCGAGCATCGGCTTCGGCCGCGAAGACCAGTGCCCCGCCCGAGCATGCAGACGGGCAACTTTCCGCGTACGAGCGGCACTGTTCTTTCGACTCTTCGCGTGCGATATTCTCTTCACCGGAAAGGCTGATCTTGGGCGGCGAAAGTGATTCCTGGCAGAATCCCACCTACGCCAAGCAAGATAAGTCTTTCCGGTTTCTTTTTCTCCTCCCGCAGGCTCAGATCACGCTTACTGTGGG
>NZ_DASVTX010000304.1:0-6930 GCF_036387355.1 Longimicrobium sp.
AAGCGCCTGCACATTGACTCGCCGGAGCTCACGCGCAGCGTCCTCCCGGTTCTCGCCGCCTACCCCTGGCCCGGCAACGTCCGCGAGTTGGAGAACGTGCTGGAGCGCGCCCTGGTCCTCTCCGGCGGACGCATCACCGAGGAGCACCTCCCCACGCACGTCCGCGCCGGCAAGCAGCTCTTCGAGGTGCGCGACGACGAGGCCGACCTCTCGGTCAAGCGCCGCCTCCCGGCGCTGGAGCGCACCCTGATCGCCCGCGCGCTGGAGCGCTGCGGCGGCAACCGCACCCGGGCGGCGGACCTGCTGGAGCTTTCCGTACGCGCCCTTTCCTACAAGATCCGCGATTACGGGCTGGAGTAGCGCACCCCGATCACGTAAAAAACATCTGGATTGGCCGCTCCATCTTCCCGGATGGAGCGGCTTTTCTGTCTCCGGATCGCCAACAAACGCGAACCTGTCCGTTTTGTGGCGGGTCGCGGTTTGACGTGCCCCTCGCCCCAAAGCATTCATGGTGGACGCGCGGTTCGGGCCGTCGCGGGGGGAATGCGGACACGAGCGGGGAACGGAGGGGGCGATGCAGGGGATGGATGCGGGCTTCAGCCTGCTGGAACTGGTGGTGACGGTGGGGCTCGCCGGCGTGCTGTGCGCCTTTGCGGTGCCGCGGATGGACCGGGAACTGGCGCGCATGCAGGTGCGGGCCGCGGCCAACCGGGTGGCGGGCGACCTGGCCCACGCGCGCGGCGTGGCCATTCGCGAAGGGGCGGGCGCCGTGCTGGTGCTGGAGCCGGCCGCGGAGTGCGCGCCGCGCTTTCGCGGCCGGCGGGGCGGATACCAGTACCGGGTGGGCGCGCGGGGGCAGGCGGCGGAGCGCATGCGGCGGGTAAACCTGCGGGCGGCGGGCGGGCGCGTGTGCGCCGAAGTCAACGGAGCGGACAGCGTGGAGTTCACCTCACGCGGGCTCCCGCGGGGCTTTCACAACCGCACCTTCTGGGTGTGGCAGGGTGCCGTGGCCGACACGCTGACCCTTTCCGCCGTGGGGCGCGTGCTGCGGGTGCGGTAAGGAAAAACAATTCGAAATCCGGAAATGTTTTCCGCACGCGGGGAGCGGCCAAGGGGTGAAAACCACGTAGCCGCAAGGGTTTCGGCAGGGCACGGAAGTTACGTTGCTGCCCGGCATGAGCAACCCACTTTCTTCCCGTCTGGGCAGCCGGGCCGGCATGACGCTCACGGAGCTGATGATCACGCTGATCGTCGCCGCCGTGATCCTCGCCACGGCCGTCCCCAAGCTGACCTCCTTCGTGCGCCAGTTCACGCAGCGCAGCGCCACGTCGCAGCTGGTGGGCGATCTTACGCTGGCCCGCGCCCAGGCCGTGCGCGTGGGGCGCACGGTGCAGCTTACGCTGGTTGACACGTCCAGCTACCGGGTGTCGTACACCGGCACCACGGCCGACACGCTGGTCAAGAAGGTCACCATCGAGGGCTCCAGGCGCGGCGTGACCCTGAAGCCGCTCTCCGGCGGCTATCCCGCCACCGTGAGCTTCGATTCGCGCGGAATGCGGCGCACCGGGAGCGCGTCGGCCCTCATGGTCGTGCGCGCCGGCGGCACCGATACCATCAGCATCTCCTGGGTAGGAAGGGTGTATCGTGGACAGCAGTAGCATCGCCGCTCCGCGGCCCGCGGCCGGCGGGCGCGACGGATTCGCGCTCATGGAAGTGCTCATCGCCATGGTGATCCTGGCCATCGGGCTCATGGCGCTGGAGTCGCTGGCCATCGGCGCCAGCCGCAGCATCACCAAGGCCAACCTCACGACGGAATACACGCTCGTGGGCTCCCAGTACATGGAGGCCGCGCTGGCGGCGGCCCGCAGCGGAACGGCGCCCACCGGCGGCAGCACCACCCTGGCCAGCGGAACCCGCATCGACCAGGTGGTGGAGACGGTGGCGCTGGCCGGTCCGGCGGGCACGCTGTACCGCGTCACCATCACCGTGACCCCGTCCACGTCGGCACGCAGGGGGGTCACCCTGTCGCCCGTCACCCTTACCGGCAGAGCCTTCCGTGCGCCCTGAACCCGTATCCGCTCCGCGTGGCCGGGCCGGCTTCACCCTGGCGGAACTGATGGTATCGCTGGTGGTGGGCGGCATCCTGGTAGGGAGCGTCTTCAACTTCGTCAACGGCCAGGCCCGCATGGCCAGCGTGCAGAGCGCCCGCGAAGAGGTGCAGCAGAACGCCCGCGGCGCCCTGGAGATCGTGGGCACCGACCTGCGCGGCGCCCTGCGCGCCGGGCTGGTGACGGCCGAACGCCAACTCGTGGAGCTGTACCTGCCCGCCCGCTGGGGCGTGGTGTGCCAGTCCTCCGCGACCGCCACCGTGGTCATGTTCCCCACGGACGGCTCCGCCGCCCCGGGAACGGGAGATACCTGGGGGCTGATGGTGAATACCTCGGCCGCGGGGTGGGCGCCTACGGCGGCGTCGGCCCGCGCCACCATCACGGGCGTGGCCGTGGTCAGTGCCACCGACCCGGCGTACGGCTGCACCACGCTTTCGCCCGGCGGGCCGGTGACGGCGTACCGCCTTACGGGAGCCAACCACCCCACCAACACCACCGCCGGCAACGTGGCCATGGTGTACCAGCGGGTGCGGTACGACGTGGCCGCGGGGCCGGGGGGCGACTGGATCCGGCGCAGCAACGGCGTGGAATCGTCCGGCTTTTCCATGCAGCCGCTGGCCGGGCCCGTGGTGACGGACTCGGTTCGCCTGCGCTACTTCGCGGGCACCACGGAGCTCACCCCGCCCGTGGCCAGCCCGTCCACGGCGGGCATCACCTCCATCCGGTTCCACGTGCGGATGGCCAGCAAGCAGCAGGCGCGGTCCACCACCGGGCGCAACTACCGCCAGGACTCGGTGACCGTGCAGATCCGCAACACCTTCTGAGGCCCCGATGAACCGATCCCTTCTGGACTCCCTTCGCGACCGGCGCGGCGCCGCCCTTCCCGTCGCGCTCTTCGGGCTGGTGGCGGTGAGCCTGCTGGTGACCACGGCCCTGCTCACCTCCAGCACCGAGTTCGCCATCAGCTCGGCGCACCGCGGCGCGGCCTCGTCGCTGTACAACGCCGACGCGGCGCTGGAGCAGTACGTGGCCGACCGGCTCACGGCCGTGATCCCCACGGGCCAGGACCGCTTTCTCCCCAGCGACACCACGGGCGCGGTCACCACGGCGGTGGGGCCCGACGGAAAGACGTACAGCTTTACCGTGGCGCGCCTAGTGAACGGGTCCATCCAGTACGTTACCACCGCGGCGGGCAACCGGGTGCGCAGGTCGCAGCTGTATTCCCTTACGGCCATGCCGCCCAGCGGCCGCGGCCGCGCCGTGGGCGCCTTTGTGGGCGTCACGCGCGAGGCGGCGCGCGTGCAGACCAACATCAACGCCGGCGCCGTGTCGGGCGGCAACCTGTCGGTGTCGGGCAACGCCACCATCAGCGACGGCCGCAGCGGCACCAACTACTGCGGGCTGAGCAACAACACCGCGCCGTTCTCCGTGCAGGTGACCTCCGGCGCCACCATCTCGCGGGGCGGAAGCAGCACCTTCGAGGGCGCCACCAACGTGGCGGGCTTCACCAAGGAGCAGATGGCCGACACGCTGCTGGGCCCGGGCGTGACCCTTCGCCAGCTCGCCGACATGGCCACCATCCAGTTCGGCCGCCGGTGGAACAAGCCGGAATTCAACGGCGGGCGCATCGACTCGGACCCGGACCAGCCGGCGGGCTACGACTGGGGCTGCCCGCAGGTGCTGCTGGGCACCTCGCTCACCTGCCCCACGGGCTCGTCCACGCGCAATGTCGTGGTCGCCATCGACGCCACCGGGCTGAACGGCAACGAAGTCAGTCTCACCGGCCGGTACGGGCAGGGGATGATCATCGTGCTGAACGGAAGCCTGAAGATCCAGGGCAACTTCACGTACAAGGGGATCATCCTGGTGGAAAAGGACATGTTCATCCGCGGCGGATCGGCGGGGCAGGAGTCCAAGATCGAAGGGTCGGTCGTGTCGTTCGGCGCCTCCAGCACCGTCGAAGACAACATCAACGGTACGGCCACCATCAAGTACAACCGCTGCGCCATCAACGACGCCGAAGAGGCGCTCAATGGCTCGGCGCTGCAGACTGCCGCGCAGAACGCCGGCGGTACGTACGCCTGGTACGAACTGATACGGTAAACGCATCGGCGGCACGGGTTAGCGCGGGCATGTTTCCTCTGCCTTGACGGGGAAGCATGCCCGCGCTACCATACCCGTCAGCCTTCCCGCAAACACCCGTTCGCCACGCACCTCGCCGCCCTCCGCGGCGCCCCGCGTTTTTCGCACCCCGATTCTTTCCGAATCCATGGTTTCGCTTTTCCGGCGCAACAAGAGCACGGTTGGCCTCGACATCGGCAGCGGGTTCATCAAGGTGGCCGTGGTGGACCATTCCGGCGCCGAGCCCGAGCTGACGCACGTGTCGCACACGCCCCTGATCGCCGACGCGATCGTGGAGGGCGAGGTCATGGACCCGCAGATCGTGGTGGAGACGGTGCGGTCGCTGGTGGAAACCTCGGGCCTCAAGCCCAGGCGGCTGGTTTCGTCGGTGGGCGGGCGCGACGTGATGGTCAAGAAGATCCAGATGGACCGCATGAAGGAGGCGGACGCGCGCGAGGTCATTCGCTGGGAGGCCGAGCAGTACGTTCCCTTCGACATGGAAAACGTGCAGCTGGACTTTCAGATCCTGGACCCGCTGGACGACGGCCTGCAGATGAGCGTGCTGCTGGTGGCCGCCAAGCGCGAGGTGGTGGACCAGCGGGTGGGGCTGCTGCGCGACGCCGGCCTGTCGGCCGACGTGGTGGACGTGGACAGCTTCGCCCTGCACAACGCCTTTGAGTACAACTACCCGGAGGCCATGGAGGGGATCGTGGCCCTGGTGAACGTGGGTCACGAGATCGCCACGGTGAACGTGCTGCAGGACGGCGCCATGGTGCTCACCCGCGACGTGCCCTTCGGCTCGCGCCGCCTGCGCGAGGACATGCGCCGCATGCACGGCCTCACGGTAGAAGAAGCCGACGCCGTGCTGCAGGGCCGCTCCGAGCGCGCCGGCGAGTTCAGCGAACTGCTGCGCCAGGGCGCCGACGACCTGTCGGTGGGCGTGGAGCGGGCGCTGGCCTTTCTGGGTGGCGACGCCGTGCCCGGCCGCGTGTACGTGTGCGGCGGCGGCGCACGCATTCCCGGGCTGGTGGACGTGCTGGCCGCGCGCCTGCGCGCCCGCACCGAGGTCGCCTCGCCCCTGCAGCGCCTGCGGGTGCGCCCGGGCGTGACCTCCTTCGTGGCGGTGGACGAACTCGCCCCCATGCTCATGCTGTCGGTGGGCCTCGCCCTGCGCGGCGGCGCGTGAGCCGCGCCCGACCTTTCCGGAACGATTCGGAGAATTCCTCGTGATCGAGATCAACCTGCTTCCCGGCGGCAGCGCCGGCGCGCGCAAGCCCGCCGCCCGCCGCGCCTCGGGAAGTGTGAGCCTTCCCCGGGTGGGGGGCGACCCGCGCCTTGCCGGCGCCGCCGGCGCGCTGGTTCTGCTGCTCGTGTTTGCCGCGTACTACACCTGGACGTCGGGCTCGCAGATGGCGGCGCTCACCGCCGAGGTGGAGCGCGAGCGGGCCGACTCGGTGCGCCTGGAGGCCAGCATCGCCCGGCTCAAGACGCTCGACACGCGCCGCGACACCATCGACCGCAAGATCCAGGTGATCCGCAGCGTGGACGGCCGCCGCTTCGTGTGGCCGCACCTGATGGACGAGGTGAGCCGCGCCACGCCGCCGTACCTGTGGCTCACCAAGCTGGCGGTGGCCGACGACGCCGGCGCCACCCCCGCCGCCCCGCCGCCGCCGCCCAAGACCGCGGCGGACTCGGCCAAGGCCAAGGCCGATTCGGCCGCCGCCGTGGCGCAGGCAGCCGAAGGGCCCAGCTTCAACGTGGAAGGCAACGCGGGCAACACGCAGTCGCTCACCCGCTTCATGCGCAACCTGGAAGGGTCGCCCATGATCCGCGACGTGTCGCTGGTGACCAGCGAGCAGACCGACGTGCAGGGCCGCAGCGTGCTCAAGTTCACCCTGGAGGCCCGCTGGGAGAACCCGGACCCGGCCTTCGTGCAGACTCTTCCCCTCGTAAGCACCCGATAACCGCATGGCGCTTCCGCCGCTCGAACCGCAGCAGAAGAAGTACCTGCTGTACATGGTCGTCGCCGTCGCCCTTCTCGGCTTCGGGTTCTACGACCAGGTGTATTCCAAGAGAAGCGACAACATCGCCGGGCTGGAGACGCAGCTGGAGGCGCTCAAGACGGTGAACGGGCGCAGCCGCTCCATCACCCAGGGCAACGAGGCGGCGGTGGACGAGCGGCTGGCCCTGTACCGCGAGCAGCTGGAGCTGGCCGAGGGGCTCATTCCCTCCGCCGAAGAAGTGCCCAACCTGCTGGACGCCATCTCCGCCGAGGCGCAGCGCACCGGGGTGGAGCTGCGCTCCATTCAGCCCGTGGGCGCCACGGAAGAAGAGTACTACACCCGCCGCGTGTACGACCTGGCGGTGACGGGGCAGTACCACCAGATCGGCGAGTTTCTGACCCGCGTGGCCTCGCTGCCCCGGGTGGTGACGCCCACCAACCTCACGGTCGCGCCCGAGGCGTCGCCGTCCGGACCCGCTGCGCCCGCCGCCGCCCCCCGGGGCGGCGTGCCGCTGCAGGCCCGCTTTTCCATCGAGACGTACGTGATTCCCTCCACTCCGATCACCGATGACGCGAGCGCCTGAGCGCGCCCTGCGCGCCGGAGTGGCGGTTCTGGCCCTGGCGGCCGGCACCGCCCTTTCCGCCCAGCAGCCCGCGGCGCGCGGCGGGGCCCCGGCCCCGGCGGCCGCGGGCGCTGCC
>NZ_DASVTX010000305.1:0-5227 GCF_036387355.1 Longimicrobium sp.
CGGGCGATGTCGATCTGGCCGATCTGCGCGTGAAGGCGGATCAGCACAAGGACGACCTCGCGGCGTTGATGATCACCTACCCGTCAACGCACGGCGTGTTCGAGACCACGATCCGCGAGATCTGCGACATCGTGCACCAGCGCGGCGGGCAGGTGTACATGGACGGCGCCAACATGAACGCGCAGGTGGGGCTGTGCCGTCCGGGCGACTTTGGCGCGGACGTGTGCCACCTGAACCTGCACAAGACGTTCTGCATTCCGCACGGCGGCGGCGGCCCGGGCATGGGCCCCATCTGCGTGGCGGAGCACCTGGCGCCCTTCCTTCCCGGCCACCCGGTGATCCCCGTGGGCGGTGGCGCGGCGGTGTCCGCGGCGCCGTGGGGCAGCCCCAGCATTCTTCCCATCAGCTACATCTACATCCACCTGATGGGGGCGGAGGGGCTCAAGCGCGCCACGGAAGTCGCGATCCTGAACGCCAACTACGTCGCGCAGCGGCTTCAGGAGCACTACCCGGTGCTGTACCGCGGCGCCAACGGCACGGTGGCGCACGAGTGCATCATCGACCTGCGCCAGCTCAAGGCGTCGGCGGGGATCGAGGTGGAGGACGTGGCCAAGCGGCTGATGGACTACGGCTTCCACGCGCCCACCGTCTCCTTCCCGGTCGCGGGGACGATGATGATCGAGCCCACGGAGAGCGAGTCGCTGGGCGAGCTGGACCGCTTCTGCGAGGCGATGATCAGCATTCGCGAGGAGATCCGCGAGGTGGAGCTGGGCATCATGGACCGGCACGACAACCCGCTCAAGCATGCGCCGCACACCGTCGCCGCGGTGACGGGAGACGAGTGGAGCCACGCGTACAGCCGCGAGCGGGCGGCCTTCCCCGCGCCGTTCGTGCGGGAGCGCAAGTTCTGGCCGCACGTGGCGCGCGTGAACAACGCCGCAGGCGACCGCAACCTGGTGTGCAGCTGCCCGCCCATGGAGATGTACGCGGAAGCCTGATCCGCGACTTCGTGGATGGTTGATGACAGATCGGCCCGGCTCTCCGTCCGAGAGCCGGGCCGGTTGTTCTTTTCGGACGGGATGGAGGCTCGGTGGGACTGGATGATCAGGATGGAGGCGGGTGGTGCGGCGGAGGGTGTGGCCCTCACCCGTCCGCGCTGAGACGCGTCCACCCTCTCCCACGAACCGATGTGGGAGAGGGGGCACACGGCAACTACGCCCCTCCCCCAGCCCCTCCCCGCGCAAACAGCCGCGCGGAGAGGGGGGATCCACCCCGTATCTCGCGTCTGGGATGCAGTTGAAGCCCCGAACGGCGCGCCTGTGGCGCCGTGTCGGGGCTTACCGCTTCTGGAGCGGCGGATTCATCCGCTCAAGAGAGTTCGACAAGACTGTGCCCAACACACCGATTCTCCGCCCCAACAACCCTCCCCCAGTCTGTTTGGGGGAGGGTGGGTGAGTAGTGCGAACCCGGGTGGGGGCCGCCGTGGGATCCGCGACGCTCACCGATCCCCCGGCGCTCCTACTAAAGTCGTACTAACTCATCCTGAATTAGTAGATGTCGCCGCAGATCTACTAATCTGTCTCAGACTAGTACAAGATTAGTAGTTGAGCACGGGGTGGAAGACGGAGAGGTGCCTTGTCCGGTGACCACGGTTGCACTGGACGGCACAGCGCGGACCCTCTACCATGCGGGTCGCAATCAGCTAATACAAACCGACCCACGGAGACGCAGATGCCAGAGGGAGTACCAGTAGATCACCCTATCGAGGTCACGTGGGAGGGCGGAATGCGCTACCGCGGCGGCCGGCCCGGCGGGCCCTCGCTGGTGGTGGACGGCAACAGCGAGGCGGGGCCCACGCCCGTGGACACGCTCATCATCGCCATGGCCTCGTGCAGCGCCATCGACGTGGTAGACTACCTGGAGAAGCGCCGCACGCCGCCCACTTCCGTGCGCGTTTTCGTGCAGTTTTCCCGCGCACCGTCGCCGCCGCGGCGGGTCACGCAGGCGCGGCTCACCTTTCACGTCGCGGCGGACTCGCCGCTGGAGCACGTGGAGCGCGCCGCCCAGCTCTCCTTCGACAAGTACTGCTCCGTCAGCAACTCGCTCGCGCCGGACACCGAGTTGAGCTTCGACGTCCAGCTCAGCCCGGCGGCCGCGGAGGGCTGAGCCTCATTGGAGGCCGAAGGACCCGGGGTGGGACCCGTGGCTTGAATCCGCCGAGCCCAGGACGGCGGCCCAGGTTCGGAATGCGTACCGGCACGACTGTCCTTGAGCGACGGAGCGTGCGTGTCATTCTGAAGGAGGCGCCGCGGCGAGCGTCCGACTGCACGGACTCCGGCGCCGACTGAAGAATCCCGCGCCACGGCGTCCCAAGCACGACGTGCTGCGCGGCGCGCGTCGGGAGTCGCGGACGCGGGGAAGAGGCTGGGGCACGCTGCGCCGGCCAGCGTCCCGGCCGATGCTTCGGCCCGGGATCCTTCGGTCGCACGAAGTCCGGCGCGGCCGGAGAGAACGGCGTGGCGCTCCCTCACGATGACGCTCAGGGGCCGAGGTGAGCCCCGCCGGGTGACCGCGTCAGCCGAGGACGGCGGCGCCGGCCGTGGCCCCCGCGCCAAAGCTGACGAGGAGGACGGGGCCGCCACCGGTGCGTCCCGCGCGCACGGCTTCGTCCAGCGCGATGGGGATGGTGGCCGCGCCGGTGTTGCCGTAGCGGTCGATGTTGATGAACACGCGGTCCGCGTCCAGCTCCAGTTCGCGGATCAGCCCCTCGATGATGCGCAGGTTGGCCTGGTGCGGCACCACCAGGCCCACGTCGGACAGCGACAGCCCGGCGCGCTCCAGCGCCGTCTGCGCCTGCACCGCCATGGTGCGCACCGCGGCCTTGAACAGCCGCGTTCCCTCCATCCGCAGCAGGTGCGCGCCCTCGTCCAGCACCTCCGCGTTGAACGGGCGCAGCGCGCCGCCAGCGGGACGCTGCAGGGCATCGGCCAGCCGCCCGTCCGCCCACCACGACGTGCTGCGGATGGCGAGCGGCCCCGGGTCGCGCACCAGCACCACCGCCCCGGCGCCGTCCCCGAACAGCGGCCCGGTGGACGGGTCCGCGCGGTCCGTCACCGTCGACAGCTTTTCCACCCCGATCACCAGCGCAGCGGCGCCGTGCCCGGAGCGCAGCAGCGACTCGCCCAGCACCAGCGCGTACAGCCATCCCGCGAACCCCGCTTCCACGTCAAAGCAGGCCGCGCCAAACGCCCCCAGAGCCGCCTGCACTTCGCAGGCGGTGGGGGGCGTAAGGTGGTCCGGCGTGGTGGTGGCGACGATGACGACGTCCAGCGCCTCGGGCGCGAGCCCCGCCGCCCCCAGCGCGGCGCGCGCGGCCGGGAGCGACATGGCCGCGGCGCCCTCTCCGTCCGCGGCGGCGCGGCGTTCGTGGATGCCGGTGCGGCGGATGATCCACTCCTCCGACACGCCGGCCAGCGCCGCCAGTTCCGCGTTGGCCAGCACCCGGGCGGGGAGAAAGCGCCCGGTTCCCGCCACGCGCACGGGTACTCCGTCCGTCAGCGGAGGGCCGCGTCGATCAGGGCGTTCAACCGCGTGCGGGGAATGGCGCCCATCTCCCGCGCCGTCTCCCGTCCGCCGTTCATGACGACGAGGGTGGGGATGGAGCGGATGTTGAAGCGCATCGACACCGTGGGATTGCGGTCCGTATCCACCTTGGCCACCAGCACCGTCCCCATCCGCTCCCGCGCCGCCATGTCCAGCACCGGCGCCATGATCTTGCAGGGCCCGCACCAGTCGGCGTAGAAGTCCACCACCACCGGAACGGGCGAATCCGCCACGACGCGGTCGAACGAGGCGTCGGTCAGGTACATGGGATGGTCGAGCGCGATGGCCTGCTTGCACTGCCCGCAGCGCGGGCCGTCCGCGGCGCGTGCCAGGTCCACCCGGTTCAGCCGTCCGCAGTGGTTGCAGGCGACGGTCGCCCTGGTTTCCGCCATCATCCCCTCCTCAGCGCTCCACCGGGAACTCAGCGCCCCGGCGGCTCCAGTCGATGAACGACCCGTCGTACATGCGCACCGTGCGCTCCAGGTAGCGGGCGATGAAGTACGTCATGCTGGCCTGCACGCCGGTGCGGCAGTAGACCACTACGGTGTCGCGCTGCGCCGCGTCCGCCAGGGTAAAGGCGGAGGCCAGCACCTCGGGCGAGCGGAGGCGCGGGTCCGTTTCCGACCGCAGCGCCGTGCGCCAGAAGATGTTGTGCGCGCCGGGAATGTGACCGGGGCGGGTGATGCCCTCGCCCGGCGTCTGCCCGGTGAACTCGGCCGGCGGACGCGCGTCGATGAGCACCACACTGCTGTCCGCGCGATGCTGGTTCACCCAGGCGGCGTCCACCACCAGTTCCCTGCGCGGGCGCACCGTGAGCGAGCCCGTGCGCGCGGCGGGGGCTTCCGTGCTCACGGGGCGGTTCTCGGCGCGCCACGCCTCCAGCCCGCCGTCCAGCAGCGCATGGTCCTGGTGCCCGGCGTAGTCCAGTGTAAAGAAGGCGCGGGCCGCCAGCAGCCCCTGAAGGTCGCCGTACAGGACCACGCGCGAGTTGTCGGAGATGCCCGCGGCCTCCAGCGCGGTTTCCAGCGCGGCGGCGTCGGGAAGCTCGTTGGGGTTGCCGTCGCGCTCGGTGACGATGGACGACAGCGGCAGAAACCGCGCGCCGGGAATGTGCCCCGCGTCGTACGAGGTGCGGTCGCGCCCCACGTGCACCACTACGACGCGCGGATCGTTCAGCCGGGCCGCCAGGCGCTCGGTGCTTACGAGCAGCGACTCGTTCCACTGGGGAAGCGGATACGCTTTTGGACGTGCGATGGGGCACCCCGCCGTCCCCAGGACGACGGCGGACAGGGCGGCCAGCAGAAGCGGCTTGCGCATGGAGGTAGTCTCGGGCGACGGGTCGGAGCACGCCGGCGGCGCCGGCACGGGCTCAGCGTAGTGCTGGAGGCCAAGGTTATGCAAGGCGCGGGCGAGCGGAAAGGGAAGGGAAGGGAAGTGCGTGAGTGCTGGGTGCGTGAGTGCGGGAGACGGCAGTACGAAAGTACGAAAGTACGAGAGTACGAGAGTGCGAGAGTGCGAGAGTGCGAGTGCAATGCCCCCGTTCGCTGTACCAGTTATTGTGGGAGTGTGCTGGAGCTAGCAATCTCCTCGTTGTGTGTCTTGGAGTGGGGGGGGGGGGGGGGGG
>NZ_DASVTX010000306.1:0-10664 GCF_036387355.1 Longimicrobium sp.
GGTGCCGGGCCGCCTTGATCACGTCGTCCACCTGCGGCAGAAAGTAGTCTTCCAGCGGCGGCGAGTACGGCACGGGCGCGTCGGCGGCGGCCACGCGCAGGGGCGGCGCATCCAGCCACTCCCACGCCTTTTCGTTCACGCGCATGGCGATCTCGCCCGCGATGCCGCCCGTGCGCGTATCCTCGTGCACGATCAGCAGGCGGTTGGTCTTCTTGACCGACGCCACGATGGAGTCCTCGTCCAGCGGCAGCAGGGTGCGCAGATCGATGATCTCCACCGACAGGCCGTCTTCCTTCTGCAGCACCTCCGCCGCCTCGGCGCACTTGTGCACCATGGCCGCGTAGGTCACGATCGTGAGGTCCGTTCCCTCGCGGTGCGTGCGCGCCTTGCCCAGCGGGACGATGTAGTCGTCCTTGGGCAGCACCTCGCGCAGCTGCGGCCGGCGGTACAGCCACTTGTGCTCAAAGAACAGCACCGGGTCGTCGTCGCGGATGGCGGCCTTGATGAGCCCCTTGGCGTCGTACGGCGTGGACGGGTACACGATCTTGAGGCCCGGCGTATGGAAGAACGCCATCTCCGGGTTCTGCGAGTGGAACGGCCCGCCGCGCACGCCGCCCCCGGAGGGGCCGCGGATCACCATGGGCACGCCGCCGCTGCCCCGGTAGCGGCTGGTAGCGATGTAGTTGGTGATCATGTCGTACGCGCACGAGATGAAGTCGATGAACTGCATCTCGCACACGGGACGCATCCCCATGTGCGCGGCGCCCGCGGCCGCGCCCGTGAAGCCGATCTCGCTGATGGGCGTATCCACCACGCGCAGGCTGCCGAACGCGTCCAGAAAGCCGTCCGTCATCTTGAAGGCGCCGCCGTACGCGCCGATGTCCTCGCCCATCATGAACACCGACGGGTCGCGCTCCATCTCCTCCCAGAGGCCCTCGCGAATGGCCTCCAGCAGGGTGACGGGCTTGCCCTGCTCCGTCAGCCGCAGGTGCTCCGGCTTTTCCAGTACAGTCGCCATCGTAAGCGTATGCGTCAGGCCAGGGTGGGGTCGGGCGGCGTGTGGCGCGTCCACGGGGCGTTCACCGGGCCGTCGCCGTACACGTCCGTCAGCGCTTCTTCGGGCTCCGGAAGCGGGCTCTGCTCCGCCTCGGCCACCGCCTCGTCCAGCTCGCGGTCAATGTCCTGCCCGATCGCGGTCAGCTCGTCGGCCGTCGCCCATCCGTTGTCCAGCAGCGTCTTTACGTACCGGTCAATGGGGTCGTTGGTGCGGGCCCAGTGGTCGATCTCCGCCGGGTCTACGTACGTCTGCGCGTCGTGCTGCGCGTGGCCCTTGCGGCGGTAGGTCATGAATTCCAGCAGGGTTACGCCCTCGCCCGCGCGGGCGCGGTCCACCGCGCGCCGGCTGGCGCCGTACACGGCCAGCATGTCGTTGCCGTCCACCTGCTCGCCGGCCACGCCGTAGCCCGGCGCCTTGTCCACGAACGCCTTGGCGGCCGTCATGAACTTGGACGGCGTGCTGTACGCCCACTGGTTGTTTTCCACGATCACCACCAGTGGCAGGCGCTGCACGGCGGCAAAGTTGACACCCTCGTGAAACGCGCCCGTGCTGGTGGCGCCGTCGCCGATGTACACCATCCCCACCCGGTCCTCGCCGCGCTGCTTGAAGGTCAGCGCCACGCCCGCCATCACCGGAATCAGGTCGCCCAGCGGCGAGATCTGCCCGATGAAGCCGCGCTGCAGGTCGGTGATGTGGATGTTGAGTTCCTTGCCCCGCGCCAGCGAATCGCCCTTGGCCATGTACTGCCGCACCACCTCCACCGGCCTGCTGCCGATGGTGAGCATGCTGCCCAGGTTGCGGATCAGGGGCGAAAGCATGTCGCCGGTGCCGTCGTCGCGGCGGCGCAGCGCGTAGGCCGACGCCACCGACTCGCCCTCCTGCCCCAGCGACCGGAACAGCCCGCCCACGATCTTGCTCTGCTTGAAGAGCACCTCGAGCTTTTCTTCGAGGCTGCGGGTGAGCCGCACCAGGTGGTACATCTCCAGCAGCTGCTCGCGCGTCAGCCCGTGCGGAATGGCCGTCGTGCGCGCCTTGGTCTTGTTCGCCATGTCCAATGGGGGACCGTCCTGGCCAGGGCCGCGCGGGGGCAGAACCACCCCGGCGGCCGGAAGCGGGACAACTTGCGGCGGGGGGCGCGGGGAGTCAAGGAAAAGTGCGGGAGTGCGTGAGTGCGTGAGTGCGTGAGTGCGGGGTGCGGAGTGGGGTAGTACGAGAGTACGAGAGTACGAGAGGGCCGATGTCCCCGGGGGGAGAAGCGGAACGGCGGCGGTCCCTTGGGGGGCCGCCGCCGTTCTTCCTTTGTCCTCCGGCCGGTCAGTCCGCCGCGCGGGCGGGGCGGGCCGGGCGCGCGGCGGCGGAACCGCCGCGGGCGCGGGCCATCTCCTCACGCGAGAAGGGAATCAGCCTGCGGTTGGGCGTGTCCCACTGCCCGTCCGTGCCGCCCCGCCCCGAACGCCAGCGCTCGCCCAGCGTGGGCGCCGGGTCGAACGGCTGCTTGTACCTCCGGTCCAGGTAGTAGTTCACGATCTTGGCGCCCAGCGGCGCCGCCGCGTCGCCGTGCAGGCCGTGCTCCACAATCACCGCAATGGCGATTTCCGGGTGCCCGCCGGGCCGCCCCGCAAAGCCCGCGAACCAGCCGTGGTCGGCGCCCTGCGGGTTCTGCGCCGTCCCCGTCTTTCCGTACAGCTTGTAGCGCGCCAGGCTGGACTGCAGCGCCGTGCCGTCCGGCTCCGTCACCAGGCGCAGCCCCTCCCACAGCGCCTCCAGCTGCGTCTGGTCCAGCCCCAGGTCAATGGGCTCGCCCTTGGCGATGCTGTCGCCCTCCACCAGGTGCGGCGAAGGCGAGGTGCCGTCGCCCGCAATGGCGCTGTACACGTACGCCATGCGGAGCGGCGTCTGCGTGTTGGGGCCCTGGCCAATGCTCAGGCTCATCACATCCGAGGGCACCGGATCCACCCGGAAGCGCTTCTTGTACCACGCCAGCCCCCGCGGATAGATGCCCGGCAGCTCCGCGGGAAGGTCGATCCCCGTCTTGGAGGCAAAGCCCAGCCGCACTCCCGCCCGCGACAGCTCCGCCAGGCCGATGCGGATGCCCACCTGGTAGAAGTACACGTTGCAGGAGTTCTCGATGGCCTGCGCCAAGTCCAGCGAGCCGTGGCCCGCCCGGTACCAGCACCGCGAGTAGCGCCCCGCGTACGCCATCCCGCCCGTGCACGAGATGGGCATGCGCGTGTCCTTCTTCAGAATGCCACGCTGCAGGCCGAGCGCCGCCGTGATCGTCTTGAACGTGGACGCCGGCGGGTACTGGCCGGTGATGGTGCGGTTGAACATCGGCTTGCGCGGATCCGTGTTCAGCGCGCCCCACAGCCGCGAGGGAATGCGGCCCACGAAGTCGTTGGGGTCGTACGACGGATGGCTGTACATGGCCAGGACTTCGCCCGTGCTGGGCACCATGGCCACCACCGCGCCTTCCATGGTGTCGGGAAAGATCTGGTGGATGTACTCCTGCAGCTTGAGGTCGAGCGTAAGCTTCATGGGGCTGCCCGGAATGGGCGCCCGCGCGCCCACCGTGGAGCGCGGGTCCACCACGCGCCCCTTGGCGTCCACCTCCACGAACCGCGCGCCGTCGCGCCCGGCCAGGTGCAGCTCGTACTGCTTCTCGATCCCCGCCTGCCCGATCAGCATTCCCTGCCGGTAGCCGGCGTTGGCGTACTGGTCCTGCTCCAGCTGCTGCTTGGTGATCTCCGTCACGTAGCCGGAGATGTGGCCGATCGCCATGCCGCTGGGGTAGTAGCGCTGCGGCCGCTCCACCACCATCAGGTTGGTGAAGGCCGAGCGGCGCTCCTCGATGGCGGCGGCCTGCGAGAAGGTGGCGCGGTCCGTCACCTCCAGCAGGTCGTGCTGGCGGCGGTTCCGCTTCACCATCAGCGCGTCGATGTTCTCCTTGGACAGGCCCAGGAAGGGCGCCAGGTCGTTCAGCGTGTTGTGCACCACCGCGGAGTCGCCGGGCAGCACCGCGATGGAGTAGCTGGTGATGCTGGTGGCCACCACCTCGCCGTTGCGGTCCAGAATGGTGCCGCGCGGCGCCGGAATGGGGATGCCGCGCATCCGGTTTTCCTGCGAGCGCTCGGCGTAGCTCGCGCCCGACACCACCTGCGTCTGAAAGAACGCGGTGAGCAGGGTGGTGATGATGAACGTGACGGCGAACAGGGCACCAAAGGTGCGCCGCTGCCGTGTATCGCCCTGAAACAGTCTCATGGTACGCCAGAAGGCTGGATGTCCCGCACGGGCCGCGAACTGCGCCCATACCCGTTCGACAAGCAAGTCCTGCGCCCGCCCGCGGGGCTCACCGGCAGACGAATCCCGTGCTCCGCAACGCGTTCCGCAGCCTCCGCCTGACCTCGTTCCGCAGCCGCTCCGCCACCCCCAGCAGCACGTTCGCGGAGACCGGGGGAGGCGGCACGGGCGGCAGGTCGTCCAGTTCCAGGTGCCCCGGCGGATACGAGCGCGCCACCCACGCCAGCGCCCGCGCCTCCCCGCGCGAGCGCACCCACGCGGGGCTGCGCGCGGCAAAGGCGCGGACCGCGTCGCCGCGGCGCGGCCGGGTGTCGCCCGCCAGCACCAGAAGCGCGGTGCACAGCCGCACCACGTCGTCGCGCACGCGCCGGACCCATGCGCCATCCCCGCGGCGCAGGCTGCCCGCCACTTCCGCGCTCCCCTCGTCCACCCGGTCCAGCATGCGGCCGGCGCAGAACACCGCGTCCGCGGGGGTAAACGGCACGCGTGGCGGCGGGTGCTCCGCGGGCCAGACGGGGACGGCGTCGTCCAGCGCATCCACCAGCATGGGGGTGCGGCGCCCCTCCTCCAGGTCCTCCATGGCGACGGACCACACGCCGACGGGAACGCCGCTACGCTCCGCCACCTCCGCCGCGATCGCCTCCGCGTGCCCGGCCTGCGGCTCCCGGTCCGGCGGCAGGTTGCGCCACACCAGCAGCAGGTCCACGTCCGAGTCCGCGCGCGCATCCCCCCGCGCCCGCGAGCCGAACAGCGCCGCGTACACGAGTTCCGCCGGCACGCGCAGCCGCACCTGCCGCACCACCTCGCGCACGGCGGCCCGCGCCCGCGCGTCCAGGCAGCGGTCCAGAGTCCGCTCCGCCGTCTCCGGTCCCTCCATTCCGTCCGTCCGCATGCGGCCGGGCGGGGCAAGTCACGTTCCGGCGGCCGCCGCCCGCTCGTTCGATAAGAAAACGCCCCGCCCGGCGCGTGGCCGGGCGGGGCGGGAAAGGATGCGGGTATCGCAATGCTACCGATCGACCGTTCCCGTGGCGCGGCGCAGGCCGGTGAAGGCGTCGGCGAGCTTGGCCGTCACGGGGCCGCGCGCCTGGCGGGCCCGCTGCAGCAGCGCGCGGATCTGCGCCCGGTCAATGGAATTCGCCTCGTACCCCGCCGCGAGCAGCGCCTGGATTACGCCTTCGGTGTGAATGCGGCTGCGATTGTAGAAGTCGGGATACACCCGCACCTCGTCGTTCTCCACCACCACGGGGTCGTAGCGGATCACGAGCGGAACCGGCGCGCGAAAGCTGGACCAGCGCGTGGTGCTGGAGCGGCGCAGAATGCCGTCGATCTCCGCCGGCGCCACGGTGGGCTGCGCGTGCTCGTGCAGCAGGCGGGCGAGCTCCACCACGTCGCGGTTGCGCATGCGCACGCACCCGTGCGACGCCGGCTGCCCGATGCTGGCGGAATCCGGAGTGCCGTGGATGTAGTACAGCGGCATGAAGAACAGCTTCACGCGGCCCATGGGGTTGTTGGGCCCGGGCGGCATGAACTCCTTGCCGCGCGCCCATTCCCGGTCCGCGGGCGGCCGCCACGACGGGTTCCACTCGGCGCGTTCCACGGTAAAGGAGCCGTCCGGCGTGTCGTGGCCGGGCGTGCCCACGGAGACGCGATACGTGCGCACCAGGCTGTCCCCGTCCAGCACGCGCAGCCGGTTTTCAGGGATGTTCAGGTCCAGCCGCAGCTGGGCCGCGGCGGGCACCGCGGCGGCGCTGAACGCGAACGCGACAAGCAGGCGAGAAAGCTTCACGAGTCGATTGCCGATTCGGGGTGACGATGATCGTCCGTGCAAGATAAAGCCGTGGGCCGCACAGAGCTACGCTGTGCGGCCATACGGGACGGAGACGCGATGGATGTCGGATGGGCTGGATGCCGGGCCGCCGCGACCGGCCGGACCCGTCAGTCCGCGGCGGGTCCGCCGGACGAGCGGTGGCGCGCGGCGTTGCGCTCGCGGGCATAGGCGTGCTCCACCGTGAGCACGATGCTGTGCGCGCGCTCTTCCGAAACGCCGGCCACAAAGACGGCGTCCATGCGGCCGTGCGCGCCGGGGCGAAAGATCACGTGCGCCCCGCCGATCTCGGCGCTGAGCGCGTTCCCGTCATCCCCCGCGCGGAACTCGCGCAGGCTGGCGCGAAGGACGTCGGCGTCCTTGATGCGCGTGGGCAGGGTAAGCTCGTACCCCGGCACCGGCGGGCCACGGTGCAGTGCCTCGGGGAGCGGGTCGGCGGCGGCGATGAGCAGCGGAATCCAGAAGCGGGAATCGGTCATGTTCGCGGATGGGCGCCGGCGGGTACCGGCCTGTTCGGCATCGCGGGGACCCGCAGTGTACACCGGGTGCGCCGATTGGCTCCCTCGGGTGCACGGGGGCCGATGCGGGGACGGACGAGAGGCCCGGGTGCATCGGCGGCTGCATCAGTATCACCTGATCCGCGCGATTGGGCAACATCCATCCCCGTCGGGCCTGTGAACGGGCGGCGCGTTGTCCGTGCGCGCCGCGCCCGCTACGTTGCGCGCCGGCATGGCAGTCCGCCCCCGCATCCCGCATCCTGATCCGCCGCACGTGAGCCGCTCCACCCCCGCCCGCTCCCGGGCGTCCCGGCACGCACCCCCGCCCCGTCCCGCTCCGGGCGTCTTTCGCCGGATGATCGGCGCCGCCGCGGCGCGTCCCTGGGCCGTGGCGCTCGCCTTTGCGCTCGCGCACCTGGCCATCGTGCTCGCGGCGCTGATCCCCACCCTGCACTCCGGCGGCGACGGCGCGTCGTACCTGGCGCTCGCGCAGTCGTTGCGCGACGGTGGCGGATACCGGGAGCTGTGGGACCCCGCCATGCGGCCGCACACGCAGTATCCGCCCGGCTTTCCCCTGCTGCTGGCGGCGGCGATGAGCGTGGGGATCAAACCGTGGGTGGGCTTCAAGGTCCTGGTGGCGTTCTTTTCCGCCGCCGCGGTCGGTTTCTCGTTCCTGTGGGCGCGGCGCGCGGCGGGCATGCGGGCGGCGCTGGGCGTCGCTGGCATTCTCGCCATCAGCCCCGGCGTGGTGGACCAGGGACGCTGGGAATTGAGCGACGCGCCGTTCTGGGCCATGACCATGCTCGCGCTCTGGGCCTTCGCCTGCCCCGCACCGCCGCCGTCGGCCGAGAAGACCGGAGGCGAGCCCCGCGCGCCGGACCGGCGGTGGATGGCGATGGCCGCGCTCGCCGCCGCGGCCACGCTGGCCGCGTACATGACGCGGGCCGCCGGGCTGCCGCTGGTGGTGGGCGCGGCGGCGTGGCTGGCGTGGCGCCGCCGCTGGACCGCGCTCGCGCTGCTCACGGCCATCGTCGCGCCGTTCGGCGTGTGGTGGGCGCTGCGGGGACGCGCGCTGAACGCGCCCGGCTACGCCGGCTTTCTGTGGTACGTGGATCCGTATCGTCCAGCGCTGGGACGGGTGGACGCGGCGGGGCTCCTGGAGCGGATGTGGGCCAACGTCTCCATCTACGCCAGCTCGCACCTCCCCAGCCTGGTGATCGGCTGGATCGATGGCCGGCGCGCGCTGGTCCTGGGGGCGGCTCTGGTGCTGCTGGCGCTGTCGGGATGGGTGATGCGCGTGCGGCGCCCCGGCGCGGCGGAGTTCTGGCTGCCGCTGTACATGGGGCTGGTGCTCATCTGGCCGCGCGAGTGGGCCGGCGAGCGCTTTCTTCTCCCCGCTCTGCCCGTGCTGCTGGTGTGCGCCGCGGAGCCGGTGCGGTGGGCCGCGGCGCGGATGCGGGCGCCGTGGCTGGCGGGGGCGGCGGCCGCGCTCATCATGCTCCTGAGCGTGCCGACGCTGCGCCTCGAGGTGGTGGATGCGAGGCGGTGCCAGGCGGCATACAGCCCGTCGTTCACGCACCCGTGTCTTTCGCCGGAGTACACGGATTACCTGGACATCGCCCTCGAGGTGCGCGGGCGGCTGCCGGCGGGCTCCGCGGTGCTGGCCCGCAAGCCGACCCTGTTCTGGGCCGAGTCGGGGTACCGCAGCCGGGTCTTTCCCTTCAGCGCCAACCCCGACACGCTGATCGCGGCGGCGCGCGCGGCCGGGGCGCGCTACGTGATGCTGGACCAGATGGACAACGTGTCCATGCTGTACGTGGGGCCGGTGCTCATTCAGCGGCCCCAGGCGTTCTGCGTCATGCGCGCGCTGGGCCCGGCCCGCGCCACGCTGCTGGCCATTGTTCCGGGGGCGGAGCGGATGCCCAACCTGCGCAGCCGGCCCGGCGACGAACAGGCCGAAGTGGGATTTCGCGCGTGCGGGCCGGCATACTGGGCCAGGGGCCGTGCGCTCCCCCCCGCCCCGCCCGGCTGATCCGGCCTACCAGCGCCCGTGCCAGTCCAGTCCGCCGGGCAGGCCGCCCGCGCCGAACTCCAGGTGAACGACGCGGCGGTGGCCGGGCACGGTGGATGGAGACGAGGCGTGCAGCAGAAGGGGCCGCATCACCAGCGCGCCGCCCACCCCACAGGTGCACGGGACGGCCGGTTCGCGGTCCCGCCACGCATCCACCTGGTCCGGTGCCAGCCGGCCGTGCCGGTGCGAGCCCGCGATCACCTGCACCGGCCCGTTCTCGATCCCGCACGGGTCCAGGTGAACGCGCACGGTGAGCATGTTCTCCAGGACGGCCGCGGGGGGCTGCACGTGCGGGATCCCCGCCTTTCGCGACCAGGGGCCGAACCCGTCCACCTCGCGCTCCTCGGCCACGGCGATGGTGAGGTCCTGGTGCCAGGCCACCTTCCAGTTCGCGTCCGGCGTCTTGTCGAACAGAATGCCGCGCACCGCGAAGCACTCCGCCCCCAGCACCGGCTCCACCAGCGCGCGCACCGCCGGGGAGCGCGCGAGGGCACGCACCGCGGGCACAACCTCCAGCAGGTTGCGGACGGCGTGCACGGTGCCCCGCCTGCGGATGGCCTCGGGGCCGTCCACCTCGGCCAGCGCCTCCAGCAGTCCGATGACCGTCGCGCGGTCGGCCACGTCGGCGACCAGCGCAAAGCCGTCGCGGTCGATCCGGGCGGGATCGTATCCGGGCATCGTCATGCCACTTCTCCTGAGCCGTGCAAGCGGGCGAAGGACACGAGAAAACCCCGCCGCAAATGCGACGGGGTTTTCAAGGTTTCTAGTGCTCGCTATAGGATTTGAACCTATGACCTCTCGCGTGTGAAGCGAGCGCTCTGGACCAGCTGAGCTAAGCGAGCGTATCGCGGGCCGGAGGTTATCCGCGCCCGCGCCGGAAGGTGGGCTGCTTCCTGCGGGGACCTGACCCTTTGCCCTCCAGACTTCCCATCATACCCCGTACGGGAATCGAACCCGTGTTTTGGCCTTGAGAGGGCCATGTCCTAGGCCACTAGACGAACGGGGCGCGACTGAACCACAGTCTTGCAAGCTAACCGCCCGGGAACGGGCCGTCAACCGGCCGCCCGGGCGATCACAGCCCAGAGGCGCCGCCCGGATTCGAACCGGGGGTCGAGGATTTGCAGTCCTCTGCCTTACCACTTGGCCACGGCGCCAGCACACTCGCTGCAGGTGTGGAGCCGACAACCAACGCCGTTCCGCGCAGCAAACGCCCGGCAAATGTATGGGTGCCCCGGCGGCCCGTCAACCCCGGGCGGCGAGTGTTTGCGGCCTCCGCGGCGTTTGACACGGCCCGCGGCGGGCGCTAGCCTCCCCGCTCGGCACCGCTGGTTTTTTCTGATTTTCTACTTTGACCGCACGTTGCGGATGAAATACAGGTTCCGGCCCGCACTGGCCCTGGCCCTTGCCGCCGCCGCACTTCCCGCCGCCGCCCGCGCCCAGGACACCGAGGCGTGGGTGCTCCGCCGCGGAATGCTGGAGCTGTCGTCTGGCGGCATCTTTACCCACTACGACCGCCTGTCGGGCGAGAGCGGCGGGCTGGGCAGCGAGTTTGCCGCCCCGTTCGGCGCGCTGGCCCGGCGCGTGGCGGCGGACTCGCTCACGCGGCTGGACCCGCGGCTGCGCGCCCTGTTCAGCACGCTGGAAGGCACGGCCGCCCGCCCGCTGGCGGAAGACCTTTCCATTGGCGAGGCGTCGTTCCGCGCGCGCATCAGCGAGCGCCGCGTGCCCTTTACCGTCCGCTACGGGCTGCGCGACCGGCTTACCGTGTTCGCCACGCTTCCGCTGGTGCAGCGCGGCACCAGCAGCCTGGGCCCGTTTCTGCTGGGCGGCAACGTGGGGTTGAACCCCAGCGCGGCGGCCAACGCCAACGCGCTGGCCGCCATCGGAGGCGGGTTCCGCGACGTGGGCGGGGCGCCG
>NZ_DASVTX010000307.1:0-2993 GCF_036387355.1 Longimicrobium sp.
AACCGGTGATGCTCGCGGTGGACGATGACCCCGAGGTGCTGCAGGCCGTCTCGCGCGACCTGCGCAAGCGCTACGGAGACCGCTACCGCATCGTGCGCGCGGACGCGGGCGCCGTTGCCCTGGACGCCATCCGCGAGCTGAAGCGCAAGAACGAGCCGCTGGCCCTGTTCCTGGTGGACCAGCGGATGCCGCGTATGACCGGCGTGGAATTCCTGGAAGAGGCGGTGCAGCTGTACCCGGACGCCAAGCGCGCCCTCCTGACCGCGTACGCCGACACCGAAGCCGCCATCCGCGCCATCAACCGCGCGCACATCGACTACTACCTGCTCAAGCCCTGGGATCCGCCGGAAGAAACGCTGTACCCCGTGCTGGACGACCTGCTGCAGGACTGGCAGGCGGGGTACCGCCCCCCGTTCCAGGGGCTGCGCGTGGTGGGCCACCGGTGGAGCCCGGAGGCGCACGCGCTGCGCGACTTTCTGGCCCGCAACCAGGTGCCGTACCGCTGGACGGACCTGGAGGCGCAGGAAGACCCCGAAAAGTCGCTCGCCGAGGCCGGGCTGACGGCGGAAACCGGGCTTCCCGCCGTGGTGCTGGAAGACGGCCGGGTGCTGGAGCAGCCGGAGGTCGGCGCGCTGGCGGCCGCGGTGGGGCTGCGCACCCGCGCGGAAAAGCCGTTCTACGAGCTTGCCATCGTGGGCGCGGGGCCGGCGGGGCTCGCCGCCGCGGTGTACGGCGCCAGCGAGGGGCTGCGCACGGTGATGCTGGAGCGCGAGGCCCCCGGCGGGCAGGCGGGGCAGAGCTCGCGCATTGAGAACTACCTGGGCTTTCCCGCCGGCCTCAGCGGCGCGGACCTCACCCGGCGCGCGGTAACGCAGGCGCGCAAGTTCGGCGCGGAGATCCTGACGCCGCAGAGCGTGGCCTCCGTCCGCATCGAAGGCCCGTACCGGCAGCTGGTGCTGGCCGACGGCAGCGAGATCTCGTGCCACGCGCTGCTCATCGCCACGGGGGTGAGCTACCGCAAGCTGGACGTTCCCGGCTGCGACGACCTGAGCGGGCGCGGCGTCTACTACGGCGCGGCCGCCACGGAAGCCGCGGCGTACCGCGGCCAGGACGTGTACGTGGTCGGCGGCGGCAACTCCGCCGGGCAGGCCGCCATGTACTTCAGCCAGTACGCGCGGCAGGTGAGCATCCTGGTCCGCGGCGAAGGGCTGGCGGCGACCATGAGCCGCTACCTGATTGACCAGATCGGCGAAACGCCCACCATCCGCGTCCTCCCCTATACCGAGGTGCAGGAGGTGGTGGGGACGGATCACCTGGAGCGCCTTACGCTGCGCCACAACGACACGGGGGAGTGCGAGCAGGTGGAGGCGGCGGGGCTCTTCATCTTCATCGGCGCGGCGCCGCGGACGGACTGGCTGGAGGGCGTGGTGACGCGCGACCGCTACGGCTACATCGTCACCGGGCCGGAGCTGCCCAAGGACGACCGCGGGCGGCTCGTGGGCTGGCCGCTGGAGCGCGACCCGTTCCTGCTGGAATCCAGCATCCCCGGAATCTTCGTGGCGGGCGACGTGCGCGCCAATTCCGTCAAGCGTGTGGCCTCGGGCGTGGGCGAGGGCGCCATCGCCGTGCAGTTCATCCACCGCTACCTGGCGGAACTGTGATCGCGGCAGACGAACTGCGCGCCATTCCCCTGCTGCAGGGGCTGGAAGACGCGGACTACGAGTACCTGGCCTCCATCAGCATGGAGCGGGTGTACGCCCCGGGGCAGGCGCTGGCCGTGCAGGGCGAGCCGGCGGAGTGGATGACCATTCTGCTGGAGGGCGAGATCCAGTACCGGCAGGAGGGGGTGGCGGATTCCCGCATCTTCGTGGGCGTGGCCGGCGAGGTTACCGGCGTGCTCCCCTTCAGCCGGATGACGCACTTCACGGGGACCATCCGCGCCCTGCAGCGCACCCGCATCGCCGCGGTGCCGCGCTCGTCGTTTCCGGAGATGCTGCGGCGCATCCCCGAGCTGGAGCCGCGGCTGATCGGCGCGCTGACGGACCGCGTGCGCGAAACGACGCGCGCCGAGCAGCAGCGCGACAAGCTGATGTCCCTCGGCCGCCTTTCCGCCGGGCTGGCGCATGAGATGAACAACCCCGCCGCGGCGCTGCGGCGCGGCACGGCGCACCTGCGCGAGCGGCTGCGCGTGCTGCCGCAGCGCACGGTGGACCTGGCCGGGTGCAACCTGTCGCCCGTGCAGTTCGCCTCGCTGGCCGCGCTGCAGCGGCGCAAGACGGCCGCGGAGCGCGGCGCCCGCCCTTCCCCGCTGGAGGCCAGCGAGCGCGAAGAAGCAGTGGGCGCCTGGCTGGAGGAGCGCCGCGTGCCCGAGGCGTGGACCCTGGCCGAAACGTTCGTGCGGATGGGGCTGGACACGGAGGAGCTGGACGAGCTGGCCGCGTCGCTGCCCCGCGAGGCCATTCCGGGCGCCGTGGCGTGGCTGGGCGGCGGGCTGGACGCGGAGCTGCTGCTGCGCGAGATGGAAGACGCGGCCACGCGCATCTCCGTCCTCGTCGCCTCGGTCAAGAGCTACTCGCACATGGACGAGACCAGCACCCGCGCCGAGACGGACCTGCACGAGGGGCTGGAAAGCACGCTGACCATGCTTTCCTTCAAGATCGGCGAAAAGAGCGCCCGCATCGACCGGGATTTCGACACGGCCATCCCGCTGCTCTGGGCCAACGCGGGCGAGCTGAACCAGGTGTGGACCAACCTGCTGGACAACGCGCTGGACGCCATCGCCCCCGGCGGGCACATCACCCTGCGCACCGTGCTGCGCGGCGAGGACGCGGTCGTGGAGATCCGCGACGACGGGCCGGGGATTCCAGACGACCTCCAGGAGCGCATCTGGGACCCGTTCTTTACCACCAAGGACGTGGGCGAGGGGTCCGGGCTGGGGCTGGACATCGTGCGCCGCATCGTGGTGCGGCAGCACCGCGGCGACATCGGGGTGG
>NZ_DASVTX010000308.1:0-3868 GCF_036387355.1 Longimicrobium sp.
CGCGGCGGTTCCGGTCACGGCCTTTTCGCCGGTCGCGGTGCTGGGCGCGGATTCCATCAGCAGCACGGTGGGCACGGACGGACGCTACCGCATCACCGCGGGCGCCGGCACCTACGCCATGGGCTACCGCCCCAAGCTGGGCTACACCAACGGCGACACCGTGAGCTTTACCGCCACGGTGAGCGCGCCCTCGGTGACGGTCGCCTCCGGCGGCACGGCCACGGCGGACTACAGCATCACCGCCGCGACCTGCAAGGTAAAGACGGGCGCCTGAACGGGCCCGGCGGACGGATGAACGAGGGCGCGGCTCCGGAAGCGGGGCCGCGCCCTCGGGCGTTGGGGGGGAAGTGCCCAGTGCCCAGGTACAAGTACCCAGCCAGGATCGGCCGCGCCGGTCCGCACTCCGCACTCAGCACTCAACACTGGGTACTGGGCACTGGGCACTGGGCACCGTCTTTCCGGGAACACGTGTGTACTTCCCGGCGCCCCGTGCTACGCGGGAGCGGCGTAAACCGTCCGGATTACGCCGTTGTGCGCGATCGTCCATTGTTGCCACGTCCCGGCTTCATTAGGTTGAGCAAACCCGCAACGCACAGCGCGTCCGGCCCTCCCCGCCGGCTCCGCCCAACCCTCCGTTCCTGCGCCTCACCGCCATGGATCCTCGCGAGGCCACCCTCCGGGTCTACCAGAGCGAAGACGCCGCATCCGCGCTGAGCGCGGCCTGCGGCGCCACCGCGGCGGGCGTATGGGTGGCGGCGGACGGACGCGTGATCGCCGCCGCGCCGGAAGGCACGCAGATCTCCCCCCGCCTTCGCGCGGCGGCCCTCAGCGCCGCCTCCCCCGCGGTCCATCCCCTCACCCCCGGCTTTCCCGACGACGCGGCCGAGCACCCCGGCGCCTCCGCGCTCCTGCTCCCCCTGCACGGCCCCGGCGCGGCCGAGGGCGACGCGCCCGCCGCCGTGGTGATGATGGGCGCCTGCCACTTCGGCGTGGACGCGCCCTGGCGGGAACTGGCGCAGGCGCTGGCCGACGTGGGCGCCCGCGCCGCCCGCATCCGCGCGCTGCAGGAAGAAGGCGAAACGTTCCGCCGACGCGCGGAGGAGAGCGAGGCGCTGCACGTTCTGGGGCTGGCCGCCAACCGCACGCTGGATCCCGACGAGGTGCTCAACATGGTGGCGCGCTTTACCCGTACGCTGCTGGGGGCGCACTACGTCACCGTGAACGCGGCCGCCTCGGGGCACATCCGCACCCTGGCCTCCGCCGGCCTGCGCGCCCCCGACGGCGCGGGCGACGACCCGTTCGCCGCGCGCGTGGCCGACGCGGGCAAGCCGCTCATGCTGGACGCATCGGGGACGGGTGACGAACCCTTTCACGCCGCGGAAGGAATGCGCGCGGGGCTTGGTGTTCCGCTGGCCGCGTTCGGCGAAACGTTTGGCGCGCTCGTGGTGGGCTACCGGCGCGAATACGAGGTCACCCCGCGCGACGTGCGCCTGGCGCTCACCCTGGCCGGCCACGCCGCGGTGGCCATCAGCAACGCGCGGCTGCATGAGGCGCTGGCGGAGCGCTCGCGCGAGCTGGAGCGCGCCAACGCGGAGCTGCAGTGGAGCGCCGCCGCCAAGGACCGCTTCTTTGCCAGCGTGAGCCACGAGCTGCGCACCCCGCTGAACGCCATCCTGGGCTACAACTCGCTCCTGCTGGACGGCGTGGTGGGCAAGCTGGCGCCGGAGTCCGTCGCCTTTCTGCAGCGCTCGCAGCGCGCGACGCAGAACCTGCTGTACCTGGTGAACGACGTGCTGGACCTGTCCAAGATGGAGGCCGGCAAGCTGGAACTGGTGATGGACGTCGTTTCCCCCTACCAGGTGGTGGATGACGCCGTCAGCAACGTGGAGCCGCTGGCGCGGGAAAAGGGGCTGGCCATCGCCGTGGCCCCGGGCGCGGAGCTGCCGCGGCTGCACAGCGACGGCGACCGCGTGCGGCAGATCCTGGTGAACCTGCTTTCCAACGCGCTCAAGTTCACCGACCGCGGCGCGGTGACGCTGGTGATGGCCGCCGTGGATGCCGAGGGCGATGACGGCGCCGGCCCCCGCCGCTGGGTGGAGGTGCGCGTGTCCGACACCGGCCCGGGCATCGCGCTGGAAGACCAGGAGCGCATCTTTCACGAGTTCGAGCAGGTGTCCGGCGCCACCGGCCGCGGGGGAACGGGGCTGGGCCTCGCCATCTCCCGCAAGCTGGCCCGCCTGCTGGGGGGGGAGCTGCGCGTGGAAAGCACCCCCGGCCACGGCTCCACCTTTGTCCTTCGCCTCCCCGCCTGATGACCGGGACCACCGCCACCGCGCCGCGCGCCGCGGGCGCCGACGATGCGCGCGGGCTGGCCTCCCGCGCCGGGGCCGAAGAAGGGCTGGGGCGCTGGGACGCGGCCGCGCGCCTGTACTCGCTCGCCTTTCGCGCCTCGGTGATGGACCGGGACCTGGGCTCGGCGGTGGACGCGCTGCGGGGGCAGGCCCGGGTGCGGCGCCAGCAGCACCGGCTGGAAGAGGCGGAGGAGCTGGCCTACCTGAGCTTCGTCCTGGCGGAGGGGAACGGCTTTCCGCAGGCCGCGGCCCGGGCGCTCAACGTGCGCGGCATCATTCGCTACGAGCAGAGCGACTGGGCCGGCGCCGCCGCGCTGTACGGCCGCGCGCTGGAGATGGCGCTGGACCTGGGCGACGACGAGCTCGCGGGGCTGGCCTGCCAGAACGCCGGCGTCATCGCCCACCTGCGCGGCGACCTGTTCGAGGCGCGCACCCGCTACCTGGAAAGCATCGGCAGCTTTGTGCGGTCGGGGAACAGCGCCCACGCCATGATGGCCTACAACAACCTGGGCGTCGCCAGCATCTACCAGGGAGAGTGGATGGAGGCGGAGGTGTACTTCAGCCGGGGGATCGAGATCGGCGAGCGGCTGTCCCAATCTCCCGTGCTGGCGCGTCTCTACAGCAACCGCGCGCATCCCCTGATCGAAATCGGCGAAACGGCTCGCGCCCGCCGCTCGCTGGACCGCGCCGAGGAGGCCGCGCGCGCCGTGGGCGACCGGGGCACGCTGGGCGAGGTGGAAAAGTTCCGCGCCATGCTGGCCCGCAGCGAGGGCCGCCTGCGCGACGCCGACGAGGGGCTGGAGCGGGCACGGCAGATGTCGGATGCGTCGTCCACCGCGTTCGAGCGAGCGGAACTGCTGCGCGAGAGCGGGCACCTGCGCGAGGCGCAGGGGCGGGCGGCGGAGGCGCGGGCCGCGTACCGCGAGGCCGCCGGGCTGTACGCCGAAGTGGGTGCGCGGCGCCAGCTCCGGCTGGTGGAACTCCGCGTGGCGGCGCTGGTAGAGCAGGGGGAGCAGTACGAGGACGCGGGCCGGGAGGAGCCGGGCACCAGACCGGGGTAGTCGGTCGGACGTACGGAGCGGGCACGGCGATTGCCTTACCCCGGTGCGCACTGACCCAGTCCTATGCAAGCCGAATTGGAGGGCCGCATGAGCCGCTTCCGCATCGTTTCCGCCGTCGCCGTCGTCCTGACGCTCGCCGCCTGCAGCGGCTCCGGAAGCGACCCGCTGGGCCCGGAGCGCGGCCCGCGGATGAACGGCGGACTGGTGGTGGGGGGCAACGACAACCCGTCGGACAGCACGGCCACCAACACCAACAGCGCGCCGTCCAGCTCCGGCGACAACGTCCCCGTCCAGGGCGATTCGGTTCCGCCGCTCAACGAGAACGGCGGACTGGTGGTGGGCGGCAACTGAGCCTCCGGACCAGAAACGCGGAAGCCCGCGGGGATCGCTCCCCGCGGGCTTCTCTCGTATCCGCAGCTTCCACAAACGTTCGCACAAGAACGCGCCGCCTCCGTC
>NZ_DASVTX010000309.1:0-9463 GCF_036387355.1 Longimicrobium sp.
CCTTCAGAATGACGCCTCAGCGCCGAGGTGGGCGGCAGGATACCGGCGGGGCGGACAGTGCGCGGGGGGGAGTCGCGAACTGCCATCGGGCGCCCCGGACCTGTCACATCCGCCGCACCGGGATCCTTCGCCCGGCTCGGACTTCGAGTGTCATTCTGAGCGAGGCGCCGCGCCGCACCGTCCGTCACACCGAACTCTGGCGCCGACCGAAGAATCCCGCGCCACCGCTTCCCATGCACGCCCGGTTGCGCGCCGCGCTCGGACGCTGCGGGTCCGCGGGAGAGGCTGGGGCACGCCACGCCGGACTGCGACGCGGCGGACGTTTCGGTCCGGGATTCTTCAGTCGCGCATGAGCGCGGCACCGGGGAAAGCACGGCGCACGCTCCTTCAGAATGACGCCTCAGCGCCGAGGTGGGCGGCAGGACACCGGCGGAGCGGAGGTGCCGCCGCGGGCGGCTCGAATTGCCATCGGGCGCCCCGGACCTGTCACATCCGCCGCACCGGGATTCTTCACCCGGCTCGGACTTCGAGTGTCATTCTGAGGGAGGCGCCGCGCCACACCGTCCGTACCCCGAACTCTGGCGCCGACCGAAGAATCCCGCGCCACCGCATCCCATGCACGCCCGGTTGCGCGGCGCGCTCGGACGCCGCGGGTGCGGCGGGGGAGGCTGGGGCACGCCGCGCCGGACCGCGGCGCGGCGGACGTTTCGGTCCGGGATTCTTCAGTCGCGCATGGACGCGCTACCGGGGAAAGCGCGGCGCACGCTCCTTCAGAATGACGCCCCGGCGCCGAGGTGGGCGGCAGGACCGGCGAGGCGGACGGTGCCGGCGCGGGGGGGCTCGAACTGCGATCGGGCGCACCGGACCCTGCCCGCGGCGCCTCCTCAGGCAACGAGTTGGCGTGCTCTCCCCGTCATCCTCGGCGCTGCGACGGGTTGGGCGCACACGCTCGTCCCGGGCGCGCGTCCGGCTGTAGCGGCGGGGCCGTTGCCTTACGCGCGGGGAATGGTGAACGAGAAGGTCGATCCCGCGCCGGGCTCGCTGCGGACGCCGATCTCTCCCCCGTGCGCCTCCACGATCCCGCGGGCGATCGCCAGCCCCAGCCCCGCGCCGGCGCGCCGCGTGCTGCGCGCCTGCCAGAACCGGTCGAACACGCACGGCAGGTGCTCCGCCGGAATCCCCGGCCCCGTGTCCGCCACCGACACCCGCACCACCTCCCCCTCCACCTTCGCCTCCACGGAAATCCGCCCTCCCGCGGGCGTGAACTTGGCCGCATTCCCCATCAGGTTCGCCAGTACCTGGTGCAGCCGCTCGCGGTCCACCCACAGCGGCGGCAGCTCCGGCGGAATGCGCGTCTCCATCCGCAGCCCCTTCTCCGACGCCGTCTCCGCAACGCTTTCCGCCACGTCGCGCACCACCTCCGCCAGCACCACCTCGTCCGGCTCGAACGAGAGGCGCCCGGCCTCGATGGCGGCCACGTCCAGCAGGTCCTGCCGCAGGCGGTCCATCTGCCCGGTGAGCCCGCGGATGGCCTGCGTGCGCTTGCGGGCCTCCTCCAGCGCCGCGTCGCCGCCCAGCGTGCGCTCCAGCACCATGGCGTGGATCTTTACCGCGCTCAGCGAGTTGCCGATGTCGTGCGCCACGATGCGCAGCACCTCGTCGCGCGCGTTCACCGCGGCCTCGGCGGCGGCGCGCGCCTCCTGCTCGTTGCGCAGCAGCAGCGCGCGCTCCGCCTCCAGCCGCTTGCGCTCCATGGCGTAGCGGATGGCGCGGGCCAGCGTGGCGCCATCCACCGTGCCCTTGACCAGGTAGTCCTGCGCGCCCGCCTGCACCGCCTGCACGGCCACCGTCTCGTCGGCCAGCCCGCTCAGCACGATGATGGGGAGTTCCACCGCGGCGGCCAGCATCCGCTCCACCGTCTGCATCCCGTGCGCGTCGGGAAGGGAAAGGTCCAGCAGCACCACGTCGCACGGCTCGCCCTCCAGCGCGCGCAGCCCCGCGGCGAGCGTATCCGCGTGCACCAGCGAGAAATCCAGCGAGTGCGCCTCCCGCAGCGACTCGCGCAGCAGCCGCGCGTCACCCGGGTTGTCTTCCACCAGCAGAATGCGGACAGCCGTCACGTCCGCGGCTCCGGCGGCAGCTTTACGATGGTGAACCAGAAGTCCTCGATGGACTTGACCACGGTGATGAACTGGTCCAGGTCCACCGGCTTGGTGATGTAGCAGTTGGCGTGCAGCGCGTACGCGCCGGAGATGTCGCGCTCCGCCTCGGAGGTGGTGAGGATCACGACGGGGATGGTGCGCAGCGCGGGGTCGGCCTTGATCTCCCCCAGCACCTCGCGCCCGTCCTTTCGGGGCAGGTTCAGGTCCAGCAGGATCAGGTCCGGGCGCTTGGCGTCGGCGTACCGTCCCTGGCGGCGAAGGTACGCCAGCGCCTCCACCCCGTCCGGCGCCACCGACAGGTTGTTGCGCACCTTGCCTTCCTTGAGCGCCTCGCGCGTGAGCCGCACGTCGCCGGGGTTGTCTTCTACCAGCAGCACTTCGATGGGGCGCGATTCCATGGTCATTCCGCCTCGCCGGTGGCGGGAAGGGTGAAGTAAAAGACGGAGCCGCCCTCCGGGGGCGACTCCACCCAGATGCGCCCGCCGTGGCGCTCCACGATCTTCTTGCAGATGCTGAGGCCGATGCCCGTGCCCGGGTACTCGGCGCGGGTGTGCAGCCGCTGAAAGATGACGAAGATGCGCTGCGCGTACTCCGGCGCGATGCCGATGCCGTTGTCGCGCACGCTGATGACCCACTCGCCGCCGGCGCGCCGCGCGCCCACGTGCACGCGCGGCTGCCCGTCGCCGCGGAACTTGACGGCGTTGGCCACCAGGTTCTGCAGCACCTGCCCCAGCTGCACCGCGTCGCCGGTCACGGGGGGAAGCGGATCGTGGGTGATCTCCGCGCCGCTCTCCTCAATGGCCGTCCGCAGCGCCTCCAGCGACCGGCGGAGCACCGCTTCCAGCTCCGTGCGCTCCATGGTTCCGCCGCGGCTGCCCACGCGCGAGTAGGCCAGCAGGTCGCTGATGAGCGCCTGCATGCGCTGCACCCCGTCCACCGCGTAGCCGATGAACTCGTGCGCGTCCTGGTCCAGCCGGTCGCCGTAGCGGCGGGCCAGCAGCTGCGTGTAGCTGGCCACCATCCGCAGCGGCTCCTGCAGGTCGTGCGAGGCCACGTAGGCGAACTGCTCCAGCTCGGCGTTGGACCGCGCCAGCTCCTCCGCCTGCCGCGCGAGCGCTTCTTCGGCCTGCACGCGCTCGGTGACGTCGCGCAGCACGGCGGTGTAGATGCGGCGGCCTCCCAGGTCCAGCTTGCTGATGGACGCGTCGGCGGGAAAGATCTCGCCGCTCTTGCGCCGGCCGGTGATCTGGCCGCGCTCCCCCATGCGCCGCGCGGGGACGGGCGACGCGCCGAACTCGCGCACCTGCCCCTCGTGGCGGGCGCGGGAGCCTTCGGGAAGCAGCATCTCCAGCCGCTCGCCCATCACCTCGTCGGCCGTGTAGCCGAAGGTGTTTTCCGCACCGCGGTTGTAGAAGATGATGCGCTGGTCCTCGTCGACGGACACGATGGCGTCGGACGAGATGGAGATGATGCCGGCGAACTTGGCTTCCGAGCTCCGCAGCGCCTCCTCCGCCCGCGCGCGCTCGATGACGCGGCCCACCTGCGTCCCCACGCTGAGCATCACCTCCAGCAGCCCCGGCTGCGGCGCCGGCGCCTGCCCGAAGAAGAACTCCAGCACGCCCGCCGTCTCGTGCCCCACGCGGATGGGGAACGCCGCCGCCGCGTGCAGCCCCGCGCGCGCCGCGGCCTCGGCGAGCGCCGCGTGCCCGGCGGACAGGTCCGTGATCCACGCCGGCTCGCCCGCGCGCGCCACGCGCGCCGCCAGCGCGTCCCCGTTTGCGGGCGTGGCGTGCAGCGCGGCGTGGAATTCCCGGGTGCGCGCGGGATCGGCCGCGTGCCACACGTCCGCAGACGCCAGTTCGCCGCCGGGCTGCACCAGGAGCGCATGCCCCGCCGCCCAGCCGGTGTGCTCGCAGACCGCCTGCAGGCAGGTGCGCAGCGCGCCTTCCAGGCTGGTGGATTCGTTGGCGGCGACGGCCACCACCTGGAGCAGCCGCACCAGCGCAGGGTCCAGCGGTGGCGGATTGGGGGACGGCGTCATGCGGGGCTCAAACCGGGTGATTGATGATCGGGCCAAGCTACGGCGGGGCCATCCAGGCGGACAGAGGAGAAGCGGAACCAGCGGGCGCTCACGGAGGCCCCGGGACACACGGGAAAAGATCGATCACGACGCGGGATTGTCTTCTTCTGATGTCCTTGTCTGATCTGTGTGTCTGCGCCTCTGTGTGGGATTCTTCTTTTCGGGATGGGGTTCTTCCCCACAACGGTTCCGGCGCGCTCCCGTCCGTGCGGGTGGCCGCGAGCCGCCATCCTTGTACCATCGCGCGGGGCCCGGGGCCCCGCGCCGGGGTGGCTGCGGAACGGAGCAGGCGGATGAAGACCATCGCCGCGCGGGAACTGCGCACGGGCCGCGTCCGTGATGTCATGCAGATGCACATGGTGACCGTCGTTCCCGAAATGACGGTGCGCGAGCTTGCGCAGACGCTGCTGGACGGCGGCGTGCGGTCCGCGCCGGTCCTGGGCCCGACGGGAAAGGTGGTGGGGATCGTTACGCAGGCGGCGGTCACGCGCCTTGCCTTTGCCGCCCTCACCGATGCGGACGCGGCGGACCCCGCGGACGTGCTGCGCGTGCGCGACATCATGGGCCCGGTGGGCGACACCATTGCGCCGGACGAGGCGCTGTCCACGCTCGTCCGCCGCTTTCTGCGCGGGCGCGAGAACCAGCTGCTGGTGGTGGATCGAGGAATGCTGCTCGGTATTGTGACCCCCGTGGACGTGCTGGGCGCCATCGACGCGGTGCTCTGACGGGCTGGTCACGGATCCAGGTCCGGCGGGCCACAGAGCCGCTGATGGTCTCGATCTCCGTGCCTTCCGTTGGACAATGCAGTTCGGGGTCCCGGGCCGACCACCATCGCCCGGGACCCCGTCCGCGTCGTCATCCCCGCCGATACGGCTACTCGTTTGGCGCGGCGGCCGGGCCGTCCTTGGGGAGGCGGAGAGTGAAGGTGCTTCCCTCGCCCGGCGTGCTCGCCGCCGTCAGCGTGCCGCCCAGCAGTCCCGCCAACCGCTTGCTGACGGCGAGCCCCAGCCCCGATCCGCCGTAGCTGCGCGTCCGCGACTGCTCCACCTGCCAGAACGCGTCAAAGATGTGCGGCAGCGCCTCGGCCGACATGCCGATCCCCGTGTCGTGCACCTCGAACACCACCTCCGCGCCCTCCTGGCGCACCGCTAGCCTCACCTCGCCCCGCTCCGTGAACTTGACGGCGTTGCCCAGCAGGTTGAGCAGAATCTGCCGCAGCTTCCCCGCATCGCTCTGCATCACCAGCTCCGGCGGCGGCGCGGCAACGCTGAAGCGCAGCCCCTTGGCCGCGGCGTCGCGCTCCGTCATCTCCGCCGCGGCCCGCACGACGGCGGCGACCTGCACCGCTTCCACCGCCGCCGTCTCGCGTCCCGACTCGGCACGCGACAGGGTGAGCACCTCGTCCACCAGGCCGCGCAGGTGGCCCGCGCTGTCGCGAATGCGGCGCAGCTGCGCCTGCTGCGCCTCCGTCACCGGCCCGAACAGCCCCTCTTCCAGCAGCTCCTCGTAGCCGATGATGGCGTTGAGCGGCGTGCGCAGCTCGTGGCTCATGGTGGCCAGAAAGTCGCCCTTGGCGCGGTCCGCGGCCTCGGCCCGCCGCAGCGCCTCGCGCGCCTCTTCCAGCGCCCACTGCAGCCGCTCGTTCGCGTCTTCCAGCTCCGCCGCAAGCTGCTGCGACGTTTCGCTCTGCAGGCTCAGCTCCACCGCCTGCGCCTGCAGCGTCTCATTCTGCTCCTGCAGCGCGACGGCGCGCGCCTCGGCCAGCTCGCGCTCGCGCGACAGGCGTGCGTCGCGCAGCGTCACCAGCACGCGGGGCACGGTGACGGGCATGGCCGCCGCCGTGGCGACGGAGGCGGCCGCGGTCACCACCTTGACACCGCCCGCGAACCAGTACGCCGGGTTCCACAGCGTCCACACCTCAATCAGGTGCGTAAAGCCGCAGGCGATGATGAACAACCCGAAGGCGACAAAGACGAGGCTGAAGGGGATGTCGCGCCGTGCCCGGTGAACCAGGTACGCCAGCGCCACGGAAATGACGATGTACGCGCCCCCGATGAGCAGGTCGGAGACCACGTGCGTCCACAGCAGGGGCGGATTCCAGAGATAGCAGTAGCCGTGCGGCAGGTACGACGGCGCGGCCTGCAGGTGCTCGGGATGAACTTGCATGATCGTTCGGCGGGGCGGGCGGCGGACGGGAGTGGCCGGCGCCTGAATGGTGCGGTGCAGACCGCCGATCCGCAATCCGGCGCCGGGCGCCCGCACGCCGCGCCGTGGCGGATTTCGCCCGACACGCAGAAGCCGGTCCCGCATGCACGGGGCCGGCTTCTGCCGTCTAGCGTTGAGCGAGGGCGGCTACGCGGACTTGAGCATCCCCGTGTCCAGCGCCAGGCGCACCAGTTCCGCGCGGTGCGTCAGCCCCAGCTTCTGCATCATGCGGGCGCGGTAGGTGTCGACGGTCTTGGGGCTCAGGAACAGCTTCTTGCCCACCTCGGCGCTGCTGTACCCCTGCGCCGTCAGGGTGAGCACCTCGCGCTCGCGTTCGCTCAGCTTTTCCAGCGGGCCGGGCTCGTGCGGCGCGCGGGCCTGCTGGTACTTGCTCAGCAGCACGCGCGTGGCGCTGGGGTACAGAAACACCTCCCCTCCCGCCACCGTGCGGATGGCTTCCAGCAGGTCCACGTCCGCGCTGGTCTTGCGCACGAAGCCGCTGGCGCCCGCCTCCAGTACGGGGACCAGGAACTCCTCCTCGGTCTGCGAGGTCAGCACCAGCACGTGCGTGTTCAGCCCCAGGGCGGTGATCTGGCGCGTGGCCTCCAGCCCGTCCAGGCCGGGCATCACCAGGTCCATCACCACAACGGCGGGGCGCAGCAGGCGCGTTTTTTCGACCGCTTCTTCGCCCGTCCCGGCCTGCCCCACCACCTCCACGTCGTCTTCCAGCGCCAGCAGCGCTTCCAGCCCGCTGCGCAGCACTGCGTGGTCATCCGCCAGCAGCACGCGGATCTTGTTCGGCATGAGCTTGCTCCCTTGTTGCCATGGCCTGCCCGGCATGCACGTCCGCCCGCGCCGCAGGCCGTTGCCCGCACGCCCTCCCGCCGGAGCGAACCCCGTGCCCGTGCGACTCAAGGTAGTGCCGGGGCGGGGAAGGAGATGTCGGGAATCGGAGCACACGCCGCCGGGCCGGTTTTGATTTGTTGCGCATCCGCCGGAATTCGGAGCCCTCATGCAGGCCAGCGGGCGGCGCCGATCAGTGGCCGCCATGGTCGTCTTCGCAAGACTCCGCCGCATGTAGTCCAAGGACTGCTGAACGCCTGAGCACGCCGCTGCACCGGACATTTCCCGCTGTAGACCGGGGCCAACATGCCGTTTAGTATACGCCGAAACTCGCGCGTTCCATCTGATTACTTCCGGACCAGGCCGGTTCGCTCCATGGCAGGCACTGATCGAGCGACCCACATGGGGATCCCTTCGCGTATGCAGCGCGGACCTCTCGATGCGTGCGGCGTAAGGCACATCGCACCGGCAGATCAGGCCGGGGCGGCCCTCGTCCAGGAACTCGAGCCTGAACTGGCAATCCTACTCTGGCGGGTACTGCGACTGGCGCAGTCGAGCAGGATTGTTCTGCACCCGGAGCACGAACGCGCGGCCTGCGCCGCCCTTGAAGCCGGCCTTCTATGCGGCGCCCTGCCGGAGATGGTCCGCGCGCCCGCCGCTGTCATCGCGGGTGAGGCCGCCTCGGGGCAACCGAACGCGGAGTTGGTAGCGAAAGCGTGCTGGTGTCTGGTCGAGTGGGCACTCGGAGTGGGTGCCGCTCGTACGGCGGTGGCATTCGCCGAGGCCGCGGGGTTGTCCGCCGAGCAGAGTGGAAGGCACGCACTGGCGACCGGACGATTCATGCGCAGGAACGGTCTGCCGCGTGAGGGAGAGGCGTGGTTGCGACGAGCGAGACGTCTGGCGCGCGCAAGCCGCGACTGGGACTGTCTCGTCCTCAGCACCAGTTCACTCGCCATGCACGTATGGGAACAGGGCAACTACCCGGTTTCGAAGCGGCTTCTGGAGCGGGCGCGCCGAACCGCTCGCGCGCACAAGCTTCGGACGCTTGAAGGAGAGGTGATGCACAATCTCCTCGTTCTTGCAATCGACATGAAGCGGGGGAAGGAAGCACAAGAGTACGCGGAAGGGACCTTTGAAAGGTATCTGCCCGATCATCCCAAGCTTCCGGCGCTGGCGTATGACGTCGCGTACCTCTGGCTTACGCAGGGCCACGCCGGCCGGGCGTTGGCGATGTTCCAGGCGCTTCTGCCGCATTTCACGGATGTTGCCCCACGTGTGCAGATCCTGGCAGCCATCTGTAGATGCGCGGGGCTGACCGGCAACGCCGAACTGGTGATGGAAAGCGAAGCTCACACCCGGGCTCTGACGAGCAGTTATCAGCGCGAAATGCCCATGCTTCCTGCCGCCCTGATCGACATCGGCATCGCCCTGGGTACCGTGGGAGATATGGATCGCGCTCGCGTTGCTTTACGGCGGGCGGGGGAGATTGCGGGGAAAGCGGGAAACTCGGAGTGCCTGATGAGAGCCGAGCAGGCGCTCGCCGATCTCGAGTTCAACCATGGCACGCGGGATCTCGAGACCGGTCACCGGCGAGCCGCGCAACCGGCTCAAGATGCGTTCGCCACCCGGTTCGTGCAGGCGCTTGCGGACGTTGTGCCAGCAGGGTAGGCGGCCCTTCCCGTGGTGCCCGTACATCGGACACCACGGAAGTTGCCGGCGTCAGTGTCCGGAACCCATCAGATTGCCATTCCGGGAACGGCTCGTATCAGCCGGGACCTCGTCGCGGCGCGGACCGTTTTGTTCAGCTTCCGCCCGGTCGGTCGGTTCAGAGATTCGGGTGCACGCGCCCGCAGCAAGCAGCGCGAGGAGAAGAAGGGTCGGGAGAACTGCTTTCTTCATGGCGGACTCCTTCGAGATGGAGGGTACGACGAATCGTGTCTCGAAGATGAGCGGACAGTTTTCAGGGTGCAACGGAAACTTGTCCATAACCATTTCATACCCAATGCCCAGTATGCGCCACCAGAGCCGAATCAGCGTTCTCACTGTGGTGTCGCCTGGGTCTCGGCGCGTTCACCCCCTGCCCGAACCCTACTTCGCTCAGGTGCTCGGAAGCATGACGGAATCGATGGAAGTGCTCCCCGTTACGCCCCCATCTGCACTCGTCCTTCTTGAC
>NZ_DASVTX010000310.1:0-2907 GCF_036387355.1 Longimicrobium sp.
GATTGGGCTCTAACAGAGGCACAGAGACACAGAGGAAAAGAAAAAACAAAGGCCTGATCTCCGTTGTCCGTTTGTGGTTGTTCCTCTCTGTGTCTCTGTGCCTCTGTTAGAGAACCTCGTTTCCGTTCCCGTCCGTGGGGACGAGGGATCACGGACGGTGTTTGCGCGCGTCCGGAGCACGGGGTACGTTCCCCCGGAGTGGACACGCCGGGCGGTATGGATCGTGCCCAGTCGGCGCCGCGTTCATCCGCGGAACCACAGCCTTTTCTGACGACCGATTTCCAGAGCCGGAGGAAGCGCGTGAAAGTCGTAATGCCGGTGGCGGGGAAGGGAACCCGCCTGCGCCCCCATACCCACCTGGTCCCCAAGCCCCTGCTCAAGGTGGGCGACAAGCCGGTGCTCAGCTACATCCTCGACGACCTGCGCGAGCTGGGCGTCAACGAGGCCGTGCTGATTACCGGGCACCTCAAGGAGCGCGTGCAGGAGTTCATGGAGTCCGAGTACCCGGACTTCCAGGCCGTGTACACCGAGCAGGTCGAGCAGCGCGGAACCGCCGACGCCATTGCCCTCGCCGAGCCGTACGTGCGCGAGGACATGCTCATCATCTTCGTGGATACGCTGTTCGATGCCGACCTCACCGTGGTCAAGCGGCTGCCGGACGACGTGGCCGGGGTGATCTGGGCCAAGGAGGTGGAGGATTACCAGCGGTTCGGCGTGATCGTGACGGACGAGAACGGCTTCATGCAGAAGATCATCGAGAAGCCGAGCGAGCCCGTGAGCAAGCTGGCCAACATCGGCCTGTACTACATCCGCGACTGGAAGCTGCTCTTTGAGGGCATCCGCCACGTGATGAACACGGAGCCCGGCCCGTCCGGCGAGTACTACCTGACGGACGCGTTCCAGTACATGGTGGACCACGGCGGCAAGCTCAAGGTGGAGCCGGTGCACGGCTGGTACGACGCCGGCAAGCCCGAGACGCTGCTGGAAACCAACGCGCACGTGCTTTCCACCACCCGCGGCCGCCGCCCGGATTCCGTCACGGACGGCGTGACCATCCACGAGCCGGTGCACATCGCGGACGGCGTGACGCTGGAGGCGAGCGAGATCGGGCCCAACGTGACGCTCTCCGCGGGCGCCACCGTGCGCGGCAGCGCCCTGCGCGACTGCATCGTCGGCGAAAAGTCGGTGATCACCGACTGCGAGCTGCACGACTCGCTCATCGGGCGCGACGTGTCGGTCACGGGCGTGCGCGGGCAGGTGGACCTGGGAAGCAACTCGGTCGTCAGCTTCGCGAAGGGCTGACACCGGGAACGCAGACGGGGAACAGCCGTTTCCATCCGGATACACGAAAGCGGGGACCGTCGCCGGTCCCCGCTTTCGTTTGTCCGCCCATCCCGCCGGTTACTGGCCCTGGCCCAGCGAGTAGCCCGGCTGGCCGTCGAAGTTGTACAGGTTCTCGGTCTTGATGAAGTCCAGCCCGGCGCGCTCCACGCGCTCCAGCAGCGATACCACACGGGCGTGCGTCGCGGGGCGGCGCAGCAGCACGTCGCTGAAGCGGCAGCGCCAGTGGTCCGTGCAGAACGTTTCCGGCATGCCGTTGGGCCACACCTTCACCCCGCGGTTGGTGATCATGCTGAGCTGCAGCGCATCGTCGCAGCACTCGTTCAGCCGGGCGGCCAGCGCGTCGGCGTCGCCGCGCCAGTGGACGAAGACGTCCACCCCCACCAGCTCCTTGCTGCGCGGCGCGCGGGGCTTGAGCTCAATGCGCAGCGGCTCGGCCTGCGTGTAGCGCACCGGCTTGAGCATCTGCGGCTCCTTGCCCAGCCGGTCGGCCACCGCGTCCGCGAACTCCTGCGTGCCCACCAGCGCGCGGGTGTTCTCGCCGGCCACGTCCGGGGTGTGCACCCCGTCTTCCAGCGTGCGCAGCCAGGCGTTGTGAATGCGCTCGGCCACGTCCGCCTGGCCGATGTGCACCAGCATCATCACCGCGCCCAGCAGCAGGCCGCTGGGGTTGGCCTTGTCCTGCCCGGCCAGCTTGGGCGCCGAGCCGTGGATGGCCTCGAACATGGCCACGCCGTCACCGATGTTGGCGGACCCGGCAATCCCCACCGACCCGCTGATCTGCGCCGCCACGTCCGACAGGATGTCGCCGTACAGGTTGGGCATCACGATCACGTCAAACATCTCGGGCGTATCCGCCAGGCGCGCCGCGCCGATGTCCACGATCCAGTGCTCGTTCTCGATCTCCGGGTAGTCCGCCGCCACCTCGTTGAAGATGCGGTGAAAGAGCCCGTCGGTGAGCTTCATGATGTTGTCCTTGGTAAAGCACGCCACCTTGCGGCGCCCGTTCCGCCGCGCGTACTCAAACGCGTAGCGGATGATCTTTTCCGTCCCCGGAACGCTGATCAGCTTCAGGCACTGCATCACCTCGTCGGTCTGCTGGTGCTCAATGCCGGCGTACAGGTCTTCCTCGTTCTCGCGGATGATCACCACGTCCATCTCGGGATGGCGGGTGGGGACGTACGGCGCGTACGAGGTGCAGGGGCGCACGTTGGCGTACAGCCCCAGCGACTTGCGGATGGTGACGTTCAGGCTCTTGACGCCGCCGCCCTGCGGGGTGGTGATGGGCGCCTTGAGGAACACGCGGGTGCGCCGCAGCGACTCCCACGACTCGGCGCCGATGCCGGCGGTGTGCCCGCCCTTGTACAGCTGCTCGCCGATGTCGATGAACTCCGGGGCGATGCGCGCGCCGGCGGCCTGCAGCACGCGCAGGGTGGCGTCCATGATCTCCGGGCCGATGCCGTCGCCGCGGGCCACGGTGACGGGCGTGAGCGTCGCCGCGGGTGCGGCAGTGGGAACGGCTTCCAGGGGGGCAGCGGTGCGGGAAGCTTCCATCAGCAGCGTTTC
>NZ_DASVTX010000311.1:0-16186 GCF_036387355.1 Longimicrobium sp.
GCTGATCCGGATGTATGCCGTTGACGTGCCGTTCTGGGACCAGTGGGAGGCCGCCATCCTCCTGGAACAGCTGCACCAGGGCACGCTGACGCTGCGGGAGCTGTTCGCGCAAGACAACGAGTACCGCCAGTTCTTTCCCAATCTCGCCTTTGTCTCGCTCGGCCGCCTCACAGGCTGGGATGTCCGCTACGAGATATGGCTCGGCTTCGGGGTGGTGTGCCTCACGTCGGTGTGCCTGTACCGGCTGGACGCGCGCACGCCGGGCAGGGGCCGCGCCGCACGGCTCGGCTGCTGGGGGCTGGCGAATCTGCTGCTCTTCTCACCGGTGCAGCACGAAAATTGGCTGTTCGGGGTGCAGCTGGTGTATTTCGCCCCGGGGGCATGCCTCGTGGCGGGGCTGCTGGTGTCCACGACCCATCGGTGGCGCGCGGGCACGCGCATCGGCGCCAGCATGGCACTGGCCGCGGTGGCCACCTTTTCGTCCGCCAACGGCGTGGTCACGTGGCTGGTGCTGGCCCCGCTCGTGTGCCGGGCGGGAGACGCCCGGCGGCGCCGGCTCATCATCCTGGCGTGGGCGGCTGCGTGCGCCGCCTGCATTGCACTCTACCTGCACGGGTACACGCGGCCCGCCGCGCACCCGTCGCCCTGGCTGGGGGCCCGGCACCCGGGGGGTGCGGCCGTCTTTTTCCTGGCGCTGCTCGGCTCACCCTTCGCGCTCTCGGCGCGCATGCTCCCCGTCGCGACGGTGGTGGGAGGCGCGCTGCTTTGCGCCTTCGGGGTCGCCTGCTACCGGCTGCTGCTGCGCGGCGATCCCGTGCACAGGGCCTGGGCGGGGCCGTTCCTGGCGCTGGGTGCGTACTCCGTTGCCAGCGCCGCGCTGGTGACGGCCGGCCGGCTCGGCTTCGGCGCTGGCGCCGCGATGACTTCGCGGTACACCACCTTTTCGCTGTATCTGGCGGTGTCGCTGGTGTACACGGCCGCCGCCGCGTTCCCCCCGCGGCGCGGCATGCAGCGGGCGCTGGCCGCCGCGGCGCTCGTCGCGCTGAACCTGGCCGCCGCCGGGGCAGCGGTGCCGTACGGCTTCGTCCTGAGCCGGCGCGAGCGACTGCAGACCCGCACCTGTCTGCGCTGGATGGACGTGGCGCCCAACCGGGAGTGCCTGGCGCAGCGGGTGTACCCCGACGCCGCCGTGCTGCGCGCCCGCGCCCATGCGATGAATCGTCTGGGCTACCTGCGTCCGCCGCTTGCCCGCACCGCCGCGATTGATGGCCCTACGCGGGGCGCGGCCTGCGCCCCGGGGGTGGTGGACGGGCTGGCGCCGCCGGGAGAGATCCGGCAGGCATCCGGATGGGCGGGGCTCCCCCACGCCAGGCGCCCGGCAGACGCAGTACTGCTGACGGCTGAGCCGGCCGGGCTCGTGGTGGCCCTCGCGGTCCCGCAGGTCGGCGTCCGCGAGCGCGGCCGCTGGCGCGCGGCGCTCCCCGCGGGCAAGCTCCCGCCTGGCACACGCGGTGTGCGCGCGTGGGCCGTCGATGCCCTCAACGACAGCACGCATGCGCTCTGCTCCCCCCCGCCCGCACCCCGGCGCGCGGGCGGGGCGGGTGCGCCCGCCCGCCGGGGCGGGACCTGACCGATCCTCCGTCTTCAGGCCCATCATGCACCTCGGGATCAGCGTCTTCTTTCCCGCGTTCAACGACGAAGCCACCATCGCACCGCTGGTGCGGAATGCGCTCGAGCTTCTTCCCCGGCTCGCGGACGATTTCGAGGTGATCGTCGTCAACGACGGGAGCACGGACGGCACAGCGCGCGTTCTGGACGAGCTGGCCGCGCTGCACCCCCGGGTACGGGTGGTGCACCACCCGCAGAACCGCGGCTACGGCGGGGCGCTGCGCACGGGATTCGCCACCGCCCAAAAGGATCTCGTCTTTTACACGGACGGCGACGGGCAGTACGACGTCGGGGAGCTGGCCCGGCTGCGCCCGCTGCTCACCGACGGGGTGGACGTGGTGAACGGCTACAAGCGGTCGCGGGCGGACGACTGGCGGCGCAGGGCGCTGGGCACGGCGTACAACCGCCTGGCGCACCTCCTCTTCTACCTGCCGGTTCGCGATGTGGACTGCGACTTCCGCCTGGTGCGCCGGAGCGCCATGGAGGGGATCACGCTCGAGTCGTCCAGCGGCAGCATCTGCGTGGAACTGGTGTACCGGCTGCACCGCGCGGGGTGCGTGTTCGCAGAAACCGCGGTGCACCATTACCCTCGCGTGCACGGCCGCTCGCAGTTCTTCACCCCGGCGCGGGTGGCGCGCACGGCACGGGACCTGCTGGCGCTCTGGACCAAGCTGGTGGTGCTCCGCCGCCCCCAAAACGATATCCGCCAGACGGACCGCGGTCGCCGCGAGTAGCTCCCGGCCCGGGGCACAGGCGCGCGCTGGCGCCAACCCACCGCAGCAGAGGCACCCGATGGACGGAATCGTACCGCTTCACGTGTACAGGGGACGCTCCGTACTGATCACGGGCGGCATGGGGTTCATCGGGAGCAACCTGGCGCGTCGTCTCGTCCAGATGGGCGACGTGGACGTGCACCTGCTGGACGCGCTCCTGCCGGACCAGGGCGGCAACGCATACAACGTCCACGACATCGTGGACCGCGTCACCGTGCACGCCGTCGATCTGGGGTGCGAGTGGGCCGTCAACCACCTGGTGGGCGGCATGGACTACATCTTCAACCTGGCGGCCGCCGTCAGCCATGTGGAGTCCATGCGGGACCCGCACCGCGACCTGGCGCTGAACTGCAGCGCCCACCTGACCCTGCTGAACGCCTGCCGGAGCTACAACACCAACGCCAAGATCGTCTTCACCAGCACCCGGCAGGTGTATGGCCGGCCGCTGTACCTGCCGCTGGACGAGCAGCACCGGGTGGCGCCGCCGGACGTGAACGGCATCAACAAGCTCGCGGCCGAGCACTACCACCTGCTCTACCGCCGTGTGTACGGCACACGCGCGGTGTGCCTCCGCCTGACCAACACCTACGGCCCGCGACAGCACGTGCGCGACGACAGGCACGGCTTCCTGGGATGGTTCATCCGCCAGGCGCTGCGCGGCGGCGAACTGGAGCTGTTCGGCGAAGGGCGTCAGCGCCGCGACGTCAACTACGTGGACGACGTGGTGGACGCGTTGCTGATGGCCGGCGGCAGTGAAGCGGTGGACGGGGAGATCTTCAACCTCGGTGGCGACCCGGTGACGGTGGCCGAGCTGGCCCAGTCGCTGATTTCCATCGCGGAGCGCGGATCCCTCCGGCTCGTGCCCTTCCCGGACGAGCGGCAGCGCATCGACATCGGGAACTCGTACTGCAGCTACGACAAGTTCAACGCGGCCGTCGGCTGGCGCCCCCGCACGCCGCTCCAGGAGGGGCTTGCCCGCACCGTGGAGTTCTACCGGAAGCATGGTGCCCACTACTGGAAAGCTGATGCGGATTCCGTTTCTCGATCTGACTCGGCAGCATGACGAGGTCGCGGCCGAGGCCGGCGCCGCGCTCACGCGGGCCGCGGCGGCCGGCGCCTACATCTTGGGACCGCAGGTGGCCGCCTTCGAGGCGGAGTGGGCGCGCTTCTGCGGGGTCGCCGGCGCGGCGGGCGTAAACAACGGAACGGACGCGCTCGCGCTGGCGCTGACCGCCACGGGCGCCGTGCGGCCGGGGCGGGGTGACGAGGTGGTCACGAGCCCGGTCACGGCCGGCTATACCGGGCTCGCGATCCTCCGCGCCGGCGGGGTGCCGGTGTTCGCGGACGTGGAGCCCCGCAGCGCCACGCTGGACCCGGGCGCGCTGGCACGGGCGCTCACCCCGCGCACGCGTGCCGTGGTTCCGGTGCACCTGCACGGGCAGATGGCAGACATGGCGGGGATCTGCGAGGTGGCCGGGCGCCACGGCCTGCTCGTGCTGGAAGACGCGGCGCAGGCCCACGGGGCAGTCCTCGACGGACGCGCCGCCGGCGGGCACGGCCACGCCGCGGCATTCAGCTTCTACCCCACCAAGAACCTGGGCGCATGGGGCGACGCGGGGGCCGTAACCTCCAACGATGCTTCGGTGATCGCCCGCGTGCGGGAGCTGCGCGAGGGGGCGCACCCGGCGGCGATGCTGGGCGACGCGGTAGGGGCGAACTCGCGCCTGGACGAGCTGCAGGCCGCCGTGCTGCGGGTGAAGCTCGCGCGGCTGGCGGAGTGGAATGCGCGCCGCGCACAGCTCGCCGGCGCCTATCGCGAGCGGCTGGGCGCGGCGTGCGTCCCCGGGCTGGAGCTGCCGACCGAGCGCGCCCCGGGCGCGCATGCCTTTCACCTGTACGTGGTGCGGCACGCGCAGCGCGACCGCCTGCAGGCGCACCTGGGTGACCGGGGGGTGGAGACGCTGGTCCACTACCGCCCCCTGCTGCACCAGCAGCCACTCTTCTACCGCGCGGGCCAGCGCGCGCTCCCGGTCGCGGAGCGCCTGGCGGGGGAGATGCTGTCGCTCCCGCTCTACCCCCAGCTCCGTCCGGACGAGCTGGGCGGGGTGGTGGAGGCGGTGGCCGGGTTCGCGCCTGCCCGCTGACCCGGGGCTGCCGGCCGGCGCGCCACGCAAATCGCCGACACCCCGGCCGGGAGCCGCGCCCCCGGCGTCCGGAGAAGCCGCGCCTCGGCGCGCAGCACCGCGGCGAGCGCGCGGTTCAGCGCCGGCGCGACCCGGGCGACGTCGGAGCCGGGCGCTGCCAGGCCGAGCCGCTTGAGCACCATGCGGCGCACCACGGCGACCGGGAGGAGGACCGCGTTGGCGTACGTGGCCCTCTCCAGCTCGAACCCCGCGCCTTCCATGAGTGCGGCGAGGGCACCCAGCCGGTAGCGGCGCTGGCTGCCCAGCGCCCGATCGTGGTCGCTACGCAGCCAGTTGTAGGCGGCGGCGCGCACGAACGCGATGCCGCCGGGGCGCAGCACCCGGAACATCTCGCGAACCGCCTGCTGGTCGCTCCCCTCACCGGGAAGCTGCACGAGCACGTCGAAGCTGGTCACCAGGTCAAAGCATTCATCGCGGAACGGCAGCTCCACTACGGAGGCGCGCGCCAGCGACCGATGCCCGCGCTCGCGGCAGAAGTGAAGGGCATCCGCAACCAGATCCACCCCCGCCACGCGCCCGCCGCCGGCGTAGTGTGCCAGGCGGGCGAGCATGCCGCCGGTACCGCAGCCGGCGTCCAGCACGTCCCGGTCGGGTCCGGGCGGGCAGTGCGGCTCGAGGAGCGCGGCCGTGATCTCGCGCATCCCCTGGAACCACCACATGCTCTCTTCCAGCGCGTAGAGATCCTCGTAGTCGTTGGTGTGCACGATCGCGTGGAAGCAGGGAATCGGTGGCGCGGGCGAGGCGTTGGGCGCCCGCATGCCCCCGGATGATGGGATCGTGCGCCCGCGCACCCGGATGGCGCGCGAGCGCCAGTCGGCGCTCCGCCGGCGTGGCGGACAGGGGACTCCGCGGAGTCCGGTCGTCCCGGCGGCGTGGCGTGGAGGGGGAACCGCGGGTACGCGCCGGAGGCCTGAGTCTAACGGAGCGCACACCGGGTGGGAAGCCGGGCTCGGGACCCCCTCGCCGCAGGCCGGCCCAGCCGGTTGGCGTACGTCCGCCCCGGCAAGGGTGGCGCCCGCGCCGCGCCGGGCTGATCTTGTGTTCCGCGACCCCTCCACCCCGCCCCGCGTCCCCATCATCCGCATGAGTCCCGCCGAGCTCTACGATCACCTTCACGACCTCGCCTCCCGGGCGGAACGCCGCGGCGACTGGTCGCGGCCCACCAGCATCGCCAGCGAGGTGCAGAAGCACGTGATGGACGTGCTGTTCACCATCGCGCGGGCGGACGGGGACATCAGCCGCCCGGAGTCGGCGTTCCTGGCGGAACTGCTGGCCAGCGGCGTGCGCGCGCAGAACGCGCAGCTGCGCGACATGGTGCGCACCTTCGGCCGGGGCGACGCGGACGGGCAGGCGGTCCTGGCGCGCGTGCCCCACTACTTTCGCGTCCTCGTGGCGGGCGACCAGATGCGCGGCACGGTGAACGCCGCCAACGCCGCGGCCTGCATTCGCGAACTGGGGCTGCACCTGATCGCCGCGGACGGCCACAACCTGCCGGCGGAGGTGGCGCTGCTGACCGAGCACGTCGGCCGGCTGGAGGGCGCCGTGGCCGACGCCCACGTGCAGCAGCCGCGCCCCGAACTGGCGGACGGCGGCCTGCCCGGCGTTCACCCCGGCGCGGCGGACGGGCGCGCCCTGCTGGTCCCGCAGCCCTCCCCCGCCCCGGCCGCGCAGGCGGACGCGGCCCCGCAGCCCCCGCCCGCGACCCTGGACGAGTTGATGGCCAGGCTGAACCGGCTGGTGGGGCTGCGCCGGGTGAAGCAGGAGGTGCAGACGCTCGCCAACCTGGTGCGGGTGCGCAGGATGCGGCAGGAGCGCGGCATGCGCGTTCCGCCCATGACGCTGCACATGGTGTTCACCGGCAACCCGGGAACGGGAAAGACCACGGTGGCGCGGCTGCTGGCGGAGATCTTCCGCGCGCTGGGGGTGCTTTCCAAGGGGCACCTGGTGGAGACGGACAGGTCCGGCCTGGTGGCGGGATACGTGGGCCAGACCGCCATCAACGTGAGTGAAAAGGTGAAGGCGGCGCTGGGCGGAATGCTCTTCATCGACGAAGCGTACGCGCTGTCCAGCAGCGATTCCGGCCAGGACTTCGGGCGCGAGGCGGTGGATGCGCTGGTGAAGCTGATGGAGGACAACCGCGCGGACCTGATCGTGGTCGTCGCCGGCTATCCCGCGCCGATGGAGAAGTTCCTGGAGAGCAACCCCGGCCTGCGCTCGCGCTTCAACCGGTTCCTGAACTTTGACGACTACATCCCCGCCGAGCTGTTCGCCATCCTGGAGCGGATGTGCGAGGACAACGGCTACACGCTCTCGCCCGAGGGCGCGGGGCACGCCCGGGCGTGGCTGCGCCACCTGTTCCAGAACCGCGGCCCCAACTTCGGCAACGGGCGCGAGGTGCGGAACGTGTTCGAGCAGGCGCTGGCGAAGCACGCCAACCGCGTCGGCCCCGTGGAAGCTCCGACGGACGAGGCGCTGTGCACCCTCCAGCCCTCCGACTTTCCCGACCTGCCGGAGGGCGTGGAGCCCGCCCCGCCTCCGCCCCCCGCGGACAGTGCCGAAGGAGATCTTGCGGCGGATGCGCCGCCCGCGGACCCCGCCCCGCCCGAGCCCGCCGGCCCCGCCTCGGCTGCGGATTCCGTCAGCGGCACTTACGCGGAGGGCGCGGGGGAGGCCGTTAACACGGCGGAGGGGGATGCCGTCGCGGACGAGAGCGGGTGGCGAGGCGGCTGAGCCGGGTTCTGGAATGCCCGCTGCTCGCACGGGGACTCGCTTTCAGGTACTGGCAACGGTATAGTCCGTCACTGGTAGTCTGACGACCCGATTCCGTCGAAAACATGGCCGAGCCTCGCGACTCACGGTTGCTGCACCGCGTGATCATCCAGAACTACAAGAGCATCCGGGAGTGTGACGTCACTCTGGGCCCGCTCACGTTTCTGGTTGGCCCGAACGGGTCGGGAAAGAGCAACTTTCTTGATGCGCTGCGTTTCGTGTCAGACGCGCTCTCCGGCTCCATCGAACAGGCGTTCCGGAGCCGGGGCGGCACCGCGGAAGTCTGCCATAAACGGCGCGATCTGTTCTCATACGAGATCGGGATCCGGCTTGAGTTTCTCCTTCCGTCCGGAGATGCTGGCCATTACGCGTTCAGCATCGATACCGCGGGAAACAGCAGTGCGGTACTGCGGGAACAATGTTCCGTAGCCTCAATCTCCACGGGTGGCGCGGAGCACTTCTACAAGGTCGCGCGGGGAGAAGTGACGCATTCGTCACTCGACGTAACCCCGGCTGCAATGGGGGATCGCCTCCTCCTGGCAAGCCTCTCCGGCATCCCCGCCTTCCGTCCGGTTTTCGACGCGTTGTCGGGAATGGTCTTCTACGACCTACAGCCGCAGGTTCTACGCGAACTTCAGCCACCCGGCCCGGGCGATGTGCTGTTGAGGGACGCAGCGAACCTGCCCAGTGTTCTCGATTTGCTCGCGTCGGAATTTCCCAGCGTGAAAACGAGAGTCGAAGAGTACCTGCGGGGAATTGTGCCGGACTTGGTAGGGGTCGTGCCAAGATCATTGGGACCCCGCCGGACGATCCAGTTCGTTCAGCGCCCGGCGGACTCGGAACTGCCCGCTTTCTTCTACTCGTCCAGCATGTCGGACGGAACATTGCGCGCGCTTGCAATCCTGCTCGCGCTGTTTCAGGTTGGCAACGGCGCCGGACCTCTCCTGATCGGCCTTGAGGAGCCGGAAACGGCTCTGCACCCGGCCGCGGCGGAGGTCCTGCTGGACAGCCTTCGCGAAGCGGCGGAGTCACGGCAGATCGTCGTAACGAGCCACAGCCCGGATCTGCTGGACGCGGGCAAAGTTTCCGACGCGGAGATGCTTGCCGTGATCTCCTCGGGAGGAGCAACCAGCATCGGCCGCATCGACGATGCAAGCCGGTCTGTACTGCAGGACGGCCTGTTTGCTCCTGGCGAGCTGCTCAGAATGGATCACCTGCGGCCCGGCGTGCTGCCGGTGCTAACCTTGAACCCGGGGATCCTGTTCGACGAACCCGCCGGAACGAACGCATGATCCTCGCCGTAGTGGAGGGACCCGGCGAAGTGGAAGCCGTCCCCGTGCTCATCCGGCGAATCGTCGCGGCGAAACTGCCCGGAGGTGTTCGTCAAAGTACCGCCGCCGATCCGCGCCGGCCGGGGCAGCATCGTCAAGCCCGGGGGCCTGGAGCGGTATGTTGATCTTGCCGCGCGGGACACCCAGCCGGGTGACGGGATCCTGGTGATCATCGACGCGGACGACGACCTTCCGTGCGAACTCGGTCCGTCGCTCCTGAACCGAGCCGCGGCCGCCGGGCCGGACAGGCGTACGCGGGTCGTTGTCGCCCATCGCGAGTTCGAGGCGTGGTTTCTCGCCGGCGCGCGGTCGCTGCGTGGCAGGCGCGGACTGGCTCCCGACATCGAGCCACCTCAGGACCCCGAAGCGATCCGGGACGCGAAAGGTTGGCTAAGTGCGCATACCGGACGCGCACACAGCTACAAACCGGCCGTGGACCAGGCCGCGTTGGCGAATCTGGTGGATCTCGAAGAAGCATCCACCGCACGGTCGTTCCGAAAGCTCGTAAAGGAAGTGCTGGCACTCGCTCGCGAACGTGGCTGACCGACTGGCATTCGTGCCCGGCAGGGTGTATCTTGTGCGCCGACGCAACCAACGACCGCGACGCAACCAATCCGCGAGGGAGATATGGCTGGCTGGGGAACGCTCTTCTGGCACATCGGCGTGTTTCTGTTCATCACGTTCCTGGTGTACCTGGTGTGCATGCAGTTCGTCCGCCTGGAGGACAAGCGCACCCAGCGCTACGGCCCGCGCCGCTGATTCCGGCGCCGGACTCGCCTGCGCACGCGGAACTGTCGCGGGGCGGCCTCAAAGGGCCGCCCCGCTCTGTTTTTGCGCAGAGGAGGATTGCGCGAAACCGTCCACTGCGCTAAACGTTGTAGCACTCCCAGCAAACATACGCCGTCTGCACGACGCCGCTCCCCGCCGCGGGAGCGATCCTCCTGCCCCGCACCGCCGTGCCCCACCGCGCGCTCCGCAACCGCAGCGACTGGCCGCGACTGGCCGCCCGCGCCCTGCACGCCCCCTCGGGGCTGCTGCTGTCGCGCGAGGCGGACGGCAGCGTGGTGGAGCGCCCGTTCGGCGAGGCGTCGCTGCTTCCCGCGCTGCGCCCGCTGGCCGCGCGCTGCATGGAAACAGTGGAGCCGCGCGCCTCCATGGGCGTGCTGTGCGCGCCCATCTGCGACGCGGCGGGCGCGGTGCTGGGCGCCCTGGCCGTGGGCGAGGCGGGACGCTCGTTCCAGCAGCCGGAAATGGCGCTGCTGCGCGAACTGGGCGCCGGCGCCGCGGCCGAGATCGCCGCGCGCAACGCCCTGGTGGCGCTGCGCGACAGCGAGGAGCGCTTTCGCGCCATGTTCGACGGCGCCGCCATCGGCGTGCTGGTGGTGGACATGGACGGCCGCATCGTGCAGAGCAACTCCGCATATCGCGCCATGGTGCGCCTGAATGACGAGCAGCTGCGCGGCCTGCACTTCTGGAAGCTCAACCATCCGGACGACAATCCCGCCAACATGGACCTGTTCCGCGAACTGGCGGCGGGGCGGCGGAGCGCATACCGGATGGAAAAGCGCTACCTGCTGCACGACGGAACGGTCATGTGGGTGCACCTGGCCACCTCCGTGATCCGCGACGGCGCGGGAAAGCCCAGCTTCTGCATGGCGATGGTGGAAAACATCACCGGGCGCATGGAGATGGAGCAGCGGCTGCGGCACGACGCCCTGCACGACGCGCTGACGGACCTGCCCAACCGCACGCTGTTCGCCGAGCGCCTGGCCGAGGCCGCCACCCGCGTGGACGAGCGCGGCGCGCCCCGCCCCTTCGCCGTCTACTTTCTGGACCTGGACCGCTTCAAGCTGGTCACCGACTCGCTGGGCCACCTGGTGGGCGACGAACTGCTGCGCGCCGTTGCCGAGCGGCTGCGCGCCTGCGTGAACCCGGCGGACACGGTGGCGCGCTTTGGCGGCGACGAGTTCGTGCTGCTGCTGGACGGCGTGCCCGACGCGGCCGAGGCGGGGCGGCGCGCCGAGGAGCTGCAGGCCGTGCTTTCGCAGCCGGTGGACCTGGGCGGCTACGAGGTGTTCACCTCCGCCAGCATGGGGATCGCGCTGAGCGCCGACGCGCCGGGCGAGCCGCAGCACCTGCTGCGCAACGCGGACGCTGCCATGTACCGGGCGCGCGCCGTGGCCGCGGAGCGCTGGGCCGTGTTCGACCAGTCCATGCACAACGAGGCGCTGCACCGCCTGCAGCTGGAGACGGACCTGCGCCAGGCCGTGCGCCGGGGCGAGTTCCGCCTGGTCTACCAGCCCATCGTGGAGCTGGCGGCGGGCCGCACGGCCGGGTGGGAGGTGCTGGTGCGCTGGCGGCACCCCGTCCGCGGACTGGTGCCGCCGCTGGAGTTCATCGGCGTGGCTGAAGACACGGGGCTCATCGTTCCCCTGGGGCGCTGGGTGCTGCACGAGGCGTGCAGGCAGCTGGCGGAGTGGCGGGCGGCGGATCCGGAGGGCGAGCCGCGCTTCATCTGCGTGAACCTGTCCGCGCGTCAGTTCATGGACGCGCGGCTGGTGGACGAGGTGGAGGCGGCCGTGCGCGAGCACGCCCTGCCCCCCGGCAGCCTGAAGCTGGAACTGACGGAAAGCACGGTGATGCGCGACCCCGCCTCGGCGGCGGGGCTGCTGCGGCGGCTGCGCGGTCTGGGCATCCCCATCTACCTGGACGACTTCGGGACGGGGTATTCGTCGCTCGCGTATCTGCACCAGCTCCCTCTGGACGGCCTCAAGATCGACCGCTCCTTTGTGCAGCGCGCCGGCGACATGGCGGTGGTGCAGACGGTGGTGGCGCTGGCCCGCAGCCTGGGCGTGGTGGTGGTGGCGGAGGGGATCGAGGAGCCCGCGCAGCTGGAAGCGCTCAAGGCGATGGGGTGCGACTTTGGCCAGGGCTACCTGTTCGCCAAACCGATGGATCCCGAAGCGGTGGCGGCCACCCTGGCCATGCCCGTCGCCGTCATGGCGTGAACCGGGTGGGCGGGATGCAAAAAGAACGCGGGTGGAGGACAGGTCCTCCACCCGCGTTCTTTTTTTGATCACGAGCCCCGTCCGTCGGCGCCTTCAGATGAGCAGCGCGGCCATGAGCAGGATGAACTGCACCACCGTCACGACGATGCCGGTGAGCACCAGGTCGGCCAGCAGAAAGCCCGCGAGGCGCAGCGTGGTACGCGCCCGCGTCTTTCCCGGGTAGAGCCCAAAGATCCCTACGGCGAAGAACATCATCCCCGCCAGCTGGGCGGCCACGGTGAACACCGTGGGCCCCAGCAGCATGAGCGGGCTGCTGAGGATGCAGACCATCCAGATGGAGTTGGTGATGCTGGTGGTGAACATCACGTGGTTCGCCAGCGGCTGGCCGCGGTTCATCCGGCGCAGCACCATGGCCAGCGGCACCATCATCAGGGCGCTGATGATGGGCATCACGGTGTTCATCCACTGCTGAAAGCGCTCGTTCACCATCTCCGCGGTCACGCCGCGGTCGGCCATCAGGCGATGGACGGCCTGGATGTTGGCCTCGGGCTGCCGGCTCAGCAGCTGCTCCCAGTCGAACACGTAGGGCTTGAACACGCTCAGCAGCAGCAGATACACGCCCGCCAGGACGAAGAAGAGCTTGAAGGGCCGCGTGTACCCCGCCGGATTCCCCGCCCAGTAGCTCCGTACGACGGCCACCGGCCGCAGCACGAGGTCGCGCAATGTGCGCGGCACGCCGGCGTCCACCCCCACCAGTTCGGCGACGGATTCCTTGAGGATCTGCCGCGTGGACTCGGGTTCCGCCGCCACCAGCGCACCGCACTCCCCGCAAAACCTGGTGGAGTTTACGGCGCCGCATTGGCTGCAGGCGCGCAGAGAGGGTACCGCGGAGTAGGCTTGCATGGCGGGGTGCTGCCGGGTGCTGATGGACGGGAGCCGCAAGATAAGGCCGGATCGGGACCGCCGGTAGCCCCGCTCCCCGCCAACCCGTTCGCCGGTCACGGTTTGCCGCATCCCGCCCATGCACGCCGAGGGTGCGCGCCGCGCCCGAGCGTTTCACTCTCGTATCTTCGTACTCTCGTACTCTCGTACTCTCGTACTCTCGTACTCTCGTGGTCTCGTACTTTCGTACTTTCTACTTTCGTACTCTCGCACTTCCTCCCCTGCATCCTCCGCCCGATCATGCTATCCTATCCTCCTTCCGGCGCACGCCGCGCCGCCAGCATCCGGCACCCGTGACCATCCCCATGCGATCGTTCTCCATCCGCTCGCTCCTTGTCCTTTGCGCGCTGCTGTCTGCTTCCGTGCTGCGCGCGCAGTCCGGCGCCCTGCTGCTGCGCCCCGACCGAGTCTTTGACGGCACCGACCTGCACGAGGGGTGGGCCGTGCTGGTGCGCGACAGCCTGATCGTGGCCGCCGGGCCCGCGTCGTCCATCGCGGCGGCGGGGGCGCGGGTGGTGGAGCTCCCCGGCACCACGCTCATGCCGGGGATGATCGAGGGGCACTCGCACCTGCTGCTGCACCCGTACAATGAGACGCCGTGGGACGACCAGGTGCTGCGCGAGCCGCAGGCCCTGCGCGTGGCCCGCGCCACCAACCACGCCCGCGCCACGCTCATGGCCGGCTTCACCACCACGCGCGACCTGGGGTCCGAAGGGGCCGGGTACGCGGACGTGGGGCTCAAGCTGGCCATTCAGCAGGGGATCATTCCCGGGCCGCGCGTGCTCGCCGCGGGCCCCGCGATCGTGACGACGGGGAGCTACGGGCCGCGCGTGCTGGCGCCGGAGTTTCCGTCCCCGCGCGGCGCCCAGGAGGCGGACGGCGACGAGCTGGTGCGGGTGGTGCGCGAGCAGATCGGCGGGGGCGCGGACTGGGTGAAGCTGTACGCGGACTACCGCTGGGGCGCCACGGACACCTCCGCGACCACGTTCACGCTGCAGGAGCTGCGCACCGCGGTGGAGGTGGCCGCCAGCGCCGGCCGCCCCGTGGCCGCGCACGCCTCTACGCCGGAAGGGATGCGCCGCTCGGCGCTGGCGGGCGTGACCACGATCGAGCACGGGGACGCGGGGACGCCCGAGGTGTTCCGGCTCATGCGGGAACGGGGCGTGGCGCTGTGCCCCACCCTGGCCGCCGGGCACGCGGTGAGCCAGTACCGGGGATGGCGCCCCGGCCAGCCGGAGCCCCCGCGCATCGTGCGCAAGCGCGCCAGCTTTCGCGCGGCGCTGGACGCGGGCGTCACCATTGTGTTCGGCGGCGACGTGGGCGTGTTTGCGCACGGCGACAACGCGCGCGAGTTCGAGCTGATGGTGGAGTACGGAATGCGGCCGCTGGACGCGCTGCGCTCCGCCACCTCCGTGAACGCCCGCGTCTTCAACCTGCGCGACCGCGGCGAGATCCGCCCCGGCCTGCTGGCGGACCTGGTCGCGGTGACCGGCGACCCCACGCGCACCATTTCCGCCACGCGCGCGGTGCGGATGGTGATGCTCAACGGCGCCATCGTCCGCCAGGACTGATCGTCGTTCGCCAGGACGGGAACGACGCCCCGCCGCGAGTACATCGCGGCGGGGCGTCGTTCATCCACCGGGAGGGCGGAAACAAGCAGGAGCCCCGGCGCCGTGCGGCGCGGGGCTCCTTGCGTGAGTCTATCCGGCGGCCTGCGGTCAGGAGCGCGCGCGCAGGGTCATGCGCGGGGCGGCCTGCGTGGAGGCGAGGCGCGCGTCGGAGCGCCGGGCCTGCACGGTGATGGCCTCCAGGCGGCAGGGCTGGGCTTCGCTGCCGCATCCGGCCTTGGCCAGCTGCGTATCCACCGCCCTGGCCTGCACGGAGATGGTCTCCAGCATGCACGGGTTCTCCTGCGTGCCGCAACGGAGCGTGCTCTCGGCCACGGCGGCCTCGGCGCGCGCCGGCGTGCCGACGGCGCTCTCGATCACGGTGTAGGCGGTCAGGGCCAGCAGCATGGAGGCAAAGGCGTAGCGCACGGAAGGGCGCTTGCTCGTGGTCGTCATCGTTCGTCATCCCGGTCAGAGTGTGGTGCTCAGCGTGTCCTTCGCAGGGTATGACGTACGCCGGGTCCAAAAAGTTTACTTGCCCGGATTAGGCGCGGATTAACGCCGCGCCGCGGGGCTCCGGCGGGCACGGAGCCGGCCTTCGTCGACAGTCGCGCACGAGGCTTTTCTTCGGCGTTCCGGCGATGTACAATCCAGGAGCGGCCGCGATTTGGGGTGATGAAGATCGCCGCCCGCCCGCGGTTCCGTCCCTGATCCGACGATCTCCATCCGCCTCGCTCGTCCCATGACGCCACTCGTCTCGCGCCGTCTCTGCGTCCGGCTGCTTCCCGCGGTCCTCGCCGCGCTGGCCGTGCTCCCCCGCCCCGCCGCCGCGCAGGACGCGGAGCCGCCCAGCATCATCGTGGTGGTGCAGGACGGCGAATCCACCATCCCCATCCCCTTTGCGCACGTGCAGATCGACAGCACGGGGTGGATGAACGCCGGCATCGAGGGCGCGGTGGCGTATCCCGTAACGCCCGGGCAGCACCGCGTGGACGTGCGGGCGCGAGGATACGCGGAGCGGTCGTTTCTGGTCACGGCGGCAGAAACGGGTACGGGCCTGGTGCGCGTTCCGCTGCAGCGCGGGGCGCTGATGCTGGATCCCATCCAGGTTTCCGTGCAGCGCACGGAGGAACTGCGCGATTTCTACCGGCGCGTCCGCAACAGCGCCACGGGCCGCTTTCTGACCCGGCGGGAGATCGACCGCGCGCGGAGCCGGCAGTTCACGGACCTGCTGCGCACCATTTCCGGCGTGCAGGTGTTTGAGGGGCCGCCCCGCCGCCTGATGCTGGGGGGATTCTCTCCGCAGATGATCGCCTCGCACGAGGCGTCGAAGGGGTGCGAGCCGTTGTTCGTGATCGATGGGGTGCCGCGCCAGGTGCTGGACGCAGACACCGAGCTTCGCCTGGAGCAGATCGAGGGGATCGAGGTGTATGCCCGCGCCGCCTTTGTGCCCGCGCTCTACAGTTCGCCGACCCGATGCGGCGCGGTGGTGATCTGGACGCGGTGACACGCGGGGCGCGGCAGGAGAACGGTGGACCCGCGTGTCCGCCGTCCCGGAGTGTAGAGGAACGAACGGGCGGCGCCGGCGCGGCAGGCGGGCGATTGCACGTCCGCCATCCGGTAGCGAACGGTAGCGGCATTGACGCCGCACGGCGGATCACGCGCGTCCGCCCGTCAAGGCACGAACACCAGCATCGGTGCGGACGGCAGGGATGGGCGCGTCCGCCCGTCCAGAGCGAATGAATTGATAGCAAGGCCTTTTGTTGACATCAGGCCTGAGGCACCACACTGAAACGTACGGGCCGTACACGCCTCCAGAGGCGGTCGAAGTCGTCCGGGTTCAGCCGGATGGCGTGACGCAGCTTCAGCATGTTGTTCACGCCA
>NZ_DASVTX010000312.1:0-26717 GCF_036387355.1 Longimicrobium sp.
TCGGGACGCCGAACTGCCTGCGCTCCGCCGCGTAGCCGGTGGCCGCCTCCAGGCAGGCGCGGATGATCCCTACGCAGCCGCAGGCCACGCTCAGCCGTCCCAGCTCCAGCACCGACATGGCGACCGCCATCCCGAACCCCGGCCCGGCGAGCCGGTTTTCTTTCGGCACGCGGACGCCGTGGAACTCGATCTCCGCGACCATGCTGGCGCGCGTTCCCGTGACGCCCAGCGGGCGGACGGTGATGCCGGGCGCGCGCAGGTCCACCAGGAGCGCGAGCGGCTTTCCGCCCCCGCGGGCGAAGGTGAGGAGGACGTCCGCGATCTGCCCGTAGGTGGTCCACCGCTTCCGGCCGTTCAGCACGTACACGTCGCCGTCCGGCTCCGCCGTGGTCTGGATGGCCGCGGCGTCGCTCCCCACCTCCGGCTCGCTCAGGCCGAAGGCGCCGACCGTTTCGCCGCGCGCCATGGGCGCAAGCCAGCGCTCCCGCTGCGCGGCCGTCCCCCATCGGGCCACGGCGTGGCAGGCCATGGAGTGGACGGTCAGCAGCGAGCGCACGGACGAGCACCCGCGCCCCAACTCCTCGTTCAGCAGGGCGAAGGTAACGGCGTCCATCCCCGCGCCCCCGTACTCCGCGGGGACGGCGGCGCCCAGGTACCCGGCATCCGCCATCGCGCGCACCAGTTCCGGCGGGGTGCGCGCGGCGCTGTCCCACGCGCCGGCAAAGGGGGCCACGTGCTCGCTGGTCCACGCGGCGAACCGGCGGCGGGCGGCCTCGCGCGACGCGCCCAGCCCCATGCGGGGGCCGTCGTCCGCCGGGGGGGCAAGGGGCGGGGCGGATTCCAGCAGCGTCACGGGGTCAGGCCACCCCGGCGCCGCGCTTGCGCTCCACGAACGCGGTCAGCGCGTCCACGCTGCGAAAGTTGTCGATGTCCAGGTCGTCGCTCTCGCAGGTGACGCCGAAGGTGGACTCGATGAACTGCACCAGCTGCATGGCGAACATGCTGTTCACGTACCCGCCGGCAAAGAAGTCCTCGCCGTCGGCCAGTTCCTTGCCGCGCACGTGGCGCGAAACAAAGGCCCGGATCTGCTCCCTGTCTTCCATCTGCATTCGTAGAGGTAGGGTCCCGTCAGGCGGCCGCGGGGGCCGCGGCGGGGACGGAGTAGTCAAAGAAGCCGCGGCCGGTCTTTCGGCCGTGCAGCCCGGCGTCCACCATCTTCACCAGCAGCGGCGCGGGGCGGAACTTGGGGTCGCCGTAGCTTTCCTGCAGGATCTGCAGGGAGTGCAGAATGGTGTCCAGGCCGATCAGGTCGCCGGTGGCCAGCGGCCCCATCTTGTGGCCGAAGCAGGTGACGAAGATGCGGTCCACGTCCTCGGCCGACGCCACGCCGTCCTGCACCTCCCACACGGCCTCGTTGATGGTGATCATGAGTACGCGGTTGCTCACGAAGCCGGGAAGGTCCGTCACCACGATCCCTTCCTTGCCCATCTGCCGCAGAAAGCGCAGCCCGGTGTCCACCGTCTGCTGCGAGGTGTGGTAGCCGCGGATGGTTTCCACCACCGGCTTGAGCGGCACGGGGTTCATGAAATGCATGCCCAGAACCCGGTCCGGCCGCCCCGTCCACGAGCCGATGCGCGTGATGCTGATGCACGATGTGTTGGCCGCGAAGCAGGCGTGCGGCGGGCACACCCGGTCCAGCAGGGGATAGATGGACTCCTTGACCGGCACCTTCTCGGTCGCGTTCTCCACCACGAAGTCGGCCTCGGCGAAAGGCCCGTAGTCGGTGGTAAAGGTGATGCGGTCCAGCACCTCGCTAGGCGACGGGCCGCCGCGCGTGCCGCTGAACATGCCGTGAAAGCGCACGTTCTGCCGGATCTGCGCGCGGGCGGTGTCCAGCACGCCCTGGTTCAGGTCCAGCAGCAGCACGCGGTGCCCGGTCTGCGCCAGGTTCTGCGCTACACCCACGCCCATCACGCCCGCGCCCACCACGCCGATGGTCGACAGACCGGGCGCGGGTGCGGGCGGCGCCTTGTCGGTCATCGCCATCCGTCGGTGTTCGTCAGTGTTGATGATGAAAACGGGCGCGGCGCCGGACCCCGCGGAGGAGCCCGGCGCCGCGCCCGGCGTGCCTCAGCCCAACCCCTGCTGCTGCATCTTTTCGCGCAGCGACTTGGGGCGCATGTCGGTCCACACCTCTTCGATGTAGGCCAGGCACTCGGCCTTGAGACCCTGTTTGCCCACCGCGCTCCAGCCCAGCGGCAGTTCGCGGTCGGCCGGCCAGATGGAGTACTGCTCCTCGTGGTTCATCACGACCTGGTAGATGGTCGTGTCTTCGCGCTCTTCGCTGCTCATGGTCCGCAGAGGTTGAGAATGGTGGGCCGGTCCGCCGGGCGGCCGGCAGCGCCGCGTCCGCAGGGGCGGGACGCGGGCAATCTAACACACTTGCCGCAGTTTTTGGAACACCCTTGCGCCGCATGCGCATCGCCGCCGCGCAACTCGTCCGGAGTGGACGCACTCTGGCCCCTGAAGGAGGATCAGCCCCTCACCCCGCCGCTCCTTCCGGGCAGGAACGTGAGATTCCGGAGAGGTGCCCGCTACCCAGACGCCATCGCATGCACAGACGACGTCACGGGAATCTGAGGGCCCGAAGGTGCTCGTGGCAACGATGGCGGCATGGGAGCGGCCGGACGGGAGGCGCAACGGAGGAAAACCCGCCGGCCCGTCCCGTTACGCCGCGTTGCGAATCACCTGGCCCAGCCGCGCGATGCCTTCGCGGATGTTGTCAGCGGACGGATACGAGAAGTTGAGGCGCATGCAGTTGCGCCCCGCCGTGCTGCCGGGGACGGCGAACGCCGAGCCGGGCACAAAGGCCACGCCGGCCTCCAGGGCGGGGCGCAGCAGGGCGGCGGCGTCCAGTGCGCGGGGCAGCTCCACCCACACGAGCGCGCCGTTGCGGGGCGTGCTGTACCGCGTGCCGGCGGGAAAGTGGCGGCGGATCTCCTCGATCATCACGTCGCGCCGGCGCTGGTAGGCGGCGCGGATGGTGGCAAGGTGGCGCGGAAAGTGGCCGGAGTCCAGGTATTTGGAAACCAGCCGCTGGCTGAAGGTGCCGCTGTCCAGGTCCGCGCCGTCCTTGGCGCACCCCAGCACGGGGACCAGCGCCTCGGGGGCGATGATCCACCCCACGCGAAACCCCGGTGCCAGCACCTTGCTGAACGAGCCCACGTACAGCACCCACTCGTCGTCCAGCGCGCGCAGGGGCAGCTCCGGGTTGCCGAAGTGCAGCAGCCCGTACGCGTCGTCTTCCACAATGGGGACGCGGAACTCGCGGGCGAGCTCCACCAGCGCGCGGCGCCCTTCCGGGCTCACGCTGCACCCCAGCGGATTGTGCCCGTCCGTGACGCAGTAGATGAAGGCGGGGCGCTCGCCCGATTCCAGGTGCGCCCGCACCGCGTCCACGTCCATCCCGCTCTCCAGGCTGGAGGTGACGGTGAGCATGCGCGGCGCGTACGGCTCCACCACCTGCTGAAAGCCCATGTACACCAGTTCGTCGCAGATCACCGTGCCGCCGGGCGGCAGCAGCACGCGGGCCAGCAGGCTGAGCGCCTGCTGCGCGGCGGTGGTCAGAAACACCTGCTCCGGGCGCACCGTCACGCCGCGCGACGCCATGAGCCCGGCAATGTGCTCCTTGATCTCGCGCGAGGCGGGGCGGTACTGCAGCGCGTCCAGGTCGCCGAACAGCACGCGGTCGGCGGCCCTGGCGTACTCGTCCACGGGAAAGAGTTCCGGCGCGGGAAGGCCCAACGCAAAGGAGATCACGCCCGGGCGGCCCATCAACCCCAGCATCTCCTGGATGGTGGACGGGCGGATGGCGCGGGTCCACGCGGCCAGCGGCAGCCCCGCGATGGTGTGCGGGGTCTCGGCGCGGGGCACGAGAACCGGCGGATCGATGGTGATCATGCGAAGGGGTCCGGCTGCTGGAAATCGCGGTGCGGCGGTGCGCGGGGATCGCCCGCGCGGATGACATTCGGAGAGGTGCCGGAGGCGGCAAGTGGACGAAGTGTAGCAGTTCCGCCAGCCGTCTCTGTTCAGCAACGATAACGGCGGGAAATGGAATTGCGCAAGCATTTGTCCGAAAAGGATTCGAAGTGTACGCACGGCGGGGCTGGAGGGACATTCGGTGGGTGCGCGGGGTGAGCGGATGAATCCGCCGCAACAACGGCGGAAAGTCCCCCCGAACGGAGGGGAGACTTCACCTGCACGGGGCGGATGATCGGGTGCCGGTGGCGGAACTCACGGCGGCCCCCACCCGGGCCGGCACCACCGGCCCACCCTCCCCCAGAACAGACTGGGGGAGGGTTGTTTGCGCGGCGACTGCTTCGGTGCGGATCCGCCAGGGGCGGAGCGACTCGAGTCGCCCCAACAACGGCTGAAAGCCTCACGATACTGCCGTGAGGCTTGCTCCTGCGCGAGGGCCGCGATCGGCACCGAACGCGGCCCTCGCACTGAGGTCTCCCTTCCGCCAGGTTTTTTGGGGGAAGGGCTGGGGATGGGGGCCCCTCTCCGCCGCGCCAACCCATCGGGCCCGCTCCAGACTTTAGTTGCCGTGTGCTCCCTCTCCCACATCTGTTCGTGGGAGAGGGTCGTCGTGCGCAGCACGCGGGGTGAGGGCCACAGCCGCGGATGCGCACGTCACTCTCACTCAGCACGCTTTTTTCCGTCCCCGGACGCTCCTGCCGGCCATCCCTCCCCCTGCATATCAGCGCGTCAGGCACTCACATATCCCGCCACGTCCGCACCTGCTCCGGCGCGCCGCGTGGACGCGGGAATCCGCGCCGTGGCTGGATTTGTGAGATTCAACTGGACAGGTCGTCGGGAAGTGGTTATGTTGATTGCATCTGGCGTCATACGCCAAACGGCCATCGACCGACCTGAACCCATCCGGCCCATGCAACCGATCGCCCGTCCGCTCATCGTCATGCACTCCGACGGCGTTTTCCGCGAACGCGTGCGGCGCGTGGGGAACGCGCGGTTCAAGCTGCAGTTCGTGGACGACTGGGACGCGCTGCGCAAGGCGCTGAACGAGTCGCCCCCCGCCGCGCTGGTCGTGGCGGACCCGTACACCCGCGCCTACGGCACCGAGACGGAGCTGGCGCCGGAGCTGCGCTCCATTCTGTGGGAGTTCCCCACCGCCACCGTGATCGCCGCGCTGGAGGTGCGCCGCGGCCGCGTGCGCGACCTGCGCACGCTGGGCGAGTGGGGCGTCAAGGAAGTCATTGCGCTGGATGAAGAAGACACGGTGGAGGCCATCAGCCGCCGCCTGCGCTCCGCCCAGGGCCGCCCGCTGCAGAGCCTGCTGGAGCGCTCACTCCCCAGCAACCTTTCCGGCCGCGCCCGCGCGCTGCTCATGGCCGCCGCCGAGGTGGTGGCCGAGGGCGGGCACGGCCGCGACCTGGCCTCGTCGCTCAAGCTGAGCGAGCGGACGCTGCTGCGGTGGGCCGAGCAGGCGGACCTGCCGCCGCCACGCCGCGTGCTGGCCTGGATGCGCGTGCTGCTCGCCTGCGAGCTGCTGGACGACCCCGGCCAGACGGTGCTGAGCGTGGCTTACACCTGCGGCTACGCGTCGGACAGCTCGCTGCGGCGCGCCGTGCAGGAGTTCACGGGCGTGATGCTGACCCAGCTTCGCAAGCAGGGCGCGTTCGCCACGGCGTCGGAAAAGTTCCTGGTGGAGATTGAGGACGCCCGCGAGGCCGGCCGCATCGCCCGCAAGGAAACCAAGGGCGCCGACGACGGATCGGATCTGCCGCTGTCGCGCATTCATCCGCCGCACGACGACATGTCGCTGGCCGCCACGCTGGCCGGCTCGCCGGAGCGCCCGCGCCGCCGGGGCCGCCGCAAGGCCAACCCGGTCTGACGCACTGATCGTCCAACGTACAGAAGGGCCCGCGCACACCGCGCGGGCCCGTTCTGCATCTCCGGAGGACGGAGAATCTCCGCGAAACGCAAGCTGGCCCAGCCGGCCCCGCGCACGGCGTGGTTCCTGCTACCACGTCGATGTGCGGCCTGCGTTCACCCGGGCCGCCGGTACCACCACACGACAGGCGATGCAATCAGACCAGGGCGGGGGAGCGGGGCGGGGCGGGGGCGTGCCGCCGCTTGTGGGACGGGGAGAATCGGAAACGCTGCTGGCCGGGGTGGAAACGCCCGCGCAGGCCAGCCGCGAGGCCCGCGACGCCGAGCCGCCGCGCGGGCCCGCGCCCGAGCACCGGCCCCTGGCGCGCCGCGTGGTGGAAGGGATCATCGACGGGCGCTCGCACCCGTTTCTGCGCGTCATTGCCTACTACATCCTGATCGTAGCGCTGATGTCGCTGGCGGTCTACTACGTGCCCACGGTGCGGCGCGCCTTTCTGTCCCCGGTGGCGCTGCCGCTGGAGACGGGAGGCTCGCTCACCGCCGGCCCCGTGGGCGACTTCGGCAGCCGCCTCTCGCTGGAAGAGGCGCTGCAGCGCGCCATCAGCACGCTGCTGGTGATCGTGGGGGCGCTCACGCTGGTGGTGCCGGTGGCGTGGGTGTACATGCTCACCAAGCGCTTCCGCTTCGATCCCGCGCTGGTGGCGTCCGTCATCATCCTCCCCATCGTGGTGGCGGGGATCGCGCTCGTGGTCAAGAACAGCATCGCGCTCGCCTTTGCCCTGGCGGGGATCGTGGGGGCGGTGCGCTTTCGCAACACGCTCAAGGACCCGCGCGACGCGGTCTACATCTTTCTGGTCATCGTCATCGGCCTGAGCGCGGGGGTGCAGGCGCTGGACGTGGCGGTGGTGATCTCGTTCGCGTTCAACATCGTGGTGCTCATTGTCTGGAAGTTCAACGTGGGCAGCATCTACAGCGGCCGCTACGCGCGCACGGGCATTCTTTCCGTGGGCGCACAGCGGCTGCTGATGGCCCAGGAGCCGGCGGCGCAGCGCGAGGTGCGGCGGCGCATGCTTGACCAGGCCACGGACATCAAGACGGACGGCATTCTGCTGGTGCACAGCCATCAACCGGACCTGGCGCGGCTCACGGTGCAGGAGGCGCTGGCCGACACGGCCAAGGCGTGGCAGCTGGTGGACGTGGTGCGGCGCGAGGACGGGCTGCGCACGCTGGAATACCTCGTGCGGCTGAAGCGTACCTCCACCGCGCCGGAGCTGGTGGGCGCGCTGGACGAACGATGGTCGGAACAGGTGGCCGCGGCGGAGTACGTTCCGTTCCGCGCGCGCAGCCGCAAGCGCAAGAAGAATTGAGACCTCTTTGGGAACGGGTGGCCGTTCCGCGGGCAACGGAGTGACGTACGCGATGCAGATGCAGAGATGGATGCGCGGGGTGCGCCTGGGGTGCGTGGCCGCGCTTCTGGCCGTGCTGCCCGGATGCGGGCTCAAGAGCTTCGGGCTGGGCAGCCTGGTGCCCGGGCTGGGCGGCGCCGACTCGGTGGCGCTCAACCTGGTGCTCATCGGCGACGCGGGGCTGCCCAACCCGTCGGGCGAGCCGGTGCTCAAGGCGCTGCGCGACGAGATCGCCAAGGCGCCCAACCGCAGCTACGTGGTGTACCTGGGCGACAACATCTACCCCGTGGGGCTGGAAGACACCACCACGGCGCAGGGCAAGGAGGGGCTGCGCATCCTTCGCGCGCAGATGGCGCCGCTGCTGGAGACGGGGACGCGCGGCCTGTTCGTGCCCGGCAACCACGACTGGGGCAACGGCATTCCCGAGGGGTGGGCGCACGTGCGCCGCGAGGAGCGGTTCATCAACCTGAACGGCAACGGCATCGTGGGGATGGAGCCCCGCGGCGGGTGCCCGGGCCCGGTGGTGGTGGACGTGGACAACGTGGTGCGGCTGGTGGCGCTGGACACGCACTGGTGGCTGCACGCCGGCGACAAGCCCGGGCGTGGCTCCGACTGCCGCCCCAACACCGAAGCGGGGATCGTGGATTCGGTGCGCGCGGCGCTGGCCTCGGCGGGGCCGCTGCACACGGTGGTGGTGGCGCACCACCCGTTCGTTTCCGGCGGGCAGCACGGGGGCTACTTCGACTGGCCCACCTACCTGTTTCCGCTGCACCCCTGGGCGCGGCTGGCCGGCCTGTTCGCGCGGCAGGACGTGACGGGGCGCGAGTACCGCAACATGACGGTGCAGCTTTCCGGCGCGTTCGCGGTGGATTCGCCGCTGGTCTACGCCGCGGGGCACGAGCACAGCCTGCAGGTGTTCGGGCGGCGGCCGCTGGTGCCCGCGCGCTACCACATCGTGAGCGGGGCGGGCATCTACGGGCACACCACGCCCACGCGGCGCATCACCGGCATCAGCTACATCCGCCAGGCGAGCGGCTTTCAGCGCATCACCTTTCTGGCGGACGGGCGCATCCGGCTGAGCGTGGTGGTGGTGGACTCGCGGGGCAACGCGCACGAGGACTACAGCACCTGGCTGGTGGACCCGCGGGTGCAGCGCCGCATGGCGGCCGATTCCGCCGCCGCCGCGGCCCGTGGCGCGCCGATGCCCGCCCCGGCGCCCGTGCGGCCGTCCGCTCCGGGCCCGGCCTCGCCGCCCGCCGCGCCCGCGTCTCCCGCCGCGCGCCCGGAGCGGGAATGATGCGCCGCTTCGCGGTGCCGGCCTGCCTGGCGCTCGGCGCGCTGTTCCTGCTGCCGCGCGGGGTGCGTGCGCAGGGGCGCGACACCGTGGTGGTCCCCGGCCCGGAGTACCGGGCGGGGCCGCTGTGGCAGACGCTGTTCGGCCGCACCTACCGCGACCTGTGGGCGGCGCCCGTCCGCGTGCCCGTGCTGAACCTGTCCGCCTTCGCCGGCGGGCTCACCCCCACGGAGCGGGGCGGCGGCAACCAGACGGCGTCGCTGCGCTTTCGCGGCGCGGACGGGCGCGAGTACGCATTCCGTTCGCTGAACAAGCGGCAGGCGAGCGCCAACACTCCCGGGCTGCGCCGCACCTTCGTGGGCGGCGTGCTGCAGGACCAGGTGAGCTCCCAGGCGCCGACGGGCCTGATCGCCGCGGGCGGGCTGATGCGCGCCACGGGTGCGCTGCACGCCCCCGCGACGCTGTTCGTGATGCCGGACGACCCGCGGCTGGGCGAGTACCGCGCGCAGTTCGCGGGGATGGTGGGGACGGTGGAGGAGCGGCCGGCGGACGGCTTTGGCGGCGCGGCGGACGTGGAGGGGACGGAGGAGTTCCTTTCGGAGCTGGAGGACGACCCGCGCAACCGGCTGGACGCGCGCGAGTTTCTGCGCGTGCGCCTGCTGGACCTGGTGATGAACGACTGGGACCGACACGGCGACCAGTACCGCTGGGCGCGGTTCGACCAGCCCGGCGGCATCCGGCTGTGGCGGCCCATTCCCCGCGACCGCGACTACGTGTTCGTGGACTACGACGGCGTCGCCATCAGCGTGGCGCGGCAGGTGGCGCCCAAGGCGGTGCGGTTCGACCCGGGCATCGGGCAGGTGCGCGGGCTGGCGCTGCAGGGGATTGACCTGGACCGGCGCCTGCTGGGCGGGCTGGACCGCGCGGCGTGGGACTCGGCCGTGGCGCAGGTGCGGGCCGGGCTCACGGACGCGCTGATCGCGGAATCGGTGCGGATGGTCCCCGCGGAGCACTGCGCCCTGCGCTGCGCCCTGTTCGAGCGGCGGCTGCGCGAGCGTCGGGACCAGCTTCCCCGGGCCGCGGCGCGCTTCTACGCCATGCTCGCGCCGGAAGCGGAGGTGCACGCCACGGACATGGCGGACCGCGTGATGGTGGACCGCACGGCGGACGCGGTGACCGTGCGCGTCTTTGCTGGGGCGGACACCGTCGCGGCGCCGTACTTCCGGCGGCGCTTTGTGCGCGGGGAAACGCGCGAGGTGCGGGTGTGGATGCACGGCGGCGCGGACCACGCGGAGGTGCGCGGGCGCGGCGGGCCGCTGGTGCGCATTCTGGGCGGCGGCGGGGACGACCGCATGGAGGACCGCGGCGCCGGCGGGAGGACGGTGTTCTACGACGACCGCGGCTCCAACACCTTTGTGCGGGCGCGGGGGACGGTGGTGGACAGGCGCTCGTACACGCCGGACCAGGAAGGGGAGGCCGTGAACGCGCGGCTGGCGGAGCCGGGGGGCGGCCAGCCGCGCGACTGGGGGTCGTCGTCGTCGCTGGCGGCGCCGTACGCGGGGTTCCGCCCGTACATGGGGCTGGTGGTGGGGATCGGACCCAACTACGAGCGCCACGGGTTTCGCCGCCAGCCGTTCGCCGCCAAGCGGTGGGCGCGCGCGCTGTGGGCGCCGGAGCACAACCGCTTCGGGCTGGAGGCGTACGCGGCGCGCACGGTGACGGGCGGGTCGCGCATCGGATGGGTGTTCGCCCGCGCCTCGGAGCTGGAAGGGACGCTGCACTACGGCTACGGCAACGCCACGGAGCGCTCGGACCACGAGCGCGCCGTGGTGCGCGAGCGCCAGGTGCTGGTGGAGCCCGGGGTGACGCTCCCCCTCTCGCGCTCCGTGGCGCTGACGGCCGCGCTGGTGGCCCGCTACACGGACCCCGAGGTGCGCGCCGGCTCGCCGGCGGACGCGGTTCCGGTGACGGGGACGGACCCGTACCTGGCGCTGGGCGCGCGCGCCGCCGCCTCGTGGGACCGGCGCGACGACACCACCTACCCCCGCCGCGGCGTGCTGGTGTCGGTGGACGCGGCCGGGTTCCCCGGGCTGGGGCGCGACGCCGTGCTGGGCGCGGGGGTGGTGGGCGGGTTCTACCGCACCCGCGCCCTGGCTTCGGCGTACCTGTCCGCCGGGCGGGGCCCCGTACTGGCGCTGCGCGCCGGCGGCGAGGCCGCGGGGGGCGAGTTTCCCCTGCAGTACGCCGCGCAGCTGGGCGGCTCGCGGTCCATCCGGGGGTACGAGACGGCGCGCTTTGCGGGCGACCGCGCGGCCTTCGGGTCCGCCGAGCTGCGGACCGTGCTCATGCGCGCCAACCTGGGGGTGCGCGGCGACCTGGGCGCGCTGGCCTTTGTGGACGCGGGGCGGGTGTGGTACGGCGGCGAAAGCGAGGGCGACCTGCACACCGCCACCGGGGGCGGCCTCTTCTTCCGCTTTCAGACCCTGTCCGCCAGCGCGTTCTACGCCCGGGGGGAGCGGGGCCGTGTGTACCTGCGCCTGGGGCTGCCGTTCTGACCACCATGTCCGCACCCCATCCCCTTTCCGGCCCCGTGGCGCCCGCCCTGCGCTACGATTCCGGCATTCCCGAAACCCTGCGGCGCATTGCCGCGGACCCCCCGCCGGACGGACTGGTGGCGGGGGAGCCGCGGCTTTCCGTGTGGCGCGACGTGTACTGGGACACGGAAGCGGGCGACCTGGAGGCGCGCGGCGCCTGGGCCTGCGTGCGCCACTACGAGACCGGGACGCGGCTGTTCGCCGTGCGCACGGGGCGCCCGCACGAGGGCGGCGTGCTGGTGGAGGAGTCGGTGCAGCCCGGGCAGGAGGCGCTGGACGAGGTGGCGATGTTCTGGGGGCAGCTGGAGCCCGCGGTGCGCCTGCGCGCGCTGGCGGACCCCGGGCTGCTCGTGCCCCGCATCCAGGTGGAAACGCACCGCACCCACCGCGTTCACCGCACGGAGAGCGGCGACGCGGCGGAGGTGGCGTGCGACGCCATGGTGGCGCGCGACGGGCGGCTGCGCGCGGAGCTTTCCGAGGTGGTGATCGCCCCCATCCAGGGGGACGTGGAGCGCATCGCCGCCCCGCTGCGACACGCGCACGGCCTGCCTCGGGTGGACGACGACCGGCTGGACCGCGCGCGGGCGGCGCTGCGCGAACGCGAGCTGGACGGGCTGGAGCGCGCCGTCCGGGGTGCGCGGCGGGTGGCCGTGCTGGCGATGGACCACGGCCGGGTGGCGCTGCGGCGCGAGCGGGCGGCCCTGCGCATTCCCTCCGGCCCCGGGGCGGGGGAGGACGCGTGCCGCGAAGTGCTGCGCGGGTGCTTTGGCCACGACGGGGCGCGGGTGCGGCTGCTGGGCACCGGCCCGGGCGCGGGGGAGCGCGCCGCGGTGGAGGTGTGGCTGGCGGAGGGGGTGCAGGCCTCGCCGGAAGACGCCTGCGAGCTGGTGCACGTGCCGCTGGGCGAGATCCTGGCGTCCGTCGGCTCGCCGGCGCTGCGGGAGCACGACACGCTGGTGGCGCTGCACGTAGCCGCCCGCTCCGCGCTGCCGCTGGGCGAGCGCGGCCACCCCGAGGGCGCGGACGACGCGGAGGCGCGCCGCACGCTCACCGAGCCGCCCCCGCCGGAGGAGGGCGACGCCGCCCGGCTTGCGCCGGGGACGCTGCTGAACATGGAGTTGAGCCTGCTCGCCTTCAACCGCCGCGTGCTGGGGCTGGCGGAAGACGAGCGGGTGCCGCTGCTGGAGCGGGTGCGCTTTCTGGCCATCTTCGGCGGCAACACCGACGAGTTCTTTCGCGTGCGCGTGGCCGGCTTCAAGCGGCAGGTGTCGCTGGGGAGCGAAAAGCGGACGATTGACGGGGTGCGCCCGCAGGACCAGCTGGACGCCATCGGGGTGCGCGCGCGCCGGCTGGTGGAGCGCGCCTACGCCCTGCTGCACGAGACGCTGCTGCCGCAGATGGCGCGGCACGGGATCGCCGTGGCCGGGTCGGGCGTGTCGCTGGACCGCGAAGAGCGCTCCTGGGTGCGCGACCACTTTGAGCAGGAGGTGCGGCCGCTGCTCATGCCGCTCACCGCCGGCCCGGAGCACCCGTTCCCCCACGTGCGCAACCTGCGCCCCGCGCTGGCCGGCCTCATCCGCGACCCCGGCACGGGGGAGGAGCGGCTGGGGATCGTGGAGCTGCCGGACGGCTCGCCGCGCTTTGTGCGCATCGGGCCCACGCGCCGCTACGTGGCGCTGGAGGAGGTGATCGCGGCCTACTTCGGCACGCTGTACCCCGGGATGGAGGCGGACATTCCCCACGCCTTTCGCGTGACGCGGAGCGCGGAGCTGCACCTGGACGACCGGCAGGCGGAGGACCTGCTGCACGCGGTGGAGGAGCAGGTGCGCAAGCGGCGCTTTCGCCCCGTGGTGCGGCTGGAGGTGCAGCGCGACATGCCCCCGGCCGTGCGCGCCCAGCTGCTGCGCGAGCTGCAGTACGAGGCGCCGGGGCGGGTGACGGCGCTGGGGGAGCAGGACGTGTACGAGGTGGAGGGGATCATTGACCTGCGCGCCCTGCGCGAGCTGGCGGACGAGGACGTGGACGGGCTGGTGTATCCGCCCCCGCCCCCCGCGCGCATGCCGCTGGACCCGTCGCGCTCGGTGTTCGACCTGCTGCGTGAGCGCGAGGTGCTGGTTTCCTTTCCCGAAGACTCGTTCGAGGGAACGGTGGAGCGGCTGGTGACGGAGGCGGCCGGGGACCCCGACGTGCTGGCCATCAAGCTGGCGCTGTACCGGACGAATCCCAAGTCGCGCATCGTGGAGGCGCTCACCCGGGCGGCGGCGGCGGGCAAGCAGGTGGTGGCGCTGGTGGAGCTTACGGCCCGCTTCGACGAACTGAGCAACATCCAGTGGGCGCGGTACCTGCGCGGCTACGGCATCCACGTCATCTACGGCGTGCCGGGGCTCAAGGTGCACGCCAAGATCGCGCTGGGGGTGCGCCGCGAGGGGGAGGCGCTGAACCGCTACGTCTACATCGGCACGGGGAACCTGAACGCGAGCACGGCGGCGTTCTACACGGACCTGGGGTTGATGTCGGCCAGCCCGGCGCTGGCGGCGGAGCTGAACGACGTCTTCAACGTGCTCACCTCGGCGGCGCCGGCGGCGGAGTTCAACCACCTTCTCGTGGCGCCGTTCACCATGCGGCGGCGTTTCGTGGAGATGATCGACCGCGAGGCGGACCACTCGCGCGCCGGGCGGGGGGGATGGATCCGCGCCAAGTTCAACGGCCTGGCGGACCGGGAGATCATCTCCGCGCTGTACCGGGCGTCGGACGCGGGGGTGCGCATCGACCTGCTGGTGCGGGGCCTGTGTGCGCTGCGCCCCGGGGTGGCGGGATTGTCGGAGAACATCCGCGTGTTCAGCGTGCTGGGGCGGTACCTGGAGCACGCGCGCATCTTCCGGTTTGAGAACGGCGGCGATCCGGCGTACTACATCGGCTCGGCGGACTGGCGGACGCGCAACCTGAGCAGCCGCATCGAGGTGGCCGTCCCCATCCGCGACCCCGCGCACCACGCGCGGCTGGACGAGCAGCTGAACGAGGGGCTGGAGCGCCCCGAGCTGTGGGAACTCGGGGCGGACGGCACCTACTACCAGCGGCCGGAAGTCGCGCCGCGGCAGGGGATCCCGTCGTACATCCCCGCGCCGCGCCCGGAGGCCGCGCCGGAGCTGGAGGCGGACGACGAGGCGCAGGAGGCCCGGCACTGGCCGCGGCTGGGCGGACGCCGTCGATGAAGCGGGGATGGACGGCGCCCGCGGCGGCGCTGCTGGTGGCGGCGTGCGCCCCGGGCGATGGCGGGAAGGCGGCAGAGGAGCCGCGGCAGTGGTGCCAGATCGCGGCGTCCGGCATCAACCTCCCCTCGCAGGTGCGCGAGACGAGCGGCGCGGCCCTCGATCCGCGAGGCGGGGGCGTGTTCTGGACGCACGGCGACAGCGGCTCGCCCCCGGAACTGTTCGCGCTGGGCGAGAACGGGGTGCCGCTGGCAACGGTGACGCTGCGCGGGGCCAAGAACCGGGACTGGGAGGATCTGGCGCTCGGCCCCTGCGCGGGCGGCCAGTGCCTGTACGTGGCCGACACGGGCGACAACACGCGCCGCAAGAAGGAGCCGGCCGCGCTGTACCGTGCTCCGCTCGGACGGCTGTCGGGGGAGCACAAGGTGGATGCGGAGCGCTTCGAGGCGCGCTTCCCGGGCGGGTCGCGCGACACCGAGGCGGTGTTCGTGCTGCCGGACGGCTCCGTGTACCTGATCAACAAGGGCGAGCACGAGCCCGTGGAGCTGTTCCGCTGGCCCACGCCGCTGGCGCGCGGCCCGGTGGAGCTGGTGCGCGTCCGCCAGCTCGCCCCGCGCGCCGACCAGCTGGGGGACCGCGTGACGGGTGCCGGGGCCAGCCCGGACGGCCGCTGGGTGGCGGTGCGGACGTATTCCACGCTCGCGCTGTACCGCACCGCGGACCTGCTGGGGAGCGGCGGGCCGGCCTACACGCTGGACTTGGCGCCGCTGGAAGAGTCGCAGGGTGAAGCGGTGGCGATGGGCGCGAACGGCATGATCCTGCTCACGAGCGAAGCCGGCCGCTCGCACATCCCCGCCCGCGCCACCTGGCTGCGCTGCGCGCTGCCAGCCTCGTAACGGAAACTGCCCTCACGCGGAGGACGCCGGGAACTGCGCGGAGGTCACGGGCACACCGCGGGCTGACGACGTGAAGCGCGCGCCAGACTCTGGCGCGCGCTTCACGTTTCTCGTCCTTCCGTCTTGTCCACTTTCGTACTCTCGTACTTTCGTACTTTCGTACTTGAGTCCTCGCACTCCGCACTCAGCACTTCCGCACTCCCCTTCACAGCGGATCCGCCGCATGCACCCGCTTCTGCGGCACCAGCGGGATCCCGAGCAGAAAGTGCAGTTCCCGGCGCAGGCGGCGGGCCCAGGCGCGCTCGTTGTGGGCGCCGCCCATCTCCACGATGAACATGAGGTCGTGGCCGGTCTTGTAGCCCTTCTGCGTCAGGATCTCCTTCATCCGCCGCACGTCGTGCAGTTCCTCGCTGCCCTCGCTGGTGCCCACGTCCAGGTAGATGCGCCCCGGCGTGAACGGCCGTTCCTGCACGAACGGGTAGATGCTGCGCCCCGCGAACCACAGCGCCGGGCTCATCACCCCGGTGAACCCGAAGACGTCCGGGTGCTTGAAGAACGCATACAGGCTGATGAGCCCGCCCATGGACGACCCCGCGATCCCCGTTCCCTCCCGGTCGGTGCGCGTGCGGAAGTCGCGGTCTACCAGCGGCTTGACCGTGTGGATGATCCAGTCCACGTACTTGTTGCCCTTGCCGCCCTGCTTGTGCCGCCGGTCCGTCCACGGGCTGTACTCGTTCAGCCGCTCCGGGCCGATGTTGGGAAGGCCCACCACGATGGCCTCCAGCCCCTCGTCCGCGGCGGACTCCAGCGTCTGGTCTACCTCCCACTCGTCGCCAAAGCTGGTGGCGCGGTCGAACAGGTTCTGCCCGTCGTGCATGTACAGCACGGGGTAGCGCCGGCTGGTGTGCCCGTACGAGGGGGGCAGGTACACCAGCACGTCGCGCTCGTTGTTCAGCTGCGGGCTGTGCAGGCCGCGCAGCACCTTGATGCTGCCCACCACCGTGTGGTGCCGCCCGTCATCCTCGCCCAGGTAGTCCTGCCACTCGTCCCCGCCGCGCTGCGCCGCCTGCTCCGAGTCCGCCGCCACCGTCTGCTCGTCCGTCATGTATCCGTACAGTGCCTGGAAATCGCGTTCGTAGATCTGCCCTCGGCCGCCCGTCTATCAACAAGCGTTCCGCGTTGAGGATCAACTTACCTGGAAGGGCAGGAGCCAGGGAATAGGGAATAGGGAATAGGGGAGAAGGAGATAGGGACGGCGGGGCTCCGGCCTTTCTCGTCTCTCTGTGCCTCCGTGCCTCTGTTGGAGATTTCTGTTGCTGTTCCTCCGTGACCCCCGTGAAACTCCGTGATCTCCGTGAGAGACGCGGTTTTCCGTATCCGTTTACAATGATTGCAGTTACGTGAATCTCAGGTGCACGGCCGAAAAGCCGCGGGCATCGAGGGTCTTGCGCGCGCCTCCCGGGCCTCGTATTCTGGTTGAGAATCGTTCTCAATCTCAAACGCTGTCCGGGCTTGCCCGGCTGTTTTTCCGGTTCTCATGCGATCTCTGGTTGCCCTTGGCCTTGGCGGCGTGCTCTGCGCCGCGCCCGCCCATGCCCGGCCCGGCCTGCCGGGCGACACTACGCCCGCCCTGGCGCGCGTGATGGCCGACACCACGGCCCGCATCCGCTTCAACATCCCCGCGCAGCCGCTGTCGTCCGCGCTGCGCGACTTCGCCCGCCAGTCGGACCTGCGGCTGCAGGTGGACGCCGAGGCGGCGGCCTCGCACCGCGCGCCCGCCGTCTCCGGCACCCTCACGGCGCCCGACGCGTTGCGCATGCTGCTGGCGGGAACCGGGATGTCGGCGCGCATCGTGGACGGCGAAACGGCCTTCGTGACCCGCGCGGGCGATGGCGAAAACCGCACGTACGCCATGACCGCCATCACCGTGGTGAGCGAGCGCAGCCGCGGCTACGGCGCGCCCCGCTCCATGACAGCGACCAAGACGGACACCCCGCTGCGCGACGCGCCCCAGTCGGTGAGCGTGGTGACCAACCAGGTGATCGCCGACCAGGCCATGCAGGGGATGGCCGACGTGGTGCGCTACGTTCCCGGCGTCACCATGGGGCAGGGCGAAGGGCATCGCGACGCGCCCACCATCCGCGGCAACTCCTCCACCGCCGACTTCTTTGTGGACGGGGTGCGCGACGACGTGCAGTACTATCGCGACCTGTACAACACGGAGCGGGTGGAAGCGCTCAAGGGGAGCAACGCCATGATCTTTGGGCGGGGCGGCGGCGGCGGGGTCATCAACCGCGTCACCAAGGAGGCCCAGTGGGCTCCCACCCGCGTGATGACGTTCGAGGGCGGCTCGTTTGACCACCGCCGCGGGATGATCGACGTGGGGCAGGGGCTGGGCGGCAGCCTGGCCGGGCGCTTCAACGGCATGTACGAGAACTCCGGCGGCTTTCGCGACCGCGCGGCGCTGGAGCGCTACGGCGTGAACCCCACGGCGGCGCTGGCCATCGGCGGGCGCACCACGCTGCGCGCCGGCTACGAGTTCTTTCACGACGACCGCACGGTGGACCGGGGCATCCCCTCGTTCCAGGGCCGTCCGTCGCGCGCGCCGGTGACGACCTTCTTCGGCAACCCGGACCTGAGCATGGCGCGGGTGGATGCGCACAGCGCCACCGCCACGCTGGAGCACCAGGCCGGCGGGCTCACGATCCGCAACCGCGCGCGCTGGGCGGACTACGACAAGTTCTACCAGAACAGCTACCCCGGCGCGGTGAACGCCGACGGCACGCAGGTGTCGCTGGCCGCCTACAACAACGGCACGCAGCGCACCAATCTGTTCAACCAGACGGACCTGCTGTTCGGGCTCAACACCGGCCCCGTGCGCCACGGCCTGCTGGTGGGCGCCGAGTTCGGCCGGCAGGACACGCACAACCGCCGCGAAACCGGGTACTACAACAACACGGCGACCAGCTTTGCGGTGCCGCTCAACGCGCCCACGGTCACCACCCCCATCACCTTTCGCCAGAGCGCCACGGACGCCGACAACCGCGCCGAGGCGACCATCGCGGCGGTGTATCTGCAGGACCAGGTGACGGTTGCGCCCATGCTGCAGCTGCTGGGCGGCATTCGCATGGATCGCTTTGACCTGGACTTTCACAACCACCGCACGGACGAGGACCTGAGCCGCAAGGACGTGCTGGTGTCGCCGCGGGCGGGGCTCATCTTCAAGCCCATGGAGTCGGTGTCGCTGTACGGAAGCTGGAGCGTGAGCTACCTGCCCAGCAGCGGGGACCAGTTCAGCTCGCTGACGGCCACCACCAAGACGCTGGAGCCGGAGGAGTTCACCAACCGCGAGCTCGGCTTCAAGTGGGACGCGCGCACCAACCTGAGCTTTACCGCCGCGGTGTACCGGCTGGACCGCACCAACACCTCCGCGCCCGATCCGGCGGACCCGTCGCGCATCGTGCAGACCGGCGCCCAGCGCACCACCGGGTGGGAGCTGGGCGCCATGGGCAACATCACCGACGCCTGGCAGATCGTGGGCGGCTACGCCAACCAGTCGGCGAAGATCGTGAGCACCACGTCGGCGGCCAAGGCGGGTCAGCGTGTGGCCCTGGTCCCGGAGCAGACCTGGTCGCTGTGGAACCGGGTGCAGGTGGCGCGCGGGCTGGGGTTCGGGCTGGGCGTGGTGCACCAGGGCGAGATGTTTGCCGCCATCGACAACACGGTCACGCTCCCCTCGTTCACTCGCTGGGACGGTGCCGCGTACCTGCGCCTGACCCGCTTCCTGAGCGCGCAGGTGAACGTGGAGAACCTGATGGACGAGCGGTACTATCCCACGTCGCACGGCAACAACAACATCATGCCCGGCGCCTCGCGCACCCTGCGCCTGTCGCTCACCACGCGCCGGTAGTTTCTGGCAGATCGGTGGATCGGGGATGATGAACGGCGGCGCGGCTCCGGATTCGGGGCCGTGCCGCTGTTTTTCGTGGGGTGGATGGCGGCGCGGGCTGCGAACGTGCGTGCGACCGCCCGGCCAGAGCGAATGAATTCGCCGCTGGAACAGCACGAAGTCCGCCTTCGCGGACTGCGGCGGCTGCATCGGTGCGGAATGCGAAACTCGGCGCGTCCGCCCGGCCAGAGCGAATGAATTCGCCGCTGGAACAGCACGAAGTCCGCCTGCGCGGACTGGGCCCTCAGCATTGGTTCGGCCCCCCGCGAGCCGCACCGGGCACCGGGTTCTACGGTGCTCGCAACTCCTTTCTGCGCAACAACCTGTCATCCTGAGGAGGCGCCGGACGCACTCTCAGCCGCGCCGACCTTTGGCGCCGACGAAGGATCTACTTACCGCCCGTTCCAACTCCGCTGGCTGCGCTGACGTCGGCCCAGGTGTGTTGTCGTTCGTGCAGTCGAAGCCCCGAGCGTGGACGCGACAGCGGCCACGCGTCGGGGCTTACCGCGTTCAGAGCGGTGGATTCATCCGCTCAGGGAGGCACGCCGCAGCCTCGCATTCTGCTGTTGGGGCCGAGTTGTGGCCAAGACCCTATTTCTACTCGGCGGGAGGAAGTGGAGGGCTTCATTTCAGGCCGTAGACGCGCGCGGGGCGGGGTGTCTACAATAGGCGCCGATTGTCGCGCCCGTGTTGGGACGCGACGTGCACCCGCGCCGCGCCTACCATGTCCCGCGTGCGACACCGCAGCCGGGCCGAGTTGCCGCCCTCCCCCATCGAGTTCGCCTACCCACTCGCCATTCCCGACACAACCGTGCTCGGCGAGGCGATCCTGCACGAAACGCCCGATCACTTCGCGCTCCACGTCTTTCAGGCCCTGCGGCTCACGTTCTCGTGGGCCACGGGGCCGGATACGTGCGCCCCGGAGTTCGACCACACGGACCTGGCCGACTGGGAGGCCGACGTGCTGCGGACGACGGACGTGGACGAGGCGCTGTGGGCCCCCGTCGCCGTGATCGCCGGCGAACTGGCGCGTCCGGCCGACGTGGAGCCGGACCGCCTTTCGAACGCCTGCCTCGCCGTGGTGGACTGGGCCCTCGGCCAGGAGGCGTTCGGCACCGCCATCCTGTTTGCCGAGGCCGCGGCCGTGGTGTGGCCCAACAACGCGCGCCTGGCCTGGATGTGCGGCAAGATCTACCGCGAACGGCAGAACCACGGGCTCGCCGCGATGTGGTTCCGCCGCGCCCGCCGCGTCGCTGTCTGGACCGGCGATGCGGAACTGCAGGCGACCGCGCAGAACAGCCTCGGCAATCTGAAAGTCCATCTGGGTGACCTGGCGGGCGGCCGGGCACTGCTGCTGTCGGCGGTCCGCACGGCCAAACGCAACGGTCTACGGGAGCGGCAGGCCAAGGCGCTTCACGATCTTCTGCTGGCCTGCATCTACGAAGGCCGGTTCGATGAAGCCGAGCGGCACGCGGTCCGAGCGTTCGCGCTCTACGGCCCGGATCACACCAACATTCTCTACCTGGCTTTCGACGTCGCGGTGCTCTGGAACTACCAGGGCCAGTTCACCCGCGCACTGAAGGTTCTTCAGGCGCTCCATGGACGATTCACCGAGCCTCATCGGCAGCTTCGCGTTCTCGCGAGCACAGCCCGTGCGGCGGGCGCCGTACGGGACGCGGACGCGTTCTACCGGGCGTGGAACGCGGCGTGGATGCTGTTGGACAGCGGTGAAGTCGAGTTCTTGAGGGCCGCGGCTCCCCTTGAACTTGGATTGGGGGCATTGAGCCTGAGCTTGTGGGAGCACGCTGAAATCGCGCTCACCACTTCGCGCGATGCCGCCGTGGAGGGACGTGAAAGCGAGGTTCTGGCGCGAGCCGAATCCGCACTCGACTATCTGCAAAGACATCAGGCCGCCGACAGGCATGCCCGTCCGCCATCCATCAGTGGATCCGGCGACCTCTCTGCTTCACTGGTCCAGTCGCTCAATGCACGTGCAAACGTCGTGAGCGACGCAGGGAAGGATTAGGTGCCGGAGCCCATTCCGATCCCGTTGTCGCGTGAACCGGCGGGTGGAGGAACCTGCGTCGTGTCGTTCTGGACCGATACCGGGGCTCCTGACGGTGCCGCCGTCCGTGGCTCCACCGGGCCTTCCGCGCAGCCGGCGGTGATCAGACATGCGAGCGTGGCGATCAGGAACGCAAATCGGCGCATGGAGGCTCTCCCGGGTATCCGGACGACGTAGGAAGGCCACCAAGATGCGCTCCGTGAACGTCCACTTGCAACACATGTACAGCCTGAAATGAGGTCTCCGGTCGTACCGCCGACGGGGCTGCTGACGCATCCGCGGCGCACGCTGTTCGTGCTGGCGCTGGAGTTCGCGGACGCGTCGGCGGAGGTGGGCGGGTACGAGGTGCGCGCGATGGAGAGCTGGGCGGCGCTGGCGGAAAGCGTGCGGACCGCCGCGCCGTCCAGCGTAGTGCTGGTGCGCGCGCCATCGGACGTGGGCGGGCAGAGCGTGGGCGGGCTGATCCGCGCGACCCCCTCGGTCCCGGTGGTCGCGGCCGCTTCGTTCCGCTTGGCGGGCGCCGCGGGGGTGCGCGCGCTCATCGCGGAGGGCGTGGCGGAGATCATCAACAGCGATGTGCTGCCGGCGCTGGCGGGAATGGTGCCCACGCTGCGCCGCGCGCACGCCCGTCCGCTCAAGCGCCGCATGGAGGCGGGGCTGCCCGTGTGGCTGCCGGAAGAAGCGCGAACGCTGCTCCGCGCCGCGGCGGACACCGTGGTGGACCTGGGCGGGCGCACCCTGCTGGCCGAAAGCTTCGGCGTGTACGTGCGCACCGTGGCCGAAAAAGAGCGCCGAACTGCATCTGCCCCCGCCCCGGCGCCTGCTGGGGTGGGCGCGCGTGCTGCTGGCGCTCTCGCTGCTGGAGGAGCCTGAGCGGACGGTGATGAACGTGGCGCAGGTCTGCGGCTATCGCGACAACAGTTCGCTCAAGCGCGCCATCGAGAACTTCGCCGGAACGCCGTCGCTCGCCTCCATCCGCGACCAGAGCTTCGCCGCCGCGTTCGACGGATTCCTCACCGAACTGCGCGGCCTTCGCTACGGGACGGGCAGACGCACGCGGGCGGCGCCGGCCTGAAACGGATCGCCATCATCCCCCCCGGATCACCGCGCGAACATCAGGTTCTGCACCGGAGCGGCCGGCGCGCCCTCCGCCCGGACGATGTCCGCGAGCACGCTGTCGGCCACCGCTTGGGCCCGGCCGTGGGGCTCCGGGATCGTGTTCATCGTATGATCGAGAAAAGCAGCGGCCGGACCGGCTGCATCTCCGCAATCCGCTCACCCCGGCGCGGATCCGTGGCGGGAGAACCGCGCCTCTCACGGAGTCCACGGAGGCCGCACGGAGGTCACGGTACATCCAGAGCGCGGCGGCCACGGTACATCCGGAGCACGGCCCGCCATCAGCGCCCGCCACCCACCTTGGCGCCGGAGTGTCATTCTGAAGGAGGCGCTTCGCCCTGCCTTCCCTCGGCACACATCGGGGCGCCGAGGGAAGAATCCCGCGCCACACTCGCCCGCACACGACCAGTTGCGCGTCGTCCCCGGCCTCTGCGGGCGCCGCGGAGAGTGCGCGGCACGCCGCGCCTGCCAGCGGCGCCCCGGATGCTTCGGTTCGGGATCTTTCCGTCGCACATGGTTCGGCGCCGCCGCAGGCGATGGTGCGTTGCTCCTTCAGGATGACGCGCGGAGTACGAGGTGGGAAGCGAGCCGGGACGGCTGCGGCGGCCGTGAAGGAAGAGTGTCTGGGCACCCCGCGGCGGATCGCCGCTTCTGACTGCTGATGTTGCGGGTGCGTTGACCGCGATGCCATGCCGTTCCATCACGATGCGCGTGGTCGCAATCGGCTGCACTCGCGCGCCCGGGGTGCAGCCGCGCGGCTGCACCGCAGCCCAAATGCGGCACCGTCCGCGTATCGATAAAAATTCTAAACCGTTGCGGGATTGCGACTTACGAAATCCGGCACGCGGGACCGCCGGTTGCCTTGATGGAGGGCACACGTCAGGACGACGTGCACCCGCACTCCGAGGCAGAACCATGCGTCATCAAATCATCGCCGCCGCCATCGCGGCGTTCGTCTGCGCCAACACCGCCGCTGCCCAGGCCCCCGTCCCCACCGCCGCGGACAGCGCGCTCGCGGAATGCAGCGCCGCCGCCCGCGCCAAGAACGAAGCCGCGGCCCTCTCCGCCGCCGACCGCGCGGAAAGCCTGTACCGCGCCCAGCTCGCCGCGCCCGGCCGCGGCGCCTACGCGCGGGTGGGGATCGCGCGGGTCATCGGCGAGTGCCGCATCGGGTTCGCGGACTTCATGAGCCAGGGGCGGCTCTCCGGCCAGTCGGTGGACCTGCTCAAGGAAGCGCTCGCCATCGACAGCACCCACTGGTCCGCCCGCTTCGTCCTGGCGATGAACTACTTCTACGCGCCGGCGTTCCTGGGCCGCGCGGATGACGCCGCGCGCGAGTTTCAGCACCTGATCGACCAGCAGGGCGGCCGCACCAACCCGCCGGTATACGCACAGCCCTGGATTCGCCTGGGCGAACTGCACGCCCGGCAGCGCCGCTATGCCCAGGCACTGGCGGTGTGGCGCCGCGGAGCCGAGCTTTTCCCCGCCGAGGCGCGCTTCGCCGAACTGATCCGCGAAAACGAGCGCCGCGCCCAGGCTCCGGATTCCGCTGCGCCCGCGCCCGCCCTCGCCGCGGCGCCCGCCGCGGCTCCGGCCCCCCCGTCCGCCGCGAGCACCGCCCCACCCCGGGCCGGGCAGCGCACGGTGGCGCTGGAGGCCATCACCGTGCACGCCAGTTCCAGCCGGATGGACGACACGCGCAGCGGCACCGCGCTCAAGCGGCTGGACGTGCTCATGACGCCGGGCGGCACGGCGGACCTCATGCAGGCCATCCAGACCGGCCCGGGCACCACCCGGGCCGCCGAGGGGAGCGACCTGTACGTGCGCGGCGGCGACCCGGCCGAGTCGCCCGTGTGGGTGGACGGCGCGCGGCTGGTGTACGCGGGGCGGTACGAGAACCTGAACGGCGCCGCGTTCGGCGTGCTGGACCCGGCGGTGCTGGGCTCCGCCTCGTTCAGCAGCGGCGGCTTCAGCGCGCGGTTCGGCAACGCGCTTTCCGGCGTGCTGGACGTGGAAACGCTGGGCCGGCCCACCACCAGGGCCGGCGTGCTTTCCGCCAACACCGTGGGCGCGGGGGCCATGATGCAGACCCCGCTCAGCCGCACCGTCGGCGCGTGGGGCGCCCTTCGCGCCACCGAGGGATCGCTTATGCTGGCGATGCACGGCCGCGGCGACGAGTTTTCGGTGTCGCCGCGCGGGCTGGAGGGGATCGGCGGGATGGTGTGGACGCCGCGCCCGGGGTGGCAGGTCAAGGCCACCGGGATGGTGGATGAAGACGAGTCGGCCCGCGGCATCACCGCGTACGGCTACACGGGCGCGTTCCGCAGCCGCGGCGGCACCCGCCTGGCCACGCTGAGCGCGCGCGGCGTATCGCGCGACGGGCGGACGGCCATGCGCGCCACGCTGGCGGGAACCGAGCGCACCAGCCGCTTCGGCTTCGGGGTGATGGACCGGGCGCGGACGGACCAGACCGTGTCGGCCCGGGTGGATGCGGACCGCATGGTGGGCGGGGGCCGCCTGCGCGTGGGCGCCGAAGCGGCCGGGATGGATGCGCGCCGCACCGGCACCACGCCCACCACCGACCAGCTCGCCCCCGGCTCGCCCTCCGTCGTGGAGACGGCGGAGCGGGACGACGCGTCGCACCTGGGCGGATACGCGGAGTACGAGTGGGCGCCGGGCGGCCGCGTGGGCGTGGTGGCCGGCGTGCGCGCGGACCGCCTGCCCGGCGAGGATGCGTGGACGGTGGATCCGCGGCTGGCGCTGGCGCTGCGGACGGGCGCGTGGACGCTGCGGGTGGGTGGCGGTGAGTTTCACCAGGGGCGGTGGCGTACGCGGTTCGCGCTGCCGAACGCGGGATCACCGTCGGGCACGCCCACGCGCGCGCGGCACCTGGTTGCGGGCGTGGAGCGCGCGGGCGAGCCGTCCATGAAGGTGGAGGTGTACGGCAAGGAGTACGATGGATACGCCGCGGCCGGCGCGGGCCCGCAGATCCGGGCGGGGCGCGCGGCGGGGATGGACGCGGTGGTGCGCTGGAGCAGGCAGGACCGTTTGAACGGATGGGTGACGTACTCGGCGCTGCGCGGCCGCGTGGACCTGGCGGATGGAAGCACGGCGCCCTCCGCGGTGGATGTGACGCACTCCTTTACCGGCGTCGCCACGCTGCGCCTGCCGTACGACCTTCAGCTGGGCAACACGCTGCGCTACGCCACGGGCCGTCCGTATACGGAGCGCGATTCCACGGGCTACGGCGCCCCGAACGGCGGCCGGCTTCCGGAGTACCTGCGGCTGGACACGCGGGTCACGCGCTTCTGGACGGTGGGCGGGCGGTTGCTGGTGACGTACGCGGAGATGCTGAACACCACCAACCGGCACAACGTATCGGCGTACAGCTACGACGAGGCGAGCGCCCGCCGCACCACGCAGCGCAACTACTTCGCAACGCGTACCCTGGTGCTGGGCGGCAGCCTCAACTTCTGAGGCGCTTTGAGCGCGATGAAAAGACGTTGGGGTACATAGGAACAGAGAACCACCAGAGATACAGAGGCCGGCGGATGGTTCCTCTTTATCTCTGGCTGTTCTCTGTTCCTCTGCAACTTTCGCTTTTCCTCCGCGTTTCTCCGCCACCGGGAGCAGACCCCAACCGCGCACTTTCGTACTTTCGTACTTTCGTACTTCCCTACTCCGCACTCCGCACTCCGCACTCCGCACTCTGCACTCCGCACTCCGCACTCAGCACTCCGTGACCCCCATCCCCGCTGCCCTCGCCTTCTTCGCCGCCGGCGCCGTGTTCTTCGGCACGGCGATGCTGCTCCTCTTCAACCCGCGCAGCCGCAGCGTGCGCTGGTTCGGGGTGGCGCAGTGCCCCACGCTGGTGTGGCTGCTCATGCAGGGGTGGTGGCTGCTGGCGAGCGGCGGGCCGGGCCGGGCGTTCTACGGCGTCATCCACATGATTCCGGCGTGCTTTCTGGGCTTCGCGCTCGTGGCGGGAAAGTCGCGCCCGGACTGGCAGGCCGCGCTGGGCGTCGCGGCGGGCGCGCTGTTCCTTCCGTGGGCGGCCAACGGTGACGCGCCCCGTGACCAGGCCATCCTCGTCACCGTCGCGCAGGTGGCCATGTGGATCACGGGAATGACGCTCCTGGTCCGCTCCCGGCGGCGCGACACCGCGGCGCCTCCCGCGCCGAGGCGGCGGCTTGGCGTGTGGGTGGCGGCGGGATTGATGGTGGTGCTCCCGGTGGGGATCATCGGCGGGCACCTCACCAACGGGGCGAGCTCGCT
>NZ_DASVTX010000313.1:0-2753 GCF_036387355.1 Longimicrobium sp.
CGCGGGCGTCGCCGGAGGGTGAACAGCACCGCGGGCGTCGCCGGAGGGTGAACAGCACCGCGGGCGTCGCGGCGGGCATCGCCGGGGGCGTGAACAGCACCGCGGGCATCGCCGTAGGGTGAACAGCACCGCGGGCGTCGCCGGAGGGTGAACAGCACCGCGGGCGTCGCCGGGGGCTGAAGCCCCCGGCTGGAACTACGCGAAGTCCGCAGAAGCGGACTGGGTGCCGCCGTGTCCCAAAATTTTTTGTCATCCTGAGCGAAGCGCCTCTCTGTCCTCGCCCGTGCGCGATCGCTCGGCGCGGAGCGAAGGATCTACTGCGCGTGCCGCGAGGGTCGCCGTGGACGCTGGTCTCTTCGCTCGCCGACAGACGGCGGTGTCGCATACTTTGAGGTCGCTATCATTCCATCGCACCAACAATTGCAACTCGCGAATACAGAATGCTCCGCTCACTGACGCTGGCGCTCGTCGCCTGCACGATTTTCTGCGCACCAGGGCGCGGCCAGACTTCCCCCGCGACGCCCGGGGACTCGCTGCTCCAGGCCGCACGCGCCGATGCGGACCGGGATGCGCGGGACCCGTTCGTGGGCGGCTACTTCGGCTCCAGCTTCCTGGGTGGGGCGGCGCTCGGCCTCATGGCGCCCATCGTCGCGCTGTTTCCGAACCGGGAAACGGCTACGGTCGCGGCCGCGGGTGGGGTGCTCGTGTTCGCGACCTTTGATCAGGCGGGGCAGCCGGTGAGGACGCTTCCGGACTCCATCCGGTGGCGCGTCGCGGAGGAGCCACCCGAGTATCAGGAGGCTTACCGCGCGGCGTATGCACAGCGCCTGACAAGACGGCGCGTCAGGGCGGCGAAGACGGGAGGGATTACCGGTGCGCTGGCGGGGGTGGGGTTCTTTGGGTTCCTGGCGTATTCGTTCGCGACGGCGGATTTCTGAGCTGCAATGGACGGGTCGCGGTCCTGTAAGCGGAGGGCGGTGCAGCGCGGGGCACGGGCAGCCACGTGGGGCTGCCCCTACGGGATTGCGTGCGGTGGGGCGGCTTGATGTTCAGCGCTCGGCGTCGGCGACGGCTTCGGCGGGGGAGGTGCCTGCGTAGACGACGCGCATGACGGCGGGATAGTAGCGGTCGAAGCCGGCGACGCTGGCGCGCACCAGGTTCTGCACCATCGTCTCGCCCAGCACGCCGCCCTCCATGTCCACGCTGGCCTTGTAGCGGATCTCGCCGTCCTCCATGTCCATCTCGAAGTTGCCCACGCGCAGGCCGTAGTTGGCGCGGGTGAGCACCTCGCACACCTGCAGGCGCTTGTCGGGGGGCACGCGGAAGCCCACGCGCGCGTAGCAGCACACGATCTCCAGCTTCTCGTCCACGCGGAAGAGGAAGCTGTAGACGGTGTGCTCGCCCGCCATCTCGCACACCAGGCCGTCGCTCTCGGACTCGGTGTAGCTCCAGTCCATGGCGTCCAGCGCGCCGCGCACGATGGGGAGAAGCACCGGCACCTCGACTCCGGAATGGATCTCCCGGAGGAGGCGGTCCACCTCCGTCTCGTCGGATTCGAAGCCGGGGTCGTCGCCGGGGCTCATGGTCAGTCGCTCCGGCCCGGATCGGAGTTGGTGGTGCCGCCGACGGAATCCAGCGCGGGCGTGGGTGCCATCCCGCTATCCACCACCGCGGCGTCGCCCTTCGCTCCGGACTGCCCCGCATCGCCGCCGCACGCCGCCAGCGCCACCGCGGCCAGCACGATCCCCACCATTCGCTTGCGCATCGCAGATCCCGTTTTCCCGAGGAGCTTCAACCGACCCCCCGGCGAGCCGCGCAAGGGCGGTGCCGGGCCGGCGAACAGCCATACCGTCCGTGTTCAAACGCGGGCATCTACATTGCAGGTTCGAAAGAGTCCCTCCCGGAAGGTCAAAATCCCTCGTCAAAGGATGGAACGCGCATGCCGTTTCCCCGCATTGCCGCGCGCGCACGCGTGGCGCTCGGCGCCGTAGCCGCCGCGCTGCTGGCCGCCTGCTCCGCCGACGCTCCCACCGCGACCTCCCCGACTCCGCAGGAACCCCGCTTCTACACCTACCCGAACGCCATCTACAGGAGCCACATCGAGTTCGGCGCGCCCATCGGGTCCCCTTCCAGCGACGTGCGGCTCTCCAAGAACACGCATTATCTCTCCTACAACTGCACGCGCGGCGGGCCCAACTGGGTGTCGTGGAACCTCAACAAGACGCACTATGGCGATGCGCCGCGCGCCACGAGCTTCTACTCGGACGCGACGCTCCCCAGCGGATGCTACCGGGTAACCACCTCGGACTACACCAACTCCGGCTACAGCCGCGGCCACATGGTGCGCAGCGAGGAGCGGACGTGGTCCACCGATCAGAACAAGCAGACCTTTCTGATGACCAACATCCTGCCGCAGTACCAGGACCTGAACGGCGGGCCGTGGTACAAATTCGAGCAGTACCTGCAGACGCAGGCGCAGACGTACGACAAGGAGATCTACATCATGGCCGGCGGCTACTCGTACAGCGGCACGCTGCTGAACGCGGGCAAGGTGGCCATCGCCCGGCGCAACTACAAGATCGCGCTGCTGATGCCCGCGGGTCAGGGGCTGGCGCAGGCCACCAGCACCGGCGCGCTGCAGGTGATCGCCATCGACATGCCGAACACCACGGGGATCGCGTCGCACTCGTGGGAGACGTACCGCACCACGGTGGACGCCATCGAGAGCAAGACCGGCTACGACTTCCTCCCGC
>NZ_DASVTX010000314.1:0-6204 GCF_036387355.1 Longimicrobium sp.
TGGTCTGGTAGGCGATTTCTTCGATGATGCCGATCTTGCCGGCGATGGTCTTCATGGCCTGCACCGTCTCGCGCACCTCGGCGCCGCCCTCTTAGGCGTCGCGGGCGCCGGCCTGCGCCATGATCTCCATCTGCCGGCTGCTTTCGGCGTTCTGGGTGATGCTGGCGTTGATTTCCTGCAGGCTGGCCATGGTCTCCTCCAGCGACGCGGCCTGCTCGCTGGTGCCCTGCGACACGCTCTGCGCGGTGGAGGACAGCTGCGCCGACGCGCTGGTGAGGGCGTCGCCGCCGGCGCGCACCTCGGCGATGGTGGTGGAGAGGCGCTGGTTCATGCGGCTCATGGCCCCCAGCATCTGCCCCAGCTCGTCCTGCCCGGTGGCGTGGATCTCGGCGGTAAAGTCGCCACCGGCGATGCGGTCGTTGATGCTGACCGCGGTGCGCAGCGGCGCCACGATCATCCGCGCCAGCAGCAGCGCCAGCCCCAGGGCCAGCAGCGCGCCCAGCGCCCCGCCCCCCTTGAGGGTCAGGAACATGGTGGCGACGCGGGCGGAGGTGTCGGCCTCGCGCTCCTTGAGCAGGGCCGATTCCGCGCTCTGGATGTCGGCCAGCTGCCGGCGCATGGCGTCCATGCGCACCTTGCCGTGCCCCGCGGCCACGTGCTGCACCAGCGAGTCCATGGGCACCTCGCCGCGCGTTACGCGGCGGCGCAGGTCAATGGTGGGCTGCAGCGCCTGGGCAAGCCATTCCTGGTAGGTGTCGTTGAGCCTGGTGAGGCGCTCCTGCTGGCGGGGGTTGTCGCTGGTGAGGTCCCTGGCCTGCTCGTAGTACTTCTGGAACTCCGCCTTTCCCATGGTGAACGGCTCCAGGAACTTGTCCTCGCCCGCCAGCGCAAAGCCGCGCTCGCCCGTCTCGATGTCCACCAGCGAGGTGAGCATGAGGTCCGACGCGAGGAGCACCTGGTACGTGTGGCGGTCCCACCCCACGGACTCGTTGAGCTTGCTGAAGTTGGCGTGCGACACGGTGACGAGCGCCAGGAGGATGAGGAGCATTCCCCCGAAGCCCATGTACAGCTTCGCGCCAACGCCGAGGTTCTTGAACATGGTCCGGTCTCCGTAAGGGTGGGGCGGGGGGCGCTTGGGGCGCCCTGGTGGTGGAAAGTCCTGCGTATCGGTCAGGCCGCGGCCGCCGCCGGGGCGGCCCGCAGCGCGTCTTCCATGAGCGAGGGCACGTCCAGGATCAGCGCCACGCGGCCGCTGCCCAGAATGGTGCTTCCCGCGATCCCGGGAAGCCCGTCGAACAGGCGGCCCAGGGGCTTGATGACGGCCTGGCCGTCGCCGATCAGCGCGTCCACCACGAGACCGGCCCGGCCCTCGCCGTGGCGGACGACGACGACGCTTTCGCGCCGGGGCAGGGCCGCGCCCGGGCAGAAGCGCTCACGCAGCCGCAGCCAGGGAAGGGGCTGGCCGCGCAGGTTCAGCATGCCGTCCGCGCCGCCGTCGTGGCGCTCGGCGGGGAGCTCCAGGCACTCCACCACGCTGTCCAGCGGCATCACGTACGTTTCGCCGTCCACCCCCACTGAAAAGCCCTCGATGACGGCCAGGGTAAGGGGCAGGCGCAGGGTGATGCAGGTGCCCTCGCCCTCGCGGCTTTCCACGGCCAGGGTGCCGCGCAGCGCGTCCACCGCGCGGCGCACCACGTCCAGCCCCACGCCGCGCCCGCTGATTTCCGTCACGGCTTCCGCCGTGCTGAAGCCGGGCTCGAACACCATGCGGAACAGCTCGGCGTCGGCCAGGCGCTCGGGGTCGGGGTGCAGGCCGGCGGCGCGGGCGCGGGCAGCGATGCGGGCGCGGTTCATTCCCGCGCCGTCGTCGCGCATCTGAATGACGACGCTGCCGGCCTCATGGCGGGCGCTGAACGTCACCGTGCCCTCGGGATCCTTGCCGGCTTCGGCGCGGGCTTCCGGGGTTTCCAGCCCGTGGTCCACCGCGTTGCGCACCAGGTGCGTCAGCGGCTCGCGCAGCTGCTCCACGATGCTGGTGTCCACCTCCACGTCCGCGCCTTCCACCACCAGCCGCGCCTGCTTGCCGCACACGTGCGCCACGTCGCGCACGGTGCGATGGTAGGGGCGCACCATGGGGCCCAGCGGCACCATGCGCAGCTTCATCACCACCTCCTGCAGGTCCATGTGCAGGCGGTCGGCTTCGCGGTGCACGGCCAGCACCTCGGCGGCGGGGCGCCCCTCTTCCAGCATCTGCGTCAGCCGGCCCCGGGCAATGGCGATCTCGCCCACCAGGTCCAGCGTGCGGTCCAGCTTTTCCACGTCCACCCGCAGCGTGCGGATGCGCGCGCGTTCGGCGTCCGCGGGCCGGTCCGCCGGGGCCGCGGCTCCCTCGGCCGAGGCGCCGGCCGCGTCGGCGGCGGCGGCGTCCACCTCCCGGGCCGAGGGCGCGGCGGTGTCGGAGGGCTCGGCGGCGGCGGCGGCAATGCGGGCCTGCAGGGCGCGGGCGGGGCCGTCCAGCTCGTCGGCGCCGTCCAGCGAGGCGGGGACGGCGGCGCGCAGCACGTCCACGGCGGCCAGCAGCAGCTCCAGGCGGGGCGGCGTCACGGACAGTTCGTGCTCGCGCAGGCGGTCCAGCAGGTCTTCCGTCACGTGGGCGAACTCGGCCACGGCGGGAAAGCCCAGGTTGCTGGCGTCGCCCTTGAGCGTGTGGATGCCGCGGAACACGGCGTCCAGCAGGGCGGCGTCGCCGGGGGCGGCCTCCATGGCCAGCAGCGCGTCCTCCACCGAGGCCAGCGTTTCCGTCGCTTCCGCGCGGAACACCTGCAGAATGGCCCCGAAGTCGAAATCCATGTCCATGAAAGCCTTTGCCTGCTCGGGCGGGGGTGACGCGAGAAAAGGTCAGATCAGCCGGACGGCGGCGGTGCCTTCATCCGTGTGAAACAGCAGCTTGCGGCCGCGGTGGCCGCCCACGTCGCACCGGGTGACGCGGATGCCGTGGTGCTCCAGCGCCTGCAGGGCCAGTTCGGCGTTGCGGTCGCCCAGGTGCCCTTCGCCGGTGCCGCGGAACGCCTCCACCACGCACGCCCCGCCGATGACGCGGGCGTCCAGGTCCGCCGTGCGGCACCCGAGCGAGCGCATGCCGTCCAGCAGCTTGCGCATGGCCACGCACCCGAAGCGGGCGCTGGCCGTCCCCATCCCCGCGTGGTTGGGAAGGAGAAAGTGGTTCATCCCGCCCACGCGCAGGCGCGCGTCCCACAGGCACACGCTCACGCACGACCCCAGAATGGTGGTGACGGCGGCCGGCTCGCCGCTCACCACCACGTGGCCGGGGTGCAGGTACACGGCGCGGCGCGCGACGGGAGCGGCCGCCGGTTCGGGCCGCGCGGCGGAGGCGCGGGCGGCAAGGGCACTCATGACGCCGCGCGGGTCAGCGCGTGCAGCCGGGTGGCGTACAGCGCCGGCGCGGCGTGCATGGCCAGAAACGAGAAGAGCTCCTCGTCGAACGGGGTGAACCCGGTCTTGTGCGCCAGCAGCCCGGCCACTTCCACCACGCCCACCGTTTGGCCTTCCAGCCGCAGCGGAATGGCGGCGGCGGGGGTGGATTCGTCGCCCTCCGGCCGCAGGTAGGGCTCGCCGGTGAGCAGCGCGGCGGCGGCCACGGCGGAGGGTTCGGCGCTCGCCTGCCCGTCGGGAAGGAGCGCGCTCACCAGGCGGGTGGCGCCGCCTTCGGCCTCGTACACGGCGAAGTGCTCGCTCCCGATCAGGTTCACCAGCACCTCGTGCAGCGCTTCAATGACCTGTGCGCGGTCCAGGCTGCCGTGCAGGAACGAGGCGGCCACGTACAGCTTGGCCACGTTCCCCTTCTCCTCCTCCAGCCGCACGTTGCGCTCGCTGAGCGCGCGGTTGGCGGCCTGCGCGGCGGCCATCTCGCGGCGCGCGGCGATCAGCTCGGCCTGGTGGCGGTCCAGCCGGTCGCGCAGCACGGAAACCTGTTCGGCCAGGCGGCGGTTGGCTTCGCGCAGCTCGTCGGGGCCGGCGGGGGGCACGGCGTCGCGGGCGGGGAGCTCCAGCATCATTCGCCGATGAAGTCGCGCACCTTGGCGACCAGTTCGATGCCGTCGATGGGCTTGGTGATGTAGTCGCTGCAGCCGCTCTCGTAGCCTTCTTCCACGTTCTTGGCCTCGGAGCGGGTGGTGACCATGATGATGGGCGTGTCGCGCAGCTCGTTGCGCTCGCGCAGGGCGCGGGTGGCCTCGAAGCCGTTCATGCGCGGCATCACCACGTCCATGAGGATGAGGTCGGGGCGCTCGGCCAGGGCGGTGCGCACGCCCTCTTCGCCGTCGCGGGCGGAGATGAGTTCGTACGCGGTCTTGCTGAGGATCATCTTGATCCACATGTGCGTGGTCGCCGAGTCGTCGACGAGCAGCACCTTCTTCTTGGGTTCCGCGCGGGGCGCGGTGGGGATGGCGTACGCGGCGGCGAAGGCGCTCATGAATCCGTGTGGTGTCGGATAGTGGCTGGTCAGGCGCGGTGGAAGACCCGCCGCGCACCGGTCCCTTATTCCACGAACCGTACCGCATGCGCCAAGGTTTCGGCTGACGGCGCCAAGCTGTTGCGGGAGAGTGGTTTAGGCGGATGCGCCGCGATTCCGGGCGCGCCAGGGGGTGCGGCAGATTGCCGCAACTCGGCGGCGATCTGTCGGCGGCAGGAATGCGGATGGGTGCTGCGGGGGCGGGTAGCAGGTCAGCCGCACCGGGTCCCCTCGCCCGGCTCGGACTTCGAGTGTCATTCTGAGCGGAGGCGCCGCGCTCCGCCGTCCGTCACACCAGACTCTGGCGCCGACCGAAGAATCCCGCGCCACCGCATCCCATGCACGCCCGGTTGCGCGCCGCGCTCGGACGCTGCGGGCGCGGCGGGAGAGGCTGGAGCACGCCGCGCCGGACCGCGGTGCGGCGGACGTGTCGGTCCGGGATTCTTCAGTCGCGCATGAACGCGGCACCGGGGAAAGCGCGGCGCACGCTCCTTCAGAATGACGCCGCCGCGCCGAGGTGGGCGGCAGGACTGGTGGCGCGGAGGTGCCGCCGCAGGCGGCGCCGGGCAGCGTGGGCGGCGCGGGCCGCGATCTGGCATCAGGCGCACTGGACATGTCACATCCGCCCCACCGGGATCCCCCACCCGGCTCGGACTTCGAGTGTCATTCTGAGCGAGGCGCCTCGCCGCACCGTCCGTCACACCAAACTCCGGCGCCGACCGAAGAATCCCGCGCCACCGCATCCCATGCACGCCCGGTTGCGCGCCGCGCTCGGACGCTGCGGGCGCGGCGGGAGAGGCTGGAGCACGCCACGCCGGACTGCGGCGCGGCGGACGTGTCGGTCCGGGATTCTTCAGTCGCGCATGGATCCGGCACCGGGGAAAGCGCGGCGCACGCTCCTTCAGAATGACGCGTCAGCGCCGAGGCGGGCGGCAGGACACCGGTGGAGCGGAGGTACGCCGCGCGGCGGCGTACCGTGACATCAGGCGCACCGGGATTCCGCACCCGGCTCGGACTTTGGGCGTCATTCTGAGCGAGGCGCCGCGCCGCACCGTACGCCACACCGAACTCTGGCGCCGACCGAAGAATCCCGCGCCACCGCATCCGCTGCACGCCCGGTTGCGCGCCGCGCTCGGACGCTGCGGGCGCGGCGGGAGAGGCTGGAGCACGCCACGCCGGACCGCAGTGCGGCGGGCGTTTCGGTCCGGGATTCTTCAGTCGCGCATGAACGCGGTGCCGGGGAAAGCGCGGCGCACGCTCCTTCAGAATGACGCCTCAGCGCCGAAGTGGGCGGCAGGACAGCGGTGGCGCGGAGGTGCCGCCGCGGGCGGCGTACGTGACACCAGGCGCACCGGATCCGTCACATCCGCCGCGCCGGGATTGCTCACCCGGCTCGGACTTCGAGTGCCATTCTGAGCGGAGGCGCCGCGCCGCACCATCCGTCACACCGGACCTTGGCGCCGACTGAAGAATCCCGCGCCAACGTGTCCGATGCACGCCGGGTTGCGCACCGCGCTCGGACGCTGCGGGTGCGGCGCGAGAGACGCCGCGCCGGTCCGCGGTGCGGCGGATGCTTCGGTCCGGGATTCTTCAGTCGCGCATGACTTCGGCACGGGGGAAAGCGCGGCGCACGCTCCTTCAGAATGACGCCTCAGCGCCGAAGTGGGCGGCAG
>NZ_DASVTX010000315.1:0-6952 GCF_036387355.1 Longimicrobium sp.
CGCCTGATTCTGATCCGGCGCCGGGCGGACCCCCTCCGCCCGGCGCCGCCCCCGACCCCACCCGACCGCGATTGACGCGCCCCAAGCAAGGGAGCAGACGATGGACGTGATTCTGATGAAGATCGAGAACGTGCCGGGCACCAGCCTGATGACCGGGTTCACCGGGCAGATCGAGGCGATGTCGTACAGCCACGGCGTGGCCATGCAGGTGACGGGCGACGTGAGCAACACCGAGCGCACCTCGGGCAAGCCGCGCCACCAGGACTTCATGATCACCAAGTACCTGGACAAGGCCAGCCCGCTGCTGAACCAGAAGTGCTGCGAGGGCACGGACCTGGGCACGGTGCTTATTACCGTGGGGCGCAACGACAACGGCAGCGTCATTCCGCTGATCGTGTACACGCTCAGCAACGCCGTGCTCAGCTCGGTGAACGTGGGCGGCGGCGGCGGCGACAAGCCGGTGGAAAGCCTGGCGCTCAACTACTCCGGCATCAAGTGGGACTTCACCGCGCAGAAGGAAGCCGGCGGCAAGGACGGCACCGTGGCGGGAAGCTGGGATCTGGGCAAGAACGCCAAGAGCTGACGCATGCCGACCCCCGTTCCGGTTCCGCTCGCGGCGGTCCCGCTTTTCGACCGCCTGGTGGACGAGCACCCCGCCGCGCACACCGAAGCCGTGCCGCTCCGCGCGCTGGACCGGGACGGGCTGCTGGAGTCGCTGCGCCGCGAAGCGCAGGACCTGCTGGGCACCCGCTGTCCCTTTGCCCCCGAGCAGATGGCGGGGCGCCCACGGACCACGGTGGACTACGGCGTCCCCGACATTTCGCCCCTGCACCCCGCCGGCGCCGCCGCCCGGACGGAGATCGCCGCGCGCATGCAGGCGGCGCTGGCCGCCTTTGAGCCGCGGCTGCGCGGGGCGCGGGTGGAGGTGCATCCCGTTCCGGGCCGCCCGCGCGAGCTGCTGGCGCTCATCGAAGGCGTGCTGGCCGCCCCCGGCGCGCCGCAGCCGGTGGGCTTCGCCGTCATGGTGGGCGGAGGCCGGCCGTGAGCGCCCCCGCCCCCGACAACCTGCTGGACTACTACCTGGCCGAACTGGCCTGGCTGCGGCGCGCCGGGGGCGAGTTCGCCCAGGCGCACCCCAAGGTGGCCGCGCGCCTGCAGCTGGGCGCGCACGAGTCGCAGGACCCGCACGTGGAGCGGCTGATCGAGTCGTTCGCCTTTTCCACCGCGCGGCTGCAGCACGCGCTGGAGGTGGAGACGCCGGGGATTTCGTCGGCGCTGCTGGACGTGCTGCAGCCCAACTACCTGGCCCCGGTGCCGCCGGTGGCCATCGCCGAGTTCGTGGCGGACCCCACGCAGGGGCGCTCCACCGCGGGCTTCACCGTCCCCGCGGGGACGCCGCTGGTGGCGCAGCCCCGGGAGGGCGACGCCTGCCGCTTCCGGACGGCGTATCCCGTGACGCTGCACCCCCTGGCCGTCACCGAGGCGCGGATGGAGCCGCCCGGGGCGCACTCCTTTTTGCGCGCCACGCCGCGGGCCGCCAGCGTGCTGCGGGTGCGGCTGGAGGCGCGCGGGGTTCCGCTCTCCAGGCAGAAGCCGGCCTCCCTCCGCTTTCACCTGGGCGGGGAGATGAGCACGGCGGCCGCGCTGTACGAACTGCTCTTCGGCCACCTGCTGGGGATCGCCGTCCTTCCCGGCGGCGCCGCGTCAGACCGCCCCGCGCGCATGGCCCCCTCCGCCCTGGTTCCCGTGGGGCTGGGCGCGGACGAGGGAGTGCTCCCCTCGGCCGCCGGGGCGCACCCGGCGTACCGGTTGCTGCAGGAGTACTTCACCATCCCCCGCAAGCTGATGTTCGCCGATCTGCACGGGGTGGACTTCGGCGCGGCGGAGGCGTCGGTGGACCTTCTCTTCGTCTTCGACCGGCGGCCGCCGGAGCGGCTGGAGGCGGGGGCGGAGAACTTCCGGCTGGGGTGCACTCCCGTGGTGAACCTGCACGAGCGGCTGTCGGAGCCGGTGCGGGTGGACGGGCGGCGGGTGGAGTACCGGCTGGTGGGCGACGCGCGGCGGGAGCGGTCCACCGAAATCCACTCCATCCTGTCCGTTTCTTCCGCGCCGGAGGAGGGGCGCGAGGCGGTGATCGAGCCGTTCTACTCCTTTTCGCACCGCATGGACCCGGGGCAGCGCGCCTTCTGGCACGCGCGGCGGGTGCCGTCGGAGCGCGCGGACCTGGCGGGGACCGACACCCTGCTCTCGTTCCTGAACCTGAACGGCCAGCCCGCGTCGCCGCCCGCCCACACGGTGTGGGGCCGCGTGCTGTGCACCAACCGGCGGCTTGCGGAGCAGATTCCCGCCGGGGCGCTGCTGCAGGCGGAACAGGCCATCCCCGTCTCCGCCATCCGCGTGCTCCATCCTCCCACCCGCGCGGTGGATCCGCCGCTGGGCGGGCAGACGCAGTGGCGGCTCATCTCCCACCTGTCACTCAACCACCTGTCGCTCGCCGGGGCGGACGCCGACGCCAGCCTGGAGGCGCTGCGCGAGATCCTGCGGCTGTACGCGGCGTGGGGCGATCCCTCGGTGGAGGCGCAGGTGGCGGGGCTGCGGCGGATGACGACCCGGCCGGCCGCGCGGCGGGTGGGCGGCGGCCCGTGGCGGGGCTTCTGCCGCGGGACGGAGATCGACCTGACGGTGGATGAAAGCGCCTACGCCGGGGGGAGCGCCCTTCTGCTGGCCTCGGTGCTGGACCGCTTCTTCGCCCTGTACGCGGCGGTCAACTCGTTCACCCGCCTGTCCGTGCGGCGGCAGAACCAGGAGGGGGTGTGGAAGAGCTGGGACGCGCGCATCGGCGACAGGCCGCTCCTGTGACGGCCACGCTCGCTTCCCCGGCTCCTGGCGTCGCCACCGCGGACGAGGCCACGGGCGCGCCCCTTCCCGCGGCGGAGGAGGAGGCCGTGGCGCGCGGGGAGCGCACGGTGGCCGCCATGCCGCTGATGGAGGCGCTGTTCGCGCGGCCGGACGCCTTCGACTTCTACCAGGCGGTGCGGCTGCTGGAGTCCGCGGCGCCGGAGGCCCGCAGCGTGGGCGAGGGGGCGGATCCGTCTCGTGAGGCGGTGCGCTTCCGCACCTCGGTGAGCCTGGGCTTTCCCGCGTCCGACGTGGTGCGGGTGGAGCACGAGGGCGGCGCCACCGTCCCCACGATGACGGTCTCCTTCCTGTCGCTGGCGGGGGCGCAGGGGCCGCTGCCGCAGCCCATCGCCGAGCGCGTCCTGCAGCGGGTGGAGGAGGGCGACCCCGGGCTGCGCGACTTTCTGGACCTGTTCCACCACCGGCTGGTGTCGCTGGCCTACCGCATCGGGCGGCGGACGCGGCCGGTGCTGCAGGGCGCGCCGCCGGCGGAAACGGAGACCGCGGCCTCGCTGTGGGCGCTGATGGGGATGGGCACGCCGGGGCTGCGCGGCCGGCTGGAGGGGACGGACGACCGGGCGCTGATGGCGCGCGCCGGGCTGCTGGCCCGCCAGCCGCGCTCGCAGGCCGGGCTGGAGGGGCTGCTGGCCGACCACTTCGGCGTCCCGGTCTCCGTCCAGCCCCTGGCCGGACGCTGGCTCCCCATTCCGGAGGACCAGCAGACGCGCATCGGGGCAACGGGGGGCAGCCGCCGGCTGGGCACCTCCGCCGTGCTGGGCACCCGCTTTCACGATCCCAACGCCGCGGTGGGGATCCGCATGGGTCCCATGGACCCGGGGCTGTACCGCGAGCTCCTTCCCGGCGGGTGCGGCGGCGTTCCCGCCGAGGGGCCGGCGCTCACGCAGCTTCGCGAGCTGGTGCGCTTCTACGCCGGGGTGGAAACCAGCTTCGTCCTCACCCTCGTCCTGCGCGCGGACCAGGTCCCCGCCACGGTGCTCGAACCTGGTCCGCGGCCGCGGCTGGGATGGACGTCGTGGCTGCGCACCCGCCCCGCCGCCGGGGATGGGACGGTCCTCATCGACCCCGAACGCCCGCGCGGCTGCGGCGCCTGAACGATCCGGCGACGCACCGCCGGCCCTTCACCGAACCCGATCCGAGACGAGCCCCGCATGCCGAAGTTCACGATTCTCAGCGGCCACGGAAGCTGGGACGGCTTCAGCGCCTTCACCGTTCCCAAGGGAAAGCGGATCCACTTTCTGGTCGCGCACGGCCACACGGTCTACGACTTCCGCAAGCTGAACAGGAAGCTGGAGAAGTACCGCAAGGACCCCGACCTCCTCTACGAGGCGCTGATGCCGTACGTCCACGAAACCGTGGAGGCGGGAGAGTCCTGCTACGACTACAACCTGTCGCGTCCCAAGGGCCTTACCACCTTCAAGAACCACAAGTACGTCCGCGAGCAGAGGACGAATACCAGGCTGTCCGAGCTCCTGAGCTACTCGCGGCTGGAGGACATCACCGACATGTTCTGGTACGCCTGCCGGGCCAACACCGGCTCCATCCGGGGCGGAGACACGGCGGAGGAGGCGAGGTTCGGCGTGCTGGTGAGCGCCTCCACGTCCATCGAGCGCATGCTGATGAGCGGGTCTTCGTCCTCCAAGAAGACGTCCTGGGACGGCGGCTACTTCGGGGAGTAGCCCGCCCGCGACGCGAACCTTTCTACCCAACGATACCGGCATGGCCTACTCGCGCTACCTGGACCTGTTCATCGCCAACGACTTTCACACGACCGCGTTCACCCGCGACCGCGAGCCGCAGGAGCGGCACCAGGCCGCCAGGGTGGGAGAGTACCGGTGGGACGTCATCGATCCCATCTCCGTGCGGCGCGGGGTGGAGATCAGGACGCTCGCCGACAACATCCTCTGGGTGTGCCAGGCCGACGGGGATGGCGGCAAGCTGCGCCTGAACGCGCACGGCGACAGCAACGGGATCTACAACGACTCCGGGTACGGCATCGCGGCGGACGCGCTCGCCAAGTTTCTGAAGGCGCACGGACTGGTGGCGGAGAACATGGGAAGCCCCGGCCTGGTCACGGTCAACCTGGCCGTCTGCAACGCGGCCACGGGCGCGCGGGCGGAGTGGCTCATCAAGAAGCTGGCGGACGCGCTCGCCCTGCCCGGCGTGCGCTTTACCGGCGCGGCGGCCATCACGCGGATGAGCCGCGAGGGGCGGCTCCGGGTCGAGTACCCCAGGTACGTCGCTCCCCATCTCCGTTCGGGGAAGTACGTCCCGCCCGCCCTGCAACCCAAGGCGCTGGCCATGTTCGCCGGTTCGCACCTCAAGCGCGAGTACACGTACCAGCCCTGATCCCTGTCCACCGCCGGCAACCCTCCCGGCCCCTCTCTTTGAGCAAAGATGCCGCAGGAACTCATCGACCTGATCTTTCAATTCCTTACCGTACGTGAAGTCTCCGGGATCATGCACGTGGCCCGCGAGTTCCGGGCGGCGGGAATCGACACCATCAACGAGGTGCTGCGCCGCAACGGGGTGCGCCTGACCGCACCCGTGGGGTCGCTGCAGGAGGCCCGCCGCGCTCTGACCCGCCCGCTGGGCTTGCGGCTGACGGATCTGTACGCCACGCTCACCAGCCTGGAGCTGTACCTTCGCGGCGAAGAGTGGAACCTGAGCGGAGGGGAGCTGTCCCGGTTCCATCCGTCCAGCACCCGCTCCGGCTTCAGCTACGCAGCCGGCTACCTGCCGCTCACGCTGGCCTACGACCACCCGGCGCGCGCCACCACGCATTTCAGCGCGGTCACGCCCGACCAGATCACCAATGCGCGGGGGGAAAAGTTCAATCTGGGCGAGTACCTGACGTACTGGGAGAAGGGGAGGTGGCACAACGACCGGGTCATGGTGGATGTATTGGACCTGCTGGAAGCCATTCGCGCCCTGATCGCGTGGCTACGGCCGCACCGGCGCCTGTTTCTGACCCTGCGCGACGGTACGCAGTTCGGCTGATTGCGGGCGGGAAATACGGTGCTCCACTCCCCGTTCCCGCCACGCGCGGCCCCGTCGTTTTCCGTGCGCCGCGGACGCGTTCGCCCCAAAGGCGGATCATGCAGAAAACCCCGCCCGGAGCGCTCCGGGCGGGGTTGTTTTCGTCGACGGGAGATCCGGGGTCAGCGCTTGCCGACGGACGCGATCTGCCGCGTGTGGTGCTCCAGGTGCACGGCGCCCAGGCGGACGCCCTTGTCCCACGCCATCAGCCCGAAGTACGGATGCGTGACCCCCGGCTTTCCCGCCGCGCGGGCCCGCGACGCCTCCGCCTCAAACCGCTCGCCCAGGTCGCGAAGCTGCGCCAGCGCGGCCGTTCGCGGGGCCAGCCCCTCCGCCGAGGGGCGCACCTCGCGCGGCGCCGGGGCCCGCTTGGGAAAGGTGCGATGGAAAAGCATGTGCGGCAGCATGAACGTCTTCAGCAGCCGCCGGCGGAACGGCGTCAGCTTCAGCCGCATCCCCACGCCTTCCGTGGCCTCGGCGATGAAGACGCGGTACACCATGGCCAGATGCTCGGTGATCTCGGCCGGCGTCCACTTGCCCGGCGCCCAGGGCGCGGTCCACGCGGCGTCGGAGATCGCCTCGCCGGCCCGCAGGTACGCGGCCAGCGCCACCTGGTGCTCTTCCAGCGCGGCGGCCCAGCGGGCATCCGCGCGCGACACGGCAGCGGCCATCGGCAGAGGGAGTTCGGGTGGGATGGGGAGAACGGAAGCGGGCCGGGGGAAGGCCCGTGGACGGATGGCGGGGCGGCGCGTGCGGTGCGGTCAGCCGCCCAGCCAGTGGCGGATGGCGATGGGCGACTCGGTGAACGTCCACCCTGCCTTTTCCCACGCGTTGATGCGCGCGAGCACGTCGGCGGCGGCCAGCGTCTGCTCGCGCCCGCTCTGGTCCCCGCCCCCCCACTCGCGGACGGACACGCGCCCCTCCGCGTCCGGGCGAAAGCAGAGCAGCACGAACCGCTCGCGCCGGTCCGGGCTGATGGCCTGAAAGCCGAGGTTGT
>NZ_DASVTX010000316.1:0-27374 GCF_036387355.1 Longimicrobium sp.
GGTTCGGTGTGGGCTGCGCAGTTCGGCGCGGCCATTGGCGATGCTGAGCGACTGAAGTCGCCGCAACAACGGCTGAAAGCCTCACGGTACTGCTGTGAGGCTGTGCGTGACGACAGCACCGTGTCGCGCGCCGCTGTCGCCCCCGCGCCGGGCTGGGGTGTGCTCCCTCTCCCACGTCTGTTTGTGGGAGAGGGTGCTCGCGCAGCGAGCGGGTGAGGGCCACGCGGCGAAGGACGCGAGCGGTATCCCGTCCAGCACCGGCTCCATACCCTCACATCGTCCACGAAGAACGATGACGCGCGTACTCGGATTCCCTGAGCGGATGAATCCGCCGCTCGGACGGCCGCTCGGACGGCGGTAAGCCCCGACTCATGGCCGCTGATGCGTCCACGATCAGGGCTTCAACTGCTTCAATGGATACGAACCGCGGGCGTGGTTTCGGCGCCCAACGCGATGTTGGAACGGGCGCAAGGTAGATCCTTCGTCGGCGCCAATCGGCGGTGCGGCGGAAAGTGCGGCCGGCGCCTCCTCAGGATGACAAGTCGTGGGCGCGCAACAGGTTGCGATCCGGACCCCACACCACCATCGGGAATGCGCACCGCTGCAGCGGCCACAGTCCGCGCAGGCGGACTTCGTGCTGTTCCAGCGGCGAATTCATTCGCTCTGGACAGGCGTCCGCGCCCGGCCTCGCCATGCGCATCGCTGCAGCGGCCACAGTCCGCGCCGGCGGACTTGGTGCTGTTCCAGCGGCGAACTCGTTCGCTGTGGACAGGCGGACTTCGCGCCGTTGTTGCCGCGGCTTCCGTGGCCTGTTCCGCCCCCTGCTTCTACTCCGCCTCCTCCGGAGCCACCGGCAGCGTGAGCGAAAACGTGGATCCGCGCCCCACCTCGCTGCGCACCCGCAGGTGGCCTCCCATCCCCCGCGCCAGCTCGCTGCTGATCGCCAGCCCCAGCCCCACGCCCTGGTCGTTCAGGCTGGTGACGTGCCGCTCCACCTGCACGAACGGCTCAAAGATCGTGTGCACCTCGCTCGCCGGAATTCCGCGCCCCGTGTCGCGCACGTGAATCTGCACGATCCCGCGCTCCACCTCGCAGCTCACGTCCACCGAGCCGCCCGCGGGGGTGAACTTGAGCGCGTTGGTGAGCAGGTTCAGCAGGATTTGCCGCAGCTTTTCCTCATCCGCCATCACCGTCACCGGGCCGCAGTCGCTGATGGTGAGGTGCAGCGACTTGGTGCGCATCTGCGGCCCCACCAGCGCCTCCAGCCCGTGCAGCAGTTCGCGCACGCCCACGCGGCTGAGCGCGAACTGGATCTGCCCCGCTTCCAGCTTGGTGAAGTTCAGGATGCTGTTGATGAGCCCCAGCAGGTGGCGCTGGTTCACCTGGATGCGCTCCAGGTCTGATTCCTGGTCGTCGGTTACCGGGCCCCGCGCGCCCATGGACATGATCTGCGCGTACCCCCCGATGGCGTTCAGCGGCGTGCGCAGTTCGTGCGACATCACGGCCAGAAAGTCGGCCTTGGCCTTGTTGGCGCGCTCCGCCTCGCCGCGCAGCTTTCGCTCCGTCGCCAGCATCTGCTCGCGCTCGGAGCGCTGGGCCATCAGCTCTTCCGTCTGCGCCTCCAGCTCCACCGCCGTCTGTTCCAGCTGCGTGTTGGCCAGGGCAAGCTCGTGGTTGAGAAGCGCGATCTCCTCGGCCTTGCGCACCAGCAGGTCCAGCACGGCGCGGCGGATGTCCAGCGCCGCCTCGCGCTCGATGCCGCGCCAGGGCGACGAGGTGCCGCGCACTTCCTCCTCCCACAGATCAAAGCTGCCGCGCGGGTGCAGCCGCGTGGAGCCGTCCTCGCGAATGGTGACCGGCTTGCGCGGGTCGCCGGCCCAGCGGACGATCTGCCGCCGCTCGCCGCGGAACCAGAGCACGAAGTCGCGCCGGTCGCGCGACAGCGGAAGCGCCAGCAGCCCGCTCGCCACGTTCCGGAACGCGTCCGCCGCGGGATAGTCGGCGGCGAGCCGCGTGGTCTCGTACACGTCGTCCTGCCGTGCCCGCAGCCACTCCATGAGCCCGGCGAGCTGCGCGTCGTCCGGCGTGGGCCCCACGCGCCAGACGCGTCCGTCGCGCAGCACGACCGCGCCGTCCGCGCAGGCCACGTCCAGCAGCGTGACGGCGCCCGTGGTGAGCACCTTTTCCGCCGGCTCCTCGTCCGCCATGCGGCTCAGCAGCGCGCTCTGGGCGGCGCGCACCTGCAATGCGTACTCCCGGTCTTCCAGCCGGTCCGTGGTGCCCAGCTGCAGCGAGAGCGCCTGCGCCAGGAACTCGCACAGCGCGCGGACGTCCTGGGTGACGCGCTTGGGGCCGGTGTAGTGGTGGCCGGAAATGAGGCCCCACAGCTTGCCGCGGTGGATCAGGGAGATCACCAGGCTGGCGGTGACGCCCATGTTGGTGAGGTACTGCACGTGGATGGGCGACACGCTGCGCAGCAGGGCGTTCCCCAGGTCCAGCGGCTCGCCCGTCAGCGGATTGTTCGCGGGGATGACGGGCGACGGCGTGAACTGCAGGTCGGGGATGGCGCGCACCCAGTTGCGCAGGAACAGCGCGCGGGCCTGCGCCGGAATGTCGGACGCGGGATAGTGCATCCCCAGCCAGGTCTCGATGTCGTCGCGCTTGGCCTCACCGATGATCTCGCCGTGCCAGTCCGGGTGAAAGCGGTACACCCACACCCGGTCGAACCCCGTCACCTCACGCATCTGCGTGGCCACGCCCTGCGCCAGTTCCGTGAGATTGTCCGCGACTTCCAGCCGCTCCACGATCTCCCGCATCACGCTGCCGAAGCGCTCCGGCGGCAGCCGCTCGTGCTCCGACGCCGGCTCCAGCTCGAGCAGCAGGAGGCCGTCGCTGCGGCTGACCCCCGCGTCGAACCACCGCTCCCCGCCGTCCGGGCCGCGCGTGTGCAGCTGGCCGGTGGAGCGTTCCGTGGCCTGCAGCGCCAGCGCGCGCACCTGGTCGCGCACCCCCATGCCGAACACCGCATCCACCGTGCGCCCGATGATCTCCGCGGCGGGGTAGCCCAGGTGGTGCAGCACCGACTCGCTCGCCTGCTCGATGACCATCGCCGGCTCGCGCAGGGCCAGCAGCGCCCCGTACGGCTGAATGGCGCCGGGGATGTGGATGGGCTCGCGGTCGCAGTTGGTGAGGTCGATGGACGCGGAGGGCGATACGAAGTCCACCGGCGCGTCGGCGCCGGGAACGAGCGGGGGGTGCTCCAGCTGGTCGGTCACGAGAGCAGGGCGGCGGTGGGGGCGGGCGCCAGCACGCCGGGGACGGCCAGCCAGTCTTGCAGCGCGGCAAAGCAGCTCACCGCGCCGTGCACCGCGTGCTGCTCACCGCCGTGCCGCGCGACGTACGCCTGCACCGCGGCGCAGAACTCCTTCCACCGCGGGCCGGTCAGCTCGCCGTAGCCGTGGTAGTAGGCGCCGCCCCGCTCCGGGGTAATGCCCAGCGGCCCGGCCACGTGGCGGTGGATGATGCGGCCGCCCAGCGTGGCGCCTTCCAGCACATACAGCGCGCCGAGCGCGGTGGCCGCGTCCGGAAACTCGCCCGCCGCCGGCCCGTGGGTGACGGCTTCGATGCCGAGCGCGCGCAGGTCGCGCTCCAGCAGCGGCAGCTTGCGGCACTCCGCCAGCGCCAGCCCCGCATCGCCGATCCCCGGCGCGCGCCAGATGGCGGGCTCCCACGTGGTGTGGAAGCCGTGCAGCGCACGAAGGGCGGAGGCGTACCCCTCAACGGTGGCGAGCTGGTCCAGGGACGGCATCGCGGCCTCGACGCGCGCATGGTGCGCGGCCGTGGCGGCCTTCAACGACGAGAGCATCTACAGGTGCTTCAAAGGCGCAGTGAGACCGGCAGAAGTGGCGCAGGCGGGCAAGAAGCGCGCCCTTCACGTACTCCGGCGTGCCCCAGCCGGTGTGCCCTGCATCAGCTCTGTCCCACGTCGGCCCGCGGGCTTCCCCGGCCCGTCCCGGCGCAGAACGCCGCGCGAGCGGGGGCGCTGCATTCGGTGCAGCTTCGGACGGTACCGTGCGCGCGGAGAGGCCCCCCTCCGCGGCCCTCTCCCCCGCTGTCGCGGGAGAAAGGGAGACCTCAGCGCGACGGCGGCGTTCGGCGCCCGGAGCAAGCTCCGGCTCGGCGTGCGGGTGGGCCCCTCCCCCAGCCCCTCCCCGTGCAAACTGCCGCACGGAGAGGGGGGACTTCACACCGGAGCCGGAACCCGCGCCGATGCAGCCTCACAGCAGTACCGTGAGGCTTTCAGCCGTTGTTGCGGCGGCTTCAGCCGCTCAGCGGCTCCCCGCCGCGCCAAACCTTCGGAACCGCCCCGAACTGCAGTTGCCGTGTGCCCCCTCTCCCACATCTGTTCGTGGGAGAGGGTGGCGAGCTTCAGCGAGCCGGGTGAGGGCCACAGCCCCGGCCGCCGCCGATCTCCGCCAACCGTCCGGAGCTGCCGCGCTCACAGCAAATCAACCCTCCCCCAGTCTGTTCTGGGGGAGGGTGGGCGAGGAGTACGAGCCCGGGTGGGGGCCGCCGTTGAAGTCCGCCACCCGCATGGACCCGTCCTCCTCCTGTGCAGGTGAAGTCCCCGTCTGTTTGGGAGACTTTCCGCCGTTGTTGCGGCAGATTCATTCGCTCCACCCCGCCGTCACCCCGGGGTGCGCGCGACGGTCCAGCGGCCAGGGCCCAGGTATCCGCGGCGGAACTGCTCGTTGACGGCGGCCTGCGCGGGGGTGCCCAGGTGATGCGTCGAGCCTTCCGTCATCCACACCACGTCGTCCGCGATCCTCATCAGCTGCGGCACCTCGTGGCCGGTAATCACCATCGCGCATCCCCGGCCCGCCATCTCCCGAAACACGCCGCCCAGCACCTCGGCGTCCGCCGGGCTCACCCCCGCGAACGGCTCGTCGGCCAGCAGGCAGACGGGGGCGCGCGCCACCGCCAGCGACACCTCTGCCCGCCGCCGCTCCCCACCGGAAAACTCGCCCACGTCCTGGTCCAGCAGCCCCGCCAATCCCAGCCGCTCGACGGTCGGCATGGCGTCGGCGCCGCCCGTCACGAAGCGCAGGGCGTGCAGGTGCTGGCGCAGCGTCATCCGCGGGGAAAGCAGCCCTTCCGACGGCAGGTAGAAGAGCCCGTCGCGCGCCAGGTCCGGCAGCCGGGCCCGCAGGTACGCGCGGCCGGCGAACTGCACACTGCCGTACTCCGCGCCGGTGAGCCCCGCGCCGAACTTGAGCAGGGTGGATTTTCCGCAGCCGTTGCGGCCGAACAGCGCGGTGATGCGCCCAGCATACGCCCACACGGACGCGGACTTGAGCACGGCGCGGCCGCCGAACGACTTGCCGGCGCCCTCCACCGCAAAGATGGGCCTGCTCACGCGGGCACGATCAGCAGGCGAAGCGCGATCTGCAGCGGCACCTCCAGCGCGCACCCGACGGCGACGGCCACCCACGCGCTCCACCCCGGCGAGACGCCCAGGTTGGAAAAGAACAGGTGGTCGCCACGGGCCAGGTCCATCCACACGGCTGCCGCGCACACCGCCACGATCACGGCCGACGCGGGCGGCGCCGGCACCACCACGCCCAGGACGGCGAGCGCGACGTGGAACGCGGCCCACAGCACCACCGTCGTCCGCGCGATGCGCCAGAACAGGGGCGGGTAGGGGAGCAGCCGCCGGGCGAGGGAGACTTGATTCATGATACAGGGTTCAAGTGCGGAAGCGGCGGAGGCCGGGCGCCGCCGTGTCCATCAACGCCTCGCGTGCGCCTCTAGCACACGAGGGTGATCCGGCTCAAGAAGGTTCCCGGCACGAATCCAAGTCCTTCGCCTGGAGAGAACGAGAGGCGATGTCGATGATGAGCGGGCGGTGGTCGCTGCGGCGCGTTCCGGCGGGCTCGTCCAGCACGCGGCAGGTCGTGTACGGTGCCCAGGATTGAGGAACGAAGCAGTAGTCGATGTGAAAGCCGCGATCGGCGCGCCACTGGTAATGATAGGTGTCCGGCTCCGGTCCGCCGCCCGGTTCGCGATCCGCGGCGGAATGCCAGGCGCTCACGAGCCCGAACTCTTCGCCGAGCCGCCGCACCAGGTCCGTGTGGCTGCGCCGCCTGCCCGCGTCCCACCGCGCGTTGCTGTTGAAGTCGTCCGCGACCACCGCGTCGCCGCTCTGCAGCAGTGCGGCGTGCGCATCCAGCCCCGCCCACACGGCGTCCACGTAGCTGGGCCGCGGGTGCGCCCAGACGTTCAGCAGCGTAAATGACAGCGGTCCCTCTACCTGCACCGCGAACACGGATTCCGTCGCCGCCGCGGGCACGCGGGGCGGGCGCACCCCGTACGGCGCGCGCGTGAGCACCGCCATCCCGTGGCGCGGATTGTCGCCGGACCACGCGAACGTGTCCGCATCCACCGCCGCCGGACGCGAGCATTCCTGCAGAACGACGACGTCCGGCGCGAGGTCGTCCAGGTCCGCCGCCCGCACCCGCGCGTCGCCGCGAAAGCAGTTCCAGGTGATGATGCGCATCGTGTGGGCGGGGTGCGGACGGTCATCTTGCGGGTCCGGGATGCCGCAACGGCGGCTCCGTGATCCGGACGGATTCAGGATGGGCCGATGGTGAGGCGCATGGGGAGAAAGGCGATGCCGTTCTGCACCTGCAGTTCGCCCGTGGGCACAAAGCCCAGGCGCTCGTAGACGGGGATGGCGGACGCGGACGAGTTGACGGTGAACTCGCCGGGGTTGCCTTCCTCCAGCGCCACGCGCCGCGCCTGGGCCCAGAGGCGGCCCGCGATGCCGCGCCCGTGGAACGGCTCCGCCACGAACAGGTGGTACAGGTGCCGCCCTTCGCGCACACCCACGACGCCCACCATCACGCCGTCCGCCTCCGCCACGTGGTAGCGGAACCGGCCGCCCGCCAGCGCGTCCGCCACCGCCGCCGGGGTGATCGTCTCAAAGAACGCGGCCGCGTCCTCCGGCCGGCCGGGATCGGCCAGGAACCAGCGCGCGAGCGAGTGGATGAGTGCGCTGATGGCGTCCGCATCCATCGGGGTCGCCTCGCGGATGATCACTGCGTTCCAGTCCGCCATCGCCGGTGCATCGATCGCCATCAACCCGCATCCGCGAAGTGCGTGCGAAAGGCGGCGGTCCCGACCGTGCCGGCGCGGGAGGAATCCGTCGAACGATCCACGATGCTCGTCATTGCGCGGAAGGCGGGGACGGGGCGGTGAACATGCCGATGCCGTGGTCGCGCAGGCCGTACATTTCCTCCATCACCATCAGGTACACGTCCGCGGGGAGCACGCACAGTTCGGCGCGGCGGGCGGCGATGCCCTGCGGGTCTTCCACATCGCCCATCACGTAGCGACCGTCGCGCAGCACGGGCTGCATGCCGTAGCGCTGTCGCAGCCCCGCGGCCTCGCGCACGCGGTCCGTGAGCATGGCGACGGCCTGGCCTTCCAGGTCGCCGCGGCGATACGCGGCCTCCACCTCGGGGAGCATGAGGGCCTGGAACACCGCGTCCACGGAATGCTGGAGGATGAGGAACGCGGCGTTGGCGCCGTCCCACCCCACCCGCGCCGCCGTGGGCCAGCCGCCCTCGCGCACCACCTCGCGCAGGCGGGCGGTGCGCATGGAGTCGTTGCGCACCATCGCCTTGAGCTGCGCTTCCGGCGGCGCGGCGGCGCCCATGGTGCGCGTGAACTCGCGGTCGGCCTGGTCGGCGGCGGACAGGGCAAGCAGCTCGCGCCGGAGCGAGGGGTCGGTGGCGATCGTATCCGCCGGGCTCGGCCGGTGGGAGCACGCCATCAGCGACGCCATGAAGCGGTCGCGCGGCGTGGAATCAGCCGCGGCGGTCTGGGAGCCCGCGGAGGCCGGGAGCGCCAGCAGGGCAGGGATGATGAAGGGCAGCAGGCGCATGGTCATCGTGGGGATGCACTGGTCCGCGGGGAAAGGTCTGGAGGTTCACGGACCGGACCTGCGAAGGATCACACGAGCTTCACCGACGCGCCAGATCCCAGCGGCGTGCCTCAGCGTTCCCGGCGCGGCGGGTTGAACCGCACGGTGCGCATCGCGGCGAGCGCCTCCTGCTGCTGGGCGGCGGTGCGGGCGCGGGCGTGGATGGTCAGGTGCAGCCCGGGCTCGAGCTCGCGCCACACGACGCCCGCCACGTACCTACCGTCTGCTTCGTGCGCGGTGACGATCTTTACCTGGTGCCCGGTGATGGAGTCGCGGCACGCGTGGAACTGCCTGGCCGCATCCCACTCGGTCAGGCTGGACGAGTACATGCCGTAGTCGAACAGGAAGTTCCGTCCCGACGCCGCGTACTCTCCCACGAACGAGTCGATGCCGTGAACCTCCTGCTTGCGGTACTCCCGCGGCAGGCGGAAGGAGAACGGCCCCTCGTCCCGCAGTTCCCAACCCGGATCGGGTTCGGGAAGCGGGCCGCACGGCGGCAGCGGGGCCACGGGCGCTGGCGTGGTGGGCGGAAGCGCCTGCGGGGCGGGCTCCTGCCGTTTGCGGCATCCATGCCGCCGCGCACAGCAGCACGCAGGCGAGAAGCGCTGGACGTCGCATGTTCATATGCCGAAGTGCAGCAGGTGATGGTCTGTGTGCTCGCAGGACCGCGCGGCCCAGCCGCGAATCAGGTGCCCCGCGGGACGTGTGGCAAAGGACAGCAGTGCGACCCACGCCGTCCCCGGCTCGGGCGTCGCGCGCGAGGCCCCGGAAGAAGCCGGCGTCGAGCGCGCCTGCACGCCGGAGCGCCGAGGCTGTCCCGAACAGGGTTTCGCTGACCTGCGTAGCATAGCGCAGGATACGGATGTCCGGCGGGTGCGCCTACAACCTTCGAAGCTGGATGTCGTCCACGAAAATGCCGTAGTTGTCGCCGCCCAGGTGCTCGAAGCGCAGCGGACCGCGGGTGGCGCGGCGCACCGTGATCTGACGCCGGTAGGGCTGCAGCGGCGCATAGCTTGGCAACGTGATCGTCTCCTGAAAGACATTGCCCAGCGACACGATCACCGTGTTGGAGGGCTGCTGCGGCCTGGGGCAGCCCGCCATCAGAATGCGCAACTCGTACCGCCCGGGCGCAAGCTCGAATGACTCGCGCGACTCGAGCGTGCCCGCGGCTTCCGTGGTGCCGTCCAGATCCACGTACAGTCCCTGCTCCGTGGCAAGGAAGTCGTCGAACGGCGGCGTGCCCACCAGGTCCACGCTTCCACGCGTGACCCGCCACTGCCGGAACCGCGTGTAGTTGAGCTGATACACGCCGTCTCCCTCGCCATCGAAGTTCTCCTCCAGGAGCACTTGTGGAATGGAAGGCCGGCTCGCCACCCGCTCCCGTGCACAGGCGCCGAGAACAGCCGCGGAGAGCAGGACGGGGATCACGATGCGCATGGATGACGTGGGTCGGGGAGCGGGATGACGGGCGTTTTCGGGACGCAGCGGCGGCGGCCGGTCAGCACGCCTCTTTGTCCCGGCGCGATGCGGGCCGGGCGGTCTCGCACCTTTCCGTCGGACAGCGGGATCGAACCGTGGTTCATGCGTCCGCATGGGCGAGAGGCACGCGCTCCATCCAGAGCTGCGCCAGCTCCGCGAGGATGACGGTGGGCCCGGCGGACACGAGCGCGAGCAGGTCGAGGGCCAGGAGGGCCGTGGCGATGTCGAGCGGTGCGAACTTCGCCAGGCATCCCATGCCCCGGGTGGCCAGAACGACCTGAACCACGTACCCCGCGAACACCGACAAGGATGCCCAGACCCCGGCCTTGAGCGTTCGTGGCTCCCGCGTGACGCGCGCCAGGTACGCGGGGTGCGCGGTGAACACAAAGAGCAGGGCCAGGGCGATGACGGCTCGGACCGCCTGCGCGGATGTGGAGGACAGGTTCGGCTGTTCCGTGGCCGCAAGCGCGAGGTAGCAGGCCGTGTATGCCGCGACGGCGACCAGCGATGCCCGCGCGGTGAGCCACGCTTCCTGTTGGAGGGAGATGCGGTTCGGTGCCTCGCGCCCACGGCCGCCCAGCGCGGCGAAGAACCCGGCCGCCGCGGCCCCGAACGCCAGCGCGGCGCCGGCGCAAACCATCGACAGGGCGTCTGCTGAGCCGTTGAGGTCCATGCGTCCCGCGGGGTTGAGAGCGGAATCACGGTCGCGCCGGGCGGCAGGCAGGCCGTGAACAAGGCGGAGCTCCGGCATCCAGCAACCAGAATGCACACGCCGGGCCCGCGCGAAAGCACCCCGCCGCATCCGCCCTTCCCTCACCTCATCATCTCATGTGAACAGGGGCTCTCCGCGTGGGGAGCCCCTGTTGGCAGTGTGTGCCCGGCCGCAGCCAGGAAATGGAAATCCGTGTCACACGGGGGCGGGGTTCGCGGAGAATGAGCAACAGACGCTCATGCCGGATACACGGGTGCGAGAGACGGGAGTGGTGGCGGTCCGTCCTGACTTCCGTGCATCCTCGGCGACGTTCCTGTGCAACGGCAGTTCAGGCGATCCGCACTGCACATCCTTTCCCGCCCCGCGCACTCTGGCGCGGCGCGCGGTGCGCGGCGTATCGTGAGCGCGGCTGCATCCGCCCGGGCTTTGTACAAGGCCGGCGGACGAGAACGGACCCGGGATGAGGAGCAAAGGGATGATTCTGGTATTGGGAAGCACCGGCACCACCGGCGGCGAAGTCGCACGCCAGCTGATCGCGGCGGGGCACCGGCCGCGCCTTCTGGTGCGCGATCCGGCGCGCGCGGCGGAGTTCCAGGGGAGCGCGGAGATCGTCCGCGGCGACCTGGACGACGCGGATTCGCTCCGCGCGGCCATGGCGGGAATCGAGCGGGTCTACATGGTCAGCGCCGGCGGCGACCTGCCCGCCCAGGAAGGGCGCGTGGTGGACGCGGCCAGGGAAGCCGGCGTGCGGCACGTCGTAAAGCTTTCCGTCATGGGCGCGGATGATCCGCAGATCGAGTTCTCGCGCTGGCACGCCAAGTCCGAGCGCCACCTGATGGACTCCGGCCTGGCCTGGACCATGGTGCGCCCCGGGAACTTCATGACCAACTCCCTGGCCTGGGCCGACACCATCCGCACCCAGGGCGCCTTCTACCAGCCCACCGGCGAGGGGCGCTGGGCCGCCATCGACCCCGCCGACATCGCCGCGGTGGCCGTGCGCGCGCTCACTGAAGACGGGCACGAGGGCCAGGCGTACGCCATCACCGGCCCCGAGTCGCTGAGCGCGGCGGAGTACGCGCAGCGCCTTTCCGCCGCCATCGGCAAGCCGGTAAACTTCGTGGACGTTCCGCCCGAAGCCGCCAGGGGCGCCATGCTGGAAAGCGGCATGCCGGCCGGCTATGTGGACGCGCTGCTGGACCTGCTGGCCGCCATGAAGGCCGGCCACATGGATGGCGTGGCGAACGGCGTGGAGCAGGTGACCGGCCGCCCCGCGCGCACCTTCGACGATTGGGCCCGGCGCAACGCCGCCGCCTTCCAGTAGCCGCGGAACCACGACGGCGAACGAGAAAGCGCCGGGCTCTCGGGCCCGGCGCTTTCCCTTTGTGTGGATGGGTCGCGCCCGGTTCGTTACGGCGAGATTAGGAGATGCGCATCGGGTGTGTTTGTCGACAACCGTAGCGGGGCGCGCGGGATCGGATCGGTCATGCGCCGGGCACTCCGCGCGGCGGCCGGATCCATCATCGACTCCCACACGAGCCGCACTCCCATGAAACTGCTCCTGATCGCCGCGCTGCTGAGCGCCGCCGCGCCGCTTCCGTCCGCCCTCGCTCCGGCCTCGCACCCGGACTACAGCGGCACCTGGACGCTGGACAAGACGCAGAGCCAGGATCTTCCGCCGTGGTTCGCCAACCTTCGCCAGCAGCGGATTCAGGTCGCGCAGAGCGACGCGCATCTCACGGTGCACGTGGAACTCGATGAGGGCGCGGCGGAGCCGCAGCGCATCCGCTTTGACTATGCGCTGGACGGCACCGAGACGCAGACCACCACGCGCGTCCGCGTGCGCGACGGGATGGCGGACGTGCCCACCCGCCTGCGCGCCGCGCACGGCGACGACGGGCGGCTGCACATCACCATCGCCCGCGACCTGCGGATGGGCGAGCGCACGGTGACGGCAACCGGCACGGAAGAATGGGAACTGCGCCCCGACGGCCGCACGCTGGTGGTGCACCGCGTGGAGCAGATGCCGCAGGGCGAGGCGCGCTTCACCATGGTCTTTGTCCGCGCCTGACGCACGTCCGCGGATCGCCCCAGAAAGCGGAACGTCGGCTGGATATCGATCTGCATTGGACGAACAGGGGTGAGGCGCCGAAGCGGCGCCGCGCCCCTGTCTTTGTACGATTGCGGATGCCTTCGTCCGCGGAGACTTACCGCGCCTGGGCGGCCGGGATGGAATCCGCGTCGGTGGTGCCGTGCGGCGATGCGGTCACCACGCGGGTGGGGGTCCCGCCTGGCGGGGGGGGGGGGGGGGCGGCGGAGCGGGGGTGGCCGGCGTGGGAGCATCCTTCTCAGAGCACGCGCCCGCGCCGACGAGCACAGCGCCGAGGATGGCTGCCGTGCAGAACCTGCAATCATCATCGACCTCCCGAGGTTGAGGGTTGATGAACGTGGGCGCGGACTTTTACCGCCCCGGCGGTCACCGGTGTCCGCGCCGCGTTGCGCAACGACCGCCGACCGCGATCGGGGCCGAGTATGCGCGGCGAGCGGCGCTCGACCGGGGGGTTCAGGGCCAGATGCCGAGCATCTGGCGGACGAGGACGATCTGGCCGACGTGGTACGAGCTGTGGCCCGCCACCAGCAGCAGTTCGCGCAGATACGTCTGTCCGCTGCCGTGCGGGATGGCTGCGTACAGGTCGATGGACCGGTCCGCGGCGAGCCGCTTGAGCGCCTCGCGGTCCGCGCGAAAGGCGGCGGCGGACTGGTCCCACGCTTCCGGCGAGGGGGGCGCGGGGGTGGCGGGCCAGTAGTCGTCCGGCCACTTCGGCTCGCGGTAGGCCGGATCGGCGCAGAAGTCCAGGATGTCGCGCTGGGTGATGCGCAGGTGTTCCAGCAGCTCCCACAACGAGTGCGCCAGCCCCGGCGGCCGCGTGCCCCGGTGCGCGGCCGGAACGTCCTGCACGGCAGCGTCAAAGGTGGCGTGGGCATCACGCCAGTCCAGCTGGCGCGCCAGGATGTCGCGGAGCGAATCGTCTGCGGACACGGCAACTCCGGGGTTCACGGGACCGGTGGGCGGCTGGCGGGATCGCCCGCATCTTCCACGCACTGCGCGAGCTTCGACGGACCACGGCGATGGACGGCCCGGATCCAAGCTGCCGTTCATCCGCCGCGGCCCGCAAGCACGGGTCTGCGACGCCGGCGGCACGGCCGCGGGCCGAACGGGAACCTTCCGCAATGCTTCGGCGCGGCGTATCCTGGGGTCGCCTCGGCGGCTCGTCCGCCCTCCAACCCCGCCCGTCATCGCGCCCATCCCCATGATGCATCGCTCGCGCACGCTCGCGCTGGCCGCGCTCGCCCTGCTGCACGCCGGCGCTCTGCACGCGCAGAAGCCGTTGAACCTGGACCTGGAACGGCCCGGGTTCGCGTATCCCGGAACGCCGTGGGGATGGTACACGGCGGACCAGGACGATCCCTCGCTGGGCCACCCCGCGCAGATGGACAGCGTCGTTCGCCACGGCGGGCGCTGGAGCCTGCGCGTGGCCCGCGACAGCGCCGCCGGACCCTGGTTCGGGGAAAGCTGGTTCGCGGGGGATGCGCTGGCCGGGCGCCGCGTGCGCCTTTCCGGCTGGGTGCGCACGCAGAACGTGCAGGGCGGTTCGGCCGCGCTGCGAGTGGATGCCATGGACGGCAACTATCAGACGCTGTCCGTGGACAGCATGCCGGGCCGCGCGCTCCGCGGCACCGCCGGCTGGACGCAGCTCGTGGTTGAAACCACGCTGGGTGAAAACGTCCGCGCGCTGGGCGTGGGCGGGCAGGTGAGCGGCACCGGCACCGTGTGGTTCGACGACCTGGTGCTGGAGATCGACGGGCGCGCGGTCACCACCGAGCCCGGCCCCGCGCCGCCCACCGCGGCGCAGCGGGCGTGGCTCCGGTCGGCCGCGGTGCCGTTCGCGTCCGTGGAGCCCGGCGGCGACGACGCGGACCTCGCCGCGTTCCGCTCCCTCGTGGGCGATGCGCGCGTGGTGTCGCTGGGCGAGGGCACGCACGGCACGCGCGAGTTCTTTACGCTCAAGCACCGGATGATCGAGTCACTGGTGCGGCGGATGGGCTTTGGCGTGGTGATGCTGGAAGCCAACCAGCTGCAGGCCGAGCGCATCAACCGCTACGTGCTCACCGGCCAGGGATCGGCGCGGGAGGCGCTGTCCGGCGTGTTCAAGGTGCTGCAGACGGACGAGGTGCTGGCGATGGTGGAATGGGCGCGGGCGTGGAACGCGTCGGGCCGGGGGCGCGTGGAGGTGGTGGGGTACGACATGCAGGACCCGCGGCTGCCCATGGACAGCGTGCTCGCCTTTCTGCGCACCGCCGATCCCGCCTTTGCGCCCGAGGCCGAGCGCGCGTACGCGGCCATGCACACCGCGTGGCTCCCGGGCCCGTACCCCGTGCGCCCGGACAGCGTGGTGCGCGCGTGGAGCGCGTCCGCCGACGTCGTGCGCCGGCACGTGCGCGAGCATGCACCCGCGTATCTGGCGCGCGGCGCGGACCGCGCGCGGGTCGCGTGGGCGGTGCAGAACGCCGAGGTGGCGTTCCAGTCCGCCTCGCTGGGCGACCTGACGCCGCAGTCCGTGCGCGACAGCGCCATGGCCGCCAACATCGCGTGGACGCTGGCGCAGCGGCCGGCGGGAACGCGCGCCGTGGTGTGGGCGCACAACTCCCACGTGATGCGCGGCCCGGGGTGGATGGGCACGTACCTGGACCAGATGCTTCCGGGCCAGGTACGCGTCGTGGGCTTCACCACGGCGGAGGGCGCGTACACGGCGGCGGGCAACTGGGCGCGCGACGCCGCCTCGCGCACCATGGGCGAGTTTCCGCTGGCGCCCGTGCCGCCCCCGCCCGGCAGCCTGGCCGCGGAACTCTACGCGCTCGGAGCGGCGCGGCTGCTGCTGGACCTGCGCGGCGCGGCGGCGGGCGAAGGCGCGTGGCTGGCGGAGCCGCGCCCGTTCCTGGGCATCGGCGGGCGGGTGGTGGATTACGGGTACTACACCATTCCCATCGCGCGCCTGTACGACGCTGTTGTCTACCTCCGCACCACCACAGCCTCCCGCCCCATGCGCTGACCGGCCCGCCTGGGGCGGCGCCCCGCCGCCCGGCTCACACCGCCGGAAGTCCGGGAGCGCGGCGGAAAGACGCCAACCGGCCCAGAGCCCCGGCCGCCCGCGCCGCCGGCCCCGCTGCGCCGGCCCACAGCTGCGCGGCGGTCTCGGCGACCTGAAGCGTCTCGAGGACGATCCTCAGGTCGGTTTCCGAGCGCACGACGATGTCACGCGTGGATTCCGCGACGCGGAGGTTCCCCACCGTGACGAACTCCCGGATCTTGAGGACGCGCTCTCGTTTGATCCAGCCGCCCAGCGTGCAGTGGATGACCTCGCGCTCATAACCGATGGATTCCAGCACCGCCCGACGCCCGTCGTTGTAGCCCTCGCGGTACAGCGGTTCGCGATCCACCCGTCCGGCGGTTCGGTGACGAGTGATCCAGCGGACGGCGATCACCAGCATGGCCAGCGCCAGAACGGCGTTCGCGGCGTAGGACAGGGTTGCAGGGCTCACGGAGGTTCCTCCGGGCAGGGTGGCGGCGCGGGGCACGATAACCCGGCGCGGGAAGCGCAGTGAATCGATGCAGAACCGGGGCCGGTCCGGCTGCAAGCGGCCAATCCACTCAAATGTGAGAGCAGTCAGGGCCCGCCGGTGAGAATCAGCGGGCCCCGATTGCGATTGTGCCAAACGACTCCCGTCCCGCGGCGAATCTCCTGGGCCCTGACTGGCACCCCACCGGTCCCGTCCTGGTGCCGCCCGCAGATGGTCCGGGCGACGATCATGCTCCCGGGAGCGCCACCGTCAGCGGCAGGCGGGGGGCGCCTCCAGGCGTTCGTCGCGGCCCATGCGCGCGACGTCCAGGTACTGCACCCGGGCGGGCTCCGTGGGCGCCAGGGTGATGGCAAAGCGCAGGTCGCCGTCGCGGCAGCGCATGCGCCAGCTTCCCCGCAGCGCGTTCTCCGCCAGGAAGTCCCCTTCCTGGCGGCACCCGCCCCCCGCCTCCGCCACCAGCCGCTGGATGAATGCCCGCCGGCGCTCCTCGGGCTCGTCCAGGAACAGGTTCATCGCCTCGAAGCCGCGCGCGACCGGATCGTCCCAGTTGGTCAGCAGCCGAATCACCTGCTGCTGGCGCATGATGAGCACCGGGGCGGCGTCGGGAACGCGCGGCTGCAGCCCGCCCGTGCGCGCCAGCGCGGCGATGGCCCGGTCCGTCACGCCGCTCCAGCCGGTGTAGGTAAGGTTGCCCATCGCCACGATCCCCACGCCGTACTCCGGCAGCCAGCGCATCAGAGAGCCGTAGCCCGGCAGCCCGCCGCTGTGCGACACCACCATCCGGTACAGGCAGGTCTGCCGGACGCCCAGCCCGTACCCGTATCCTCCCGCGCTCAGCGACACCGTGCCCGCCGCGGTGTCGCGCACCACCACCGCGCCGCTGAACCGCGCCACCTGCTGCATCTCGCGCAGCGAAGCGCGGCTCAGCGGGCCGCGCGCCGGATCGCTGCGCGGCGGCCACGCATCCAGCATGAACGCCACCCACCGCGACAGGTCACTCACCGAGGTCAGCATGCCGCCCATGGGCCCGAACGCGCCGTCCGGAAGCGCCGGCTCCTCGATCCACGCGCTGTCGCGCAGCCGGTAGCCGTGCGCGAGGCGGCCGGCCGGCACGGCGCGGGCCTCCAGCGTGGTGGAGTTCATCCCCAGCGGCCGCAGCACGCGCTCGGTGATGTACCGCGGATACGGCATTCCCGACACGTTCGCCACGATGCGCCCCAGGATGGCGAACCCGAAGTTGCTGTACTCGTACGCCGTTCCCGGCGCCGTGGAGAACGGGATGCCGTCGCGCATCATGGCCGACATCTCCGCATCCGTGGCGGCGAGCTGCTGGTCGCCCCAGGGATTGTCTTCGGGAAAGCCGGCCGAGTGCGTGAGCAGGTGGCGGATGGTGACCTTGGGCGCGTCCAGCGTGGCCGGGTGGAGGGCGGCCAGCTCCGGCACGTAGCGCTCCGCAGGGTCGTCCAGCGACAGCTTTCCCTCGTCGCGCAGCTGCAGAATGGCGACGGCGGTAAAGCTCTTGGTCATCGACGCGATGCGGAACACGCTCCCCGTGTCCACCGGCGCGCGCGACCGCAGCTCGCGGATGCCGGCGGTGCCCACGTGCGCCAGCCGCCCATCCACCACGATGCCGTACGCGATCCCCGGCACACGCGACCGCTCGGCGAACTCACGCATCATGCGGTCGATCTCCGGAAACGCGGTGCTGAGCTGCGCCAGCCGGTCGGGGTTCTCGAACTGCGCGGGCTCCGCCAGGCTGCTGGTGGCCGGCGGCTGCGCGGCGAGCGGGGCCGCGAACAGGAGGGAGGTGAGGAGGATGCGGCGGATCATGACGTTCTCCCGGGGTGGGCGCGGTCGCGGGCGGATGGACCGACAACGTGGCGGATGCGGGTCCGCGCGGAAAGCACCCGGGCGACTGGCGCGGCGGCGGCGCGTGCCGCAGACTGTGGGCGGGCGGTCAGTGCCCCCGCAACCCCGAACCCAGGAGTGCCCGATGTCTCCCAGCCGCCGCGACTTTCTCGCGACCTCCGCCGCCGCCGCGCTCGGCGCCGCCCTTGGCCGGACGCCCCGGTTTCTGGGCGCCCAGACCGCGCAGCAGGTGGTGTTCACCCCGCTGCGCCGCAACGTGGGCACCTTTACCATGCGCGGCGGCACCGTGGGGTGGCTGGTGAACCCGCGCGGGGTGGCCGTGGTGGACACGCAGTTCCCCGCCGAGGCGCGGGCGCTGCTCGCCGGGCTGCAGCAGCGGTCCGGCAACCGCGGCGTGGACGTGCTGCTGAACACGCACCACCACGGCGACCACACGGGCGGCAACGGAGTGTTCCGCGGGGTGGCGCGGCGCGTGGTGGCCCACGGCATGGCCGACCAGCACATGCGGCGCGCGCCGCAGCCCGCCACGCAGGCCCAGGCGCCCGCGCAGCAGCCGCCCGCCCAGCCCGCGGCGCAGCCGTCTGCCACGCAGCCCCCGCCGCCCGAGCCGCTGTATCCCACGGAAACGTTCATGCACAGCTGGTCCGCGCAGGTGGGCGACGAGCGCATCGTGGCGCGGCACTACGGGCGCGGGCACACCAGCGGCGACGCGGTGATCACCTTTGAGCGGGCCAACGTGGTGCACCTGGGCGACCTGGGCTTTCACCGGCGGCACCCGGTGGTGGACCGCGCGGCGGGCGCCTCCATGCGCAACTGGAGCCGGCTGCTGGGGGAGGTGGTGAACGGCCACTCGGCGGACACGATCTACATCTTCGGCCATGCGGGAGACGGCCTGCCCGTCACCGGCGGGCCGGCGGAGGTGCTGGGGTTCCGCGACTACCTGAGCGGGGTGCTCGCCTTCGTGGAGCGGCAGGTGGCGGCGGGGCGCACGCGGGAAGAGGTGCTGGCCATGCGCGCGCCGCTGGCCGGGTTCGAGACGTGGGGCCCGTTCGGCCAGGCCGGCGCCCGCGACCCGCTTACGGTGGCGTACGAGGAAGTAACCACGGGAGCGTGACACGCCCGCGCCCCGCTGCCGTACAAACGTCTCCGTTGTACGTGTGGCCCGGCTGGATCGCAGGCGGGCACGGCTCTACGACCAAGGGCACTCTCACGCGTCCTCCGCGGGAGAGTGCCCTTGCACCCGGAGCATGATCGGCGGCGGGCTGCAAAGCACCGTCCGTGCAGTTCAACCACTTCGTGCGTTCTCCGGCGCTGTCGCGCGACAGCGCCGGAAGACGCACGAACTGTCTCCGGAAAGCATCATCCCGCAGAGAACGCGGTCACGGCCCGCACGTGCCCGCGGGTGCCGCCGCGAACGATCCCGGATATGCGTCAGGGTGCGCCGGCGGCCCGCTCGCGGTCGCGGCGCGCACGGGTGGCGCGGCCCCGCTCCTGTACGGCGCGCTCCCGCTCGATGCGGTCGCTCTGCGCGGCCGCCTCGCGCCCCTGCCGCGAGATGCGCCCCGCGGTCCGCTCCTGGTCGCGCTCGCCGTACATCTCCACGTTCATCACCTGGACGCCGTTGATCACCAGCACGCCCTGACGGACGCCCCACGCCCGGCCCTCGGGGTCCGTCCATGTCCAGCTTGCCGCGCGCCGGTCGCGGTCTGCCCGGTCCATGACGCTGTCGTTGAACGCACGCAGCGCCCGGTGAAAGTCCGCGAAGTACGCGGCCGGCGGCGGGCTCGCCGATGCTCGCTGCCGCGGAACCACCAGCCGCGGGTCGCCGAGTTCCGCACCGAGCGGTGACCGGGCGCGCGGGCGGGGCGTTGCGCTTGCCCCGCCGGTATCCGCCACCGCCGCGCCGCCGGTCTGCCCCGCCGTGCCTTCCACCGGCGTCCGCGCGATGGCGGGGACGGTTGCTCCGCGCGATCCGGTGTCCGGTTGGGCGGCAGGCGCCGCTCGAGGCGTGTCGGTCGATGAGGCCGGGGACGCTTCTTGAGCCGCGGGCGCCTGCCCGGTCCCCGGCCACGCGCCCACCTCCACGTACGCCACCGCTTCTGCGCGCCGCGAGCCCGGAGCCGCGCCGCCCTTCGCGGAGCCGGAGCGGGAGCCCGCCACGAGGGCCAGCAGCGCCAGCGCGTGCACGCCCGCCGCAATGCCGAGCGCCGCGCCTGAGGGCCGGCGCGGCGGGCGGTGCGTCTTTCGGCGGAGCGGAGCAACCACCGGGACGTGCGGAGGGAACTGCATGCGGCCGTTCGGTGGCGGGAACCGGAGCGTCGGAGAGCGGCGTTCTACTCGTCCCCCCGACGCCCTGTTCCGCCTCCGGGTCGCCGGTCAGCGCGGGAACATGCTGCCCAGGGCGGCGGCGGCCCGGCTGAGCTCCAGCGCGTAGTCCGGCCACCACGCGCCCGCGCGCGGGCCGCCGTTGCAGGTGCCGTCGCTCTGGCCGGGCATCTTGACCCACAGAAAGGCGTCCGCCCGCGGGTTGCCGGTGTTGGCGGTGGGCGCGCGCCCCAGCGCCTGGCCGGGCGCGTTGCACCACTCGCGCTCGATCTGCGCTCCCCGCCCGTTGCGGCTGGTGTCGATCACGTAGTGCTTGCCACCCACCATCGCGCTCAGCCGGTCGCCGTACGCCAGGTTCACCTGCACGTTGTGAAAGTTGGAGACGTTGAGCGCAAAGCCCTGCGCCCGGTCGATGCCCGCGCCGCGCAGGCGCGCGGCCATGTCGGCCGGCTGCTTCCAGTTGGCGTTGCCCGCGTCGATGTACACCGCCGCGCCGCCCGCCGTAAGCGTCTGCACCGCCTCGCGCAGCAGCACCGAGCGCTCGTCGCGCAGACGGGCCGGCATGCAGTCCATGCTCGCCAGTCCGTCAGGCTCCAGAATCACCACCGCGCGGCGCCCCCGCAGCCCGCGCGCAAAGTCCTGCACCCAGCGGCGGTAGGCGTCGCCGCCGCGCGCGCCGCCGGCGGAGTACAGCCCGCAGTCGCGGTTGGGGATGTTGTACGCCACGAACACCGGGAGCGCCCCCGCCCGGCCGATCTGCGTCATCAGCCGGTCCACCTCGGCGCGGATGTCGCGCGTCCAGTCGCCCAGCCAGATGGCCTGCGGCTGCTCGCCGATGCGCCGCATGTGCGCCGCGTCCGCCGGGCGCGAGCGCGCCCACGCCGCGGCCTGCCGCAGCGCCGGCGACTCGGGGTTCACGTACAGCCGCTGGCCACGGAACGGGTTGGGCGCCTGCCCCACGGTGCCCGAGGCCCACAGGAGGGCACCGGCGATCAGCGGCACGGCCATCCATCCGCGCCACCGCAGGAGGCGCGGCGCGTTCCGCGGGCGGGGCAGGGCACGCATTCTCATGCCGCCGTCGCGCGGACGCTACGCCGCATCTTCCACGCGGCGGTTGCCCACGTCGTCCACTTCGGGCAGGGCGCCGCTGTGAATCCCCATCTGCTTCATCATGTACGTCTGCCGGGCCATGAGAATGCGGGTGGCCCGGATGTCGTAGTGCGTCTTGATGAGCACGGAGGTAAGGTCCGAGCCCGCCCACAGCAGCGCGGCGAACACGATCAGCCGGATGGTGTCGCCCACCAGCAGCCCCAGCCCCACGCCCCCCGGCGGACGGTCCAGCCACCAGACGCCGAACTGCACCAGCGCCAGCAGCAGGACGACGGCGGCCGCCACGCGGATCACCGTGGTGGCGAACTCCAGCCCCCGGGTGGGCTCCAGATCCTCCTCGCGCACGGCCACGCCCGCCAGCACCGGGCGTTTGGACGCGGGCGCGGAATCCTCGGTGTGCTGCATCGTATCCCTCTGCCTGGGCCACGGGTCTGATTCGGCCGGCCGCCGCGCTCCACGTGTGCGACGGCCCGGGGGATCAGTCATAGCATACCGCAGGCCCGCACGCCCGGCACGCTCTCCGGAAGCCGGCGGGCCGCGGTGCCGCGGATGCCGTGCACCCGCCCTCAGCGCGCGGCGCGCGGGGCTTCGGCGCGGATCGTCCGGACCAGGTCGCGGACCGCATCCACCACTACGTCGGGGCGGTTGAAGTGGATGTAGTGCGTCGCATCCACCACCTGCTGCCGCCCGCGCGACGACCACGACGCCTGATCGGCCCCCAGCCGCTTCCACGCCGCCAGCCGCTTCGCCTCCTGCTCCGCGCTCTCGCCGGGGAGCGCGGTGATCGCCGTCAGCACGATCAGGGGCCGGTCGCCCAGGGCGCGGCTCGCGTCGGCCCGGCGGAGCGTTTCATCCATCGCGCGCGCTTCCCGCACCAGCGCCGCCGAGGAGGGCGGATACAGCGCCCGCTGCGCGGCGGCCATCTGCGGCGTCCAGTCCGCCGGGGCGGCGCGCGGCGCCATCAGCCGCATGACCCCGAGCCGCGCGAGCGTGGGGCCGAGCGCCAGAATCGCGGCGTTGCGCATCCGGCGGAGGGGGCCGGGCGCGGTGCCGGCCGCCTCGCCCATCCGCTCCCGCCCGTACGGGTGGGCGGCGTCCACCAGCACCAGGCCGGCGGTTTCGCGGGGATGCCGAGCGGTGAACACCAGGGCGTACGGCCCGCCCATGGAGTGCCCCACGAGCACCCACGGCGCGCGCTCCCCCGCGGCCGTCAGCGCGCGATGCAGGTCGCGCGCGGCGCTGTCACTGTGGAACGCGCCGGGCGCCGGGTCGCTCCACATCATCCCCGCGCGGCTGTACGCGCACGTGCGGGTGATGGCGGCGAGGTCATCGTGCACGGTGTTCCAGCTCAACGGGCCGGAGGTGTCCAGCCCGTTTTCCATCACCACGGTGGGCGAACCCGCGCCGCGGCAGTCCAGGTGAATGCGCCGGCCGCCCACGTCCACCAGCCTGCCGCGGGGCGCGAACCGTTTGCGGGCGTCCCGCCGCGCCTCCGCTTCGTACACTGCGCCCGTGATCGCTGCGATGAGCACGAGCAGCGTCAGCCCGGCGAGCACGCGACGGATGCGCCCTCTCCTTTTCAAACGGGGCCGATCACCGGGGTGCCGTCTGCGGATCAGCATGGGCGGATGGGCGGTCTCGGAGGCTGCATCGGGGAGGATGGCGGCGGTGGTCGCAAGGTGCGGGCGGGCATATCTTCAGGGGATGGATCGCGCCCCGCATGGGGAGAAACGTTCAGGAACGCTCGGCGACGATGGCGCTCAGACCTCCGCGGCACCTTGGAATGCCGGAGAGTACCCGCGACGTGGACCCGTTGCGGTACGAGATCATGCAGGAGCAGGCGGCCGTGCTGGCCCGCCTGGGCACGGCGCTGCACACCGCGCTGCAGAAGCTGGCCGCGTTCGACGCCGTGCGCGGAGCGGGCGAGCGCCCCGGCGAGCGGGACGCGCTGGTGGGCGCGGCGGGCGAGGCGCTGTGGTACTACGTGGTGCAGCGCGAGGTGCTCGGCTTCGGCGTGGGCGAGAACCTGCTGCGCGAACTCGGCGTTCCGCGCGAGGTGCGGCTGCGCATGGGGCTGAACCGCGCGCCCGGGGCGCCGTAGCCGCGCCCTGTCTTCTGCCGTTCGAGGACGGGGGTTATCGCGCCGGCCTTTTTGCCGGGAACAGGTCGCGCAGTACGCCGGGCGCGGACGACCGGTAGATTGTGGAGTGCTGCAGGTCCGGCCGCGGAACGTAGCGCCAGCGCACCCCGGCCGGCGCGGCGGCGCGCAGCTGCTCGGTCAGGCGCACCACGGAGGGCGCGATGTTCTCTTCCGCGTCCGCCGAGGAAAGGAAGAGCGTCGCCGTGGTGCAGGGCTCGGCACGCAGGCGGTCGCCGGCGGTGCGCACGAGCGCTTCGCCGTTCCACCACAGACTCGGGCTCAGCGCGACGTACGTGTCGAACAGGTCGGGCTGGGCCAGGAAGGTTTCCACCACGAACAGCCCTGCCAGCGACTCGCCGATGATGGCGCGCTCTCCCGAAACCCTGTACCGCCGCCCGATCTCCGGAATCAACTCGTTGGCGATGAAGGCGCGGAACGCCGCCGATCCGCCCACGCGCGGTGCGATGCGGCGGTCTTCTTCCACCGTGGTGGGCCCGGTCATGTCGCGCCGTCGCTCGGTGTTCTCAATGCCGACCACCATCATGGGCCGCATCTCGCCCGCCGCGATGCCGGCGTGCACCGTGGACGAGACGTGCGGAAAGTCTTCTTCCACGCCGCCGTCCGGCATGTACAGCACGGGGAGCGCGGCGGAGCGGGCCGTGTTGAACCCGGGCGGAATGTACACGTTGATGCGCCGCGTCTCGTTCAGCGCGGCGGAGTGCAGGGTAAAGGTTTCGTGCGGCGGCATCGGCTCCTGGGCGGCGGCGCGGTGCACGGTGCAGGCGGCAAAGGCCAGGGCGGCGACGAGTCGGGCCGCGATCGGAGTCCGGGTCAACGAAGCTTGGCGGAATCGGGTGAGGGCATCCGCGCGCCACGCCCCATGACGGAGCGCGGTGGAGTGCGGTGCGGCGCAGGCGCGAGGGGATGAGTTAGTCTGCGGAGCGCGCGCGCGCCAGACGCGGCGTGGTTTGGTGCGGCAGTGTGGTGCGGGCGGGGAGGGTTTGGCGCGTGCGGAGAGGCCCCCTCCCCCCAGCCCCCTCCGCCCGCTCCGCGGGAGAGGGGGAGCCGTTCGGCGCAGGGGAGGGTTCGGTGCGCGACGCCTCGGCGCCGAGGGCCCCACCGCCGGCCCCTCCCCGTGCAAACTACGCACGGAGAGGGGAGGTTTCATCTCTCACGGGACTCGCCGGTCCCATGCAGTGGAAGCCCCGATCGTGGACGCGCCAGCGGCCATGAGTCGGGGCTTCCCGCTGTCCGAGCGGCGGATTCATCCGCTCAGAGGTTCTTCGCGGCGCGAATCTCCGTTTTCCGCGCCGGGGTCTCCCCCGCGTGCAGGTGAAGTCCCCCCGTCAGTTTGGGGGGACTTTCCGTTGTTGTTGCGGCGAATTCATTCGCTCAAGCCGCCTTCTGACTCACCATTCCCCGGCCGCTCACACCGGATCTCCGCCGCGTGCAGGCGACGTCACCCGCTCCCCTTCTCCGCGAGCGGAAAGAAGTAAAGGACGAACGGCTCGGGCTTGCTGCCCACGCTCTCGTACAGGCGGCGCGCGGCGACGTTGTCCGTCTCCGTCCCCAGCCACGCCTCCGTGCACCCCAGTGTGCGCCCGTGCTCCAGCATGGCGTCCATCAGCCGGCGCGCGATGCCGCGGCGGCGGTGCGAGGTCGCCACGCCGACCTCGTTGATCCAGAGCTGCGGCGCCTTGTCGGGGTGCACGTAGTCCACCGCCGAGATCATCCCCACCACCACGCCGCCCTCCACCGCCACCAGCATGTGGTGCCGTTCATCATCCAGAAACGCGCGCGCCCAGCGGGGATGGACCGGCTCGTCGAACACGTCGTCCGCCACGCGGTCCAGCACGCCCAGGCTGTCCGGGCCCAGCAGAAGGATCTCCACGTTCACCATGGGTCAAAGCAGTCGTAGTTGCGCTGCCGGGCGATGCGCCCGTCGCGGTACTCCAGAAAGACGGCGAAGCGCGCCTTCATCTGCCCGCCCGCGGGGAGCGCGCCGATGGGGATGGCCAGCGTGCCGGTCCAGTTCACCTCCAGCACCACCGTGGAGCCGGACTGCACCTCGTTCACGATCTCGTACGTCTGCCCGCGCAGCACGGCGTGCCCGCGCTCGGCGCCTTGCAGCAGCGCGGCCAGGTCGCGGCGCGCGCCCGCGGCCACCAGGCGGTTGGGAAACTCCTCCTGCACCACGTCCGCGGTGAAGAAGGCAGCCAGCCGGTCCCCCGTCGCGCCGTCCTCGATGGCGCGCAGATACCCGCGCGCATGGGCCAGGAGTGCTTCCGCCACCTCTGAATCGCTCGTCATCGCTGCCCCTTTCAGGCTGCGCCGGAAACGGCCCACCGCGCGCGGTGATCAGCGGAAGCTGCGGGCGTAGTCCGCCAGCCGGGTGGCCGGGAACAGGAGCTCGACGGCCTCGAGCGACACCTTCATCCCGTTCGCGCCGTTGGTGAGGATCACCGCCCCGTCGCCCGTTTCGGCGAAGTAGAAGGCCAGGGTGCTCTCGCCCCAGTCCGCGCCGGAGTGCATCCGCACGGTTTCGCCGCCGAACTCCAGGATCTCCCATCCCAGCCCCATCCCCACCCGCGGGCAGTGCGCCACCGCGGCGCGGTCGCAGCGGGCGGTGGACTCCTCGTTTACCACGTGCATGGAATCGCGCTGGGCGGCGTACGCGGCCGGCAGCCCGTCGCGGCGGATTACGCCGGTGAGAAAGGCCGCGTAGTCGCCCACCGTGGTGTACAGGTCGTCCGAGGCCAGCGCGCTGTCCTGCACGGAGGGCTCGCCGTAGCGCCCTTCGCGCCCGAACGGCAGCGCCACGCGCGCCGCGGCGGCGGGATGCGTGTACGTGGTGCTGTTCATCCGCAGCGGCCCCATGACGTACCGGCGCGCCAGGCTTTCCCATTCCGCGTCCAGCTTCTGCTGCGCAAAGCGGCGCGCGTACTCAAAGCCCTCGCCGGAGTAGCCCAGCGTTGTGCCGGGATCGCGCTGGAACGCCAGCGTCTTTCCCTCCGTCTGAAAGCGCCAGTTGGGAAAGCCGGTGCGGTGGCTGAGCGCGATGCGCGGCGTCAGGCGCTGGTGCCGCGGGTCGGCGGCCACGTCCGGATCCACCCAGAAGCCGGCGAGCGGCTCGTCCAGCGACACGCGGCCGGCGGCGGCCAGGCGCAGCATGGTTTCGGCGGAGACGGGCTTGGCGAGCGAGGCCACGTTGTACAGCGTGGCCGGGGTGGCGGGCACGCCGGGCGCCTGCTCGCCGTACACCCGCGTCCACGCCACGCGCCCGTTGCGGATGTACGCGATGGCCACGCTGGGCACCTGGTGGCGAACCAGCCAGAGCGGCGCCTGCCGGTCCACCTCGTCCGTGAGGGCGGATATCCGCCGCGCGGGCGCCGCCTCGGGTGCGGGTGCCGGGGCGGCGGACGACGAGGCGCGCGGGGCGCAGGCGGCAAGGATCAGCGGCAGAAGCAGCAGGCCGCGGCGGGGTGCGGTCATGGCGATGACGGTCGTCGAGGGTGGATGTGCGGGATCATCTCCCGGCAGACCCACTCTGGAACGCGCCCGGGCCGGAGCTGGTTTCAGCGCCGCCGCCGCGGTCAGGCGCCGGACGGCACGGCGGCGGGCCCGCGCACCGCGATGACGTACGCGCGGCGGGTGGGCGCCTCCACCTCCGGGTACGGGTCGCGCTCCGTCACATCCTCCACGGTGAAGCCCGCCTCGCGCAGGAAGCCCGCCATCTCGTCCGCCGTGAAGAAGACGAAGTCCAGGCGCACGGGCCGGCCCCACCACTCGTCCATGTGCCGCGTCTCGGCCCCGGCGTGAAAGGCAAGGAACAGCGGGGCGTCCGGCCGCAGCACGCGCGCCAGTTCCCGCAATGCGTGTACGACCGTGGAGCGGGGCAGGTGGATGAGGGAATAGTACGCGACCGCGCCGGCCCACGCGCCGTCCGCCGCGTCCAGCGCCGTAACGTCGCCGACGCGAAAGGATACGCCCGGATGCAGCGCGCGCGCCTGCTCGACCATCCCCGGCGACAGGTCCAGCCCGCTCACGTCCACCCCGCGCGCCGCGAGATAGTGCGCCACGTGGCCGGGGCCGCATCCCACGTCCACCACGGGCCCGGC